>CAZYRM010000425.1:0-3703 GCA_964649705.1 uncultured Planctomycetia bacterium
CCGTGGAGGATCCCCGCGAAGAACGCCGTGTGGCGGTGGGCGTGGGGGAGGGGAGGCTCGCCGCCCGCGGGGACCTCGTGCCCGTCGTGCGCGTGAGCATGCAGGTGCTCGTGCGGGCCGTCCCCGTGACTATGCCCGTGGGCGTGGAGCCGGTCGCGGAGTGCCTGGCGCATGCCCCAGCCGCCGATGGCAATCAACATCACGCCGACGAGGCGCTCCGACCACGCGCTCACGAGCTGGAGGTCCATCGAGTGGCGCAGGAGGATGGCCACGACCGCGATGACGAGCACGCCCGCGCTGTGCCCGATCCCCCAGCGCGCCCCGAGGGCCCACGCCCTCGCCCGCTTGCCGACGGAGAGGGGGAGCAGCGCCGCGATGTGGTCGGGGCCCGTGAGGACGTGGATCGACCCCGCGACGAACCCGGACCACAGGATCAGCGGAAACGCGATGTGGGGAGACATGCTCGGGCGCCCGTCGGACTCCGCGTGCGGATCCTACACGAACCGCCGCGGCTCCGCCAGCCGACCTGAGCGGTTCATCGTGTCGGTCCCGCGCTCACCTCCCGATCCGCTCTCCGACCGGCTTCCACCGCGGGTCGTCGTGGAGAGGCTCGTACGCCGGGTGAGCCAGGAGCGGCGCGGCCGCCTCGGGGGAGACGCGGAGGGACTCCTCGATCAGGCGAAACGCCTCGTCGCGGCGCCGCGAGGTCTCGTCCGCGTCCCCGGTCGCGGGCGCCAGCAGACGCGCGCGGGACACCAGCGCCGTCGCCAGGCCTCGCTGCGCCGAGGCATACCGCGCGTTGATCCTCAGCGCCGCGCGGTATCCCTCGATCGCCCGGTCGAAGTCGTCCTCGGGCGACTCCCCCCGGTCCTCCCTCGCCTGCCCCAGGAGGATGCGGGCCGCCGCGCGGTTCAGGTGCGCGCCCGTGAAATCGGGACGGGCGCGGATCGCCTCGTCGAGCCGCCCGATCGCCTGCGCGTAGAACTCCCGCGGGTCCCTTCCGAGGGCGTCCGCGTGGTCCCCCTTCGCCTGAAGCACCCACGCCTCCCCGATGACCGCCTCGACGAGGCTCGGGCGGATCGACGTCGCTCGCCGAAACCCCTCGATCGCGGCGTCGTACTCGGCCGTGGGGTCCTCTCCGCGCGCCCGCTTCGCGTCGCCGGCCGCCTTGCGAAGTGCGGCCAGGTTGTTCGCGGCCTGCGCGTATCGCGGGTTGATCGCGAGCGCCCGCTCGTACCCCGCCATCGCCTCCCCGATCTCCGCCCGGCCGTCCTCGCCTCGACCGCGCCTGAGGTCCCCCAGGCGGTGGTGCGCGAGGGCCAGGTTGTAGGCCGCCAGATCCGACGTCGGCTCCGTCGCGACGGCCTCCTCGAAGGCCTCGATGGCGCCCGCGAGGTCGGGGGCCGGGTCTTCGCCCTTCGCCTGGCGCGCCGAGGCCATCGCGACGAGCACGGCGCCCAGGTTCACCTCCGCGCCGTCCTCGGGCAGGGCCACCTCCACGGCATGCTTCGCCGCGACGAGCGCCTCCTCGAGCGCCGGCATCGGGTCCTTCCCCGTGGCGAGGAGGGCCTGGGCCTCGTCGTGGATCGCCATCGTCTTGATGAGCCACGCCATCACGCAGCGCGCGTCGAGGGCGATCGCCGACTCAGCGGCCTCGATCGCCTCCCTGCGCGTCGCCGCGGCGTCCTCTCCGTGGCGGGCACGGACGCATGCGAGCTGGTAGAGCGCCTGGGCGCGCCCCGAGGCGTGCGGCACGTATCCCCGGTCCGCCTCGCGACCCCGTCCGTACCAGAGCGCGGCGGACTTCCAGTCCCCGTTCCCCACCGCGATCCACGCGAGCGCCTGGTACCCCTCGGTGAGCCAGCGGTCCGCCTCGACGGCCTTCTGGAGCCGATCCCCGGCATCGTCCCGTCGCTCGAGCGCGGCGAGGAGGGCGCTCGCCGTGGTCCCCGAGGCCCCGCGCAGGTCCGCCGCCGTCGCCTCCCTCAGCGCCACGACCTCCGGGTAGGCGACCTCGAGGTCCTCGAGTTCGGGCTCCTCGGGCGTCGCCCCCGGGCCGGCCTGAGCCCCGAGGGCGCGCAAGCGGTCGTACCAACGCCTGCCCACGAGGACGTTGTAGCGACGCATGCGCAGGACGCCCCGCTCGTAGCGCGCGAGCGGCAGGATGGCACGGCTCCCGGGCGTCGCGTCGGGGGCGGACGCCAGCGCGATCGCGCGGTCCTGGGCCGCTTCCGCCTCGTCGTTCCGCTGCAGCGCGCGGAGCATCCGTCCGCGGTGGAACCACGGTTCCGCGAGCCCCGGGGCCCGGCGGACCAGCTCCCGAACGGGCTCCTCCAGGGCCTCGAAGTAGGAGCGGCACGACGCGACGTCCCCGAGGGCGCGCCGCGCCAGCGCCGCGTCCACGAGCGCCTTTCCGCTGCGCGAGAGCTCCCGCAGGACCGCAGCGACGGCCTCCTCCTTCGCCCGCCGCTCCTCCGCCTCGCGCACGCTCGCGCGCCACGTCACCAGCGCGCCCGTCGCCGCGGCGAGGACGAGGGCCGCCGCCAGGCCGCTCACGAGCGGGTTGCGGCGCGCGCGCCGGACCAGCCTCTCGACCCAGCCCACCGGCCGCGCCGTGACCGGCTCACCGCGACGGAAGCGCGCGAGGTCCTCGGCGAGCGCCTGCGCGGTCGGATAGCGGCCCGACGGGGCCGCCTCCAGGCACTTCATCGTGACCGTCTCGAGGTCCCGCGGAACGCTCGTGAGCCGGCTCGGGCGCACGACCTCGCCCCGCACGACGTGCTCCAGGACATCCATCGCCGATTCGTCCGGGTGGGGCGGCTTCCGCGTGAGCATCTCGTACAGCATCGCGCCCAGGGCGTAGACGTCCGTGCGGGCGTCGCACTCGTCGTGTCGTCCGCGCGCCTGCTCCGGAGCCATGTAGTTCGGCGTCCCGAAGACCTGCCCGGTGACGGTGAGCGACGCGCCCGAGCGCACGTCCTTCGCGAGTCCGAAGTCCATCACCTGCGGCTCTCCGTCCGCTCTCACGACGACGTTCTCGGGTTTCATGTCGCGGTGGACGATCCCGTGCTCGTGGGCGAAGTGGAGCGCACGGGCGACCTTCTCAACCATCGATGCCGAGGCCGCGGGCGCCCAGGGGCCGGCCTCGAGCGCCGCGCGAAGCGACTTCCCGTCAACCAGCTCCATCGCGTAGTAGGCGAGCGAGCCCTCCTGGCCGAGGTCGAACACGGTGACGATATTGGGGTGCTTCCCCATCCTCGCGACAGCGGCGGCTTCCCGTTGGAACCGCGCGATCGACTCGGCGGAGGCGTGCTCGCCGGCGATCAGCACCTTCACGGCGCACGGCGTCCCGAGCGTCCGGTGGACGGCGCGGAAGACGACGCCCATCCCTCCCTGGCCGAGCTGTTCGACCAGGTCGTAGGCGCCGAGCTGCCTGGGGACGTTGGGGAGCGGCCCGGGGGGGCGCGTCGGGAGCGTCACGGCCTCGGAGGGCTGTCCGATGACGACGGTCCGCTCCATCTCGCTAGGCGACCCGTCCTTGCGGGTCTCCCTGGTTTCCTCGGCCATGGGATGAGGATAGCCCCCTCCGCCGCAAGACGTCAACCGGACACGTCCGGCTTTACTTGAGCGCACGCGCGTGCTTTAATCCGCACGCTGCTCCAGTTAAGGTAGGTCGATGGGGGAAGAGTTCGTCGCGGTCCTC
>CAZYRM010000426.1:0-3688 GCA_964649705.1 uncultured Planctomycetia bacterium
CCAGACGATGAGGAATGCGGACCCGAACAGGAAGAGCATGAGCCCGCAGACAATGATTCCGTACATGCTACCCCTCCCCTCTGCCTCTGAACTGCCGTCCACGAAACTGTGGCGCAACCGCCCTGCCAGGACCCCCCTTTCCCCCGGACCCGAGCCCTCAACGGGTTGGGGAGAGGGGCTCCGGGCACCTTAAGGGAACGACGACGGATTGTCCGTCCCCCGACCCCCGCTCTGGTTGCAACTGCTTGCGAGCGGCGGAGTCGCGGCGTCGGACAACTTGTCCTGGAGTGCTGACGATTCCGTCGCAACCGTCGTGAGGGCGGCCGGGACACGACGCACTCGGGCGGACCAGCCGTACTTCTTCAGGAGCCGATAGAGGTTCCGCGTGCTGACCCCCAGGATGCGCGCGGCCAGAGAGCGGTTCCCCTTCGTGTGCTCGACGACCAGGAGGACGTGGCGCCGCTCGATCTCCCGGAGGGGGAGCCATGCGTCCTTGACCTCGGATGTCCGGGTCGGCACCCCGCCCAGCCTCACGGCGGCCGAGAGGTCCGGCGGCTCGATCACCGCGCGGTCCGAGAGGACGATGACCTGCTCGACGACGTGCGCCAGCTCTCGGACGTTCCCCGGCCAGGGGTAGCGGGCGAGGCAGGCGAGGGCGTCCGCGCTGAACTCCCGCTGGAGCGAGAGGCGGTGGTTGATCCTCCGGGTGAAGTGGTCGACGAGGACCGCGATGTCCTCGGGGCGCTCGCGGAGCGGGGGGATCCGGACCGTCAGGGTGGAGAGGCGGAAGAGGAGGTCCTCACGGAACCTCCCCGTGCGCGTCGCCTCCCAGAGGTCGCGGTTCGTCGCGGAGATCACCCGCACGTCGACGCCGATCTCGCGGGTTCCGCCGAGCCGTCGGAAGTGGCTCGACTCCAGGACCCGCAGGAGTTTCGCCTGCACGTCGAGGCTGGTTTCGCCGACCTCGTCGAGGAAGAGGGTGCCCCCGTGGGCGACTTCGAAGAGGCCCGGCTTGCGCGTCGCCGCCCCGGTGAAGGCCCCCTTCTCGTGGCCGAACAACTCGCTCTGGAGGAGGTGCTCGTGGAGGGTGGCGCAGTCGACGACGACGAACGGGCGGTCCCGGCGCGGGCTGCGGGTGTGGAGGAGGCGCGCGGCGACCTCTTTCCCGACGCCGGTCTCCCCGATGACGAGCGTAGCGCTGTCGGCCGGGCCGACGCGGTCGATCGTGTGCAGGACCGTCTGAAACGCCGGGCTCGCCCCGATGAACGTGCCGTCCGCGGGGTGGCTCTCCGCCGCCCCGGCCGTGGACGGATCCCGGGCGTCCGCTGTCAACTCTCTCATGGCGTCCCCTCCGCCATGGGGGGTGGCGGACCCCGCTGTCTATCCGTGTATCACCGCCCGGATCGGGGGTCAAGATGTGATTCCACCATCCGCCCGGCGGGGGCCCGGATTCCGCTTGACTGCGTCCTCGGCGACCTTATGATGTTGCCTCCCTCGAACCATAAGGATGCAGGGAATGGGCACCTATCAGCCGACCCAGAAGGAGATCGAGGCCCGACGGAAGTGGGTCCTCGTCGATGCGGACGGGCTCACGCTCGGGCGCATGGCGACCCGTGTCGCCACGATCCTGCAAGGGAAGCACAAGCCGACCTACGTCCCGCACATGGACTCCGGCGACTTCGTCGTCGTCGTGAACGCCGAGAAGGTGAAGCTGTCCGGCAAGAAGGCGGAGGAGAAGGAGTACCAGCGCTTCTCCGGCTTCCCGCACGGGCGGAGGGTCGTCCCTTTCAACGTCATGTTCGCGAAGCACCCGGACCGCGTCGTGTACCTCGCCATCAAGCGGATGGTCCCCTACACGCGGATCGGCCGGCAGATGATCAAGAAGCTGCACGTGTACAAGGGGACCGAGCACCCGCACGTCGCCCAGAAGCCCGAGAAGGTCACCATCAGCATGTAGGGGCGACACGGCCCGCTTCGCGGGCACCCCGTCGCCCCTCGCCACGAGGAAGGGAAACGATGGCCGACGAAATCGCAGCACCCGTCCAGCACGTCCAGCAGTACTGGGGCACCGGCCGCCGGAAGTCGGCGATCGCCCGCGTCCGCGTCCGGAAGGGCAGCGGAAAGATCGTCGTGAACGACGAGGCGTTCGAGAAGTACTTCTTCGCCGAGCAGGACCGCATCACCGTCCTCGGACCGCTCCTCTCGACGAAGTCGCAGCAGCGCTACGACGTGATCGCGAACGTCCAGGGCGGCGGGAAGTCCGGGCAGGCGGGCGCGATCGTCCTTGGGATCGCCCGCGCGCTCCTGCTCGCCGAGCCGGTCCTCGAGCCGCGCCTCCGCGAGGACGGCCTCCTCACCCGCGACGGGCGCATGAAGGAGCGCAAGAAGTACGGCCTCCGCGGCGCGCGCAGGGGAGTGCAGTTCTCGAAGCGGTAGAGTTTCGCGAAGTCCAGTTCGACGACCCCGGCTTCGCGGCCGGGGTTGTTGCGTTAAGGTGCCGCCATGCCTTTCGAACGCGCTGAGCGCCTGAGGCGCCTCCCGCCGTATCTCTTCGCCGAGATCGACCGCAGGAAGCGGGAGCTGATCAAGCAGGGGAAGGACCTCGTCAACCTGGGCGTCGGCGACCCGGACCTGCCCGCCTTCAAGGTCGTGCGCGACGCGCTCAAGGCCGCGCTGGACGAGCCGGGCGTCCACTCGTACCCGCCTGACAACGGCCTCCCCGAGTTCCGCGAGGCCGTCTCGCGGTGGTACCAGCGCCGCGCCGGCGCGAAGGTCGACCCCGAGCGCGAGATCCGCCCCGTGATCGGGAGCAAGGAGGGGATCGGCCACCTCCCGCTCGCCGTCCTCAACCCCGGCGACGTGGCCCTCATCCCCGATCCGGGCTACCCGCCGTACCGCTCGGGCACGGAGTTCGCCGGCGGCGTGCCGTACTTCCTGCCGCTCCGCCGCGAGAACGGCTTCCTCCCCGACCTCGACGCGATCGACCCGCAGGTCCTCAAGCGGGCGAGGATCCTCTACGTCAACTACCCGAACAACCCGACGGGCGCGGTGGCCCCGGAGTCGTTCTACCGCAAGGTGATCGACTTCGCCCGGAAGCACAACCTGCTCGTCGTCCACGACGCGGCCTACAGCGAGATGTGGTACGACCAGAAGCCGCCGCTGTTCCTGCAGTTCGACGGGGCGAAGGAGGTCGGCGTCGAGTTCCACTCGCTGACGAAGACGTACAACATGGCGGGCTGGCGGGTCGGCTGGGTCGCGGGGAACCCGGAGGTGGTCTCGGCGCTCGGCGACCTCAAGACGAACCTCGACAGCGGCGTCTTCTCGGCGATCCAGAAGGCGGCCGTGGCTGCCCTCGAGAAGGCGGACGAGGACCAGGTGGCGCTGCGAAAGGTCTACCAGCGGCGCCGGGACCTCTTCGTCGAGGGGATGCGGAAGGCCGGCTGGCCCGTGGAGCCGATGAAGGCGACGTTCTACGTCTGGACCCCGGTCCCGAAGGGGACGGGGTCGATCGAGTTCTGCCGACGGCTGCTGGAGGAGGGCCACGTCGTGACGACGCCCGGCGTCGGGTTCGGGCCGAGCGGCGAGGGGTTCTTCCGCGTCTCGCTCACGAGCGACGAGGCGCGGATCCAGGAGGCGGTGAGCCGTCTGGCGAAGCTGGCGTATTGATGACCGTCCTCGTCGTCGGAAC
>CAZYRM010000427.1:0-3686 GCA_964649705.1 uncultured Planctomycetia bacterium
GCGGGGGGGGGGGGGGGGGGCTCCCCGGCCCCCGGGGGGGGGTGGGGGGGTCCTGGGGGGGGGCCCCGGGGGGGGGGGGGGCCCCCGCGGCAAGGCTCTAGAAGCGGACCTCGGCGCCGACGAACGGTCCGTGCCAGTAGACGGAGCCGTCGTCGCGGATGTCCTGGTACTCGCCCGTGTCGGACAGGTTGAACTGCAGGTTCTCGGTGGCCAGCGCCGCGCCGTTCACCTGCACGAAGCGGTACCCCGCGACCAGGCCGATGTTCGGGGTGATGTCCCACCGCGTCTCGGCGGACACTTCGAAGACGGTCGCGAAGCCGATCGCGCTGCCCTCCTCGTCGACGCCGACGAGGCCGTCGCCGCGGACGAGGTTCGAGTCGCGCTCCATCCAGTTCGCGTAGGCGCCGACCTTCGCCTCCACCCCGATGGCGAGCGTGTGCGTCGGGTGCGCCCAGACGCCGCCGCCGACCTGGAGGCCGAACAGGCGGTTCTTGAGCATGTTGTCGACGGTGAACGAGGAGTCATCTCCCGCTCCGGCCACCGCGTCGTCGACGAAGTAGTCGAGGTCCTCGTCCAGCTCGATGAACCGGAGGCCTCCGCCGACGCGCGCACAGATGCTCGAGTGCGGCGCGCAGAGCTCGTTCCACATGTTCGTCTCGACCGACCACGTGCTCGAATCGAATCCGACCTCGACGAACTCGTTCCGCTGGAAGTCGCTCGCTCCCTGGAAGCCGACGGGCAGGGCCAGGTTGTTCGTGATTCCGTTGACCGCGAAGGGCGTGTCGAGGGTGTCGGCGCCGTTCCGGCTCTTGTTCTGCTCGGACGGGGTCGTGCCATAGGCCGCCAGCTCGAGCGACATCGTGTGGCTCATCCGGTAGCCGAGCGCAAGGCGCCCGCCGTACTCGAACTCCTGCCCGAAGTCCGTGGCGTCGAGCACGGTCGCCGAGGGAGGCAGCCCGCCGGCGGCCTGCTCGGTGGCAAGGACGCGGTCCTCCGGCGTGCTGCGCTTCAGGCCGATGGCCTCGAGACGCAACGAGAAGCGGGGGCAAGCCTCTTCTTCGCACTGTCCGCAGCCCTCCGCGAGCGCGAGGGACGGTACGGCGAGGGCCGTTGCGAGGAGCCCGGCGAGGATCCTTCGGAACATGGCTTTCTCCAATTCGATGCACGGAATCGCCTCGGGTGGCATCGACAAGCGGGGGACCGGTTCTTGAGCGCGGAGGAAACTTGGCCCCGCCGGGGAGGAGTGCTACCCTGTTCGCGCTTTCCGAGTCGTCAACGAGGGAGGAACCCATGAGGCCGGTCCTGACGTCGTTCGCCCTGCTCCTGCTGGCCGCCGTCCCGTCCCGCGCGGAGGAGTCGTACCTGCCGCTCGCCGAGGGGGCCACGTGGACCTACGAGATCCGGAAGGTCGCCAAGGTCGCGGGGTTCGTCTCCGCGAAGAAAGAGGGGACGGCGACCTGCTCGTGCGTGAAGCTCGAGAAGGTCGGCGACGTCGACGCCTGGATCCTCGCCTGGGACGGTGAGGGAGAGGACCCCCCGAGCGGGCGGATCTGGGTCCAGGGCGGCGTAACGGGCGTCGTCGTCGCGAAGTCGGACGCGGACGAGCTGTGGGTGCTGCCGGCCGACTTCGACAAGACGGAGTGCGAGGTCGAGATCGCCGGCGAGGGAGGCGGAATCACCGTCAGTTCGAAGATCGAGAAGGCGGAGGAGGAGATCGAGGTCCCCGCGGGCACATTCAAGTGCCGCAAGGTGACCTCGCGCGTCAACGTCGGCGGCGGCGTGAAGACCGAGCGGATCGTCTGGTACGCGAAGGGCGTCGGCATCGTGAAGATCGCCAAGCGCGCCGACGTGGGCGGCGGCGTCTCCGCGGACAAGGAGCTCGTCCTCGTCAAGCACGACCCGGGGAAGTCCGTCGGCGGGAAGTAGCGGCCCTTCATCCGGTCTGATCGCGCGGATACAATGCGCTCATGAGCAAGAAACAGATGTCGGAGCTGCTGGCTCTCAGCGTCGCCGAAAGGCTCCGGATCGCCCAGGCGCTATGGGACAGCATCGCGGCGGCGCCGAACTCGGTCCGAATCACCGAGGAACAAGGGGAGGAGCTCGATCGCCGACTGGAGTCCTACCGACGGGATCCTGGCGCGGGCTCGCTCTGGAGCGAAGTGAAGAAGAGGATCCGGCGCCGGAAATGACACTTCACGTCCGCATTCGCCCAGAGGCGCAAAGCGACCTCTCGGAAGCGTACTCGTGGTACTCGGGCCAGGCGGCAGGCCTGGCCGACGACTTCCTCTTCGAAGTCGACCGCGTACTCTCGTGTGTCTCGGAGTATCCCGAGGAATACGCCCTGATCCACAAGCAGGTCAGGCGCGGGCTGACTCGTCGCTTTCCGTACGGCGTGTTCTACCTGGTTGAGCCGGACGTCATCGTCGTTCTCGCCGTAATGCACCTCGCTCGAAACCCGAAACGCTGGAAGGGGCGCATCTGAGCATCGCCCGATTCCACGCTCAAGCCTGGTCGGGAGGCCTCCTCAGTCCCCTACGGGGGACCAGGCTCGTACGCCTTCAAGGACCCTCGGCATCCATGCCAGGTCGCATGCGATGAAGAGTGCCACTGCGCACAACGCAACGATTCCGATCCAGCGAGCTGACCAGGTCGAGGTAAGGGGCACTCCCCGATAGCACCAGTTGAGCGCCATGAGGCGCCTCCGCGGGAGCAAGGCGAACAGGAGAAACGCGCTGCGCATGGCCTGAGGCGCCGCCCAGAGGACCCACGACGGAATCGCGGCGAGGTCGGTTGGGTGGCGGACTGCGACCAGGGCGACGGCCGCGAGGAGGCACACCCCCTCGGCAAGGATGACCATCCAGCGACTACCCGTGCCTCGGCGGAACAGCCCCCAACCCGCGAAGAGCAGGTACCACATTGGAGCCCAGAACGCGCAGAAGGAGTAGTCCGTGACTTTGTCGGCGAGGAGCATGAGGACGGATAGGTAGATCCCGCGCGCGAGCGTGATCCACGCCGCGGCTCGTACGAGGATCTCGCTCTCCCAGATGGGCTGAGGAAGCCAGCGATCCTCGGCGTAGATGATCGGGTCGTTCGCCGTACCTGTCCTGAAGTCCGGCGGCAGTCCGCACCCCGGACACTCATCGAAATGCCCCGAATCACCGGTGACCAACCGCGCTCCGCATCGACATGCAGGGGAGTTGTCCACGGGGCCTCATTCTCCCGTTCGTACTGGTCCTACAACGCTACTCCGGAACGGCTTCGGTGGCGGTGGCGGGCTCGGGATCGTACTCGAAATCGTTCTCGGGCGCGTTCTCGGTCTCGTACTCGGCCGTGGCCCTCCCGAGTACGAGATCGAGAACGCGCCCGAGAACGACTTCGAGTACGATCCCGAGCCCGCCTCCGCCACCGAGACCACTGGTCCTGCGTTCTGCTCCAGCGTTGTAGGACTAGTGTCACGTCAGGCGCTATTCTGTGGGTTGGATGGGTGCCCGCGTTCGAGATCCAGATCCCAAATCCCAGATCCCAGCGCGGGCGTTGCCCACAACCCAAATGCGAAGGATGCCCGGGCCGTGTAATCACCACAGAGTTACGGAGGACACGGAGGTCGCCGTCGTTCCTCCGATGGCGATGGACAACGCGGCGGCCGCTGCGCCAGAGGAGAAGGGCCGCGCCGCGGCGCGGCGAGC
>CAZYRM010000428.1:0-3672 GCA_964649705.1 uncultured Planctomycetia bacterium
ACCTCGACCTCGTCGCCCGGCTTCTTCCCGGTAAGGGCCCCGCGGACGTCCTCGACGCCCGCGATCTCCGTGCCGTCGATGGAGAGGATGACGTCGTTCTTCTTCAGGCCCGCCTTCGCGCCCGGGCCGTCCTCGACGACGTCGTTGATCACGACGCCGCTCTCGATCTCGAGCTGGTCGCGCAGGTCGTCGGTCAGCTCGCCGGGGGAGACGCCGAGGTACGCCTGGCCGCCGCGCGCGGGCCGCTTCGGCTCCTCACGCTCGGGCTGCGTCAGGTCCTCGCCTTCCTCCTCGTCCTCCTCGGAGTCCGGAGGCTGGAGGCCCTGACCCTGCATGAGGTCCTCGAGCATCTTCTGGATGTTCTCGTCCTGCATGAGCTGCTCGATCATCGGCTGCAGCTCTTCCATCATCTTCTGGCCTTCCTCGGACTGGAAGAACTCCATGATGCGGCCCATCGGGTCGTCGGCGCCCGGGGCGTCCTCGTCCCCTTCGCCCTCGCGGGGCTGCATCAGCTCCTCCATGAAGCGGCGTGCGAGCTCCTCGAAGTTGCCCATGTCGGGCATCTCTTCGGAGTTCTCGTCGGACTCCTCCTCGTCCTCCTCGGGCTCGCGCTTGGGCTGCTTCTTGGGCTCCTTCTTCGGCTGCTTCTTGGGCTGGTCCTCCTCGTCGCCCTCGAGGGCCTCGTCGAGGAGCTTCTTCGCGCCCTTCTTCGGCTTCTTGGCCTCCTTGGGTTCCTCCTTGTCCTCGTCTTTGTCAGCCTCGTCCTTGTCAGCCTCGTCCTTCTCGCCGTCGCGCCCCTCGCGCATCCGGTCCATGAACTTGCGGATCCGCTTGCGGAGCTCGTCGGGACCCGGGCCGGGCTTCCCCTCTTCCTTCTCGTCGCCCTCGTCGGCCCCCTCCTCCTCGTCCCCCTCGTCGTTCGGGGGCGTGAAGTTCGCGGCCAGCTCCTCAGGGCGCGGGGCGAGCTTCGCGGTGAGGGTCAGGTTCTCCTTGTCGCGGAGGACCTCCAGCTTCACCTCGTCGCCGACCTTGTGCTCGGCGACCGCCCCGATGACGTCCGGCGTGGCGCCGACGTCCTTGCCGTTGACCTTCAGGATGATGTCGCCCGACTGCAGCCCGGACTTCTCCGCGGGGCTCCCCTCCATGACCTCGGCCACGGCGGGTCCGCCCTCGGACTCGTTCAGGAAGACGCCCAGGTAGGGCTTCTGGTCGGAGTTCTTCTCGGCCTTCTTCTCTACTTTCTTCTCGACCTTCTTCTCGGTCTTCTTGTCGCCCGAGATCTCCTCGTCGAGGATCTTCTCGACGGTGTCGCGCACCTTCTCGCGCTCCTGCTCGAGCTTCTTCTCCACCTTGTCGAGGATCCGCTTGGCCTTGTCCGCGTCCTCATCCCCTGCGAACGCGCTGCCGCAGAACAGGCCGACCCCCGCGAGGGTGGCCAGGGCGGTCTTGACGAGCTGCATGACGGCCTCCAAGTAGGTCAATGTACGGAAGTTCAATTGTCGGCATGTTCTACGCGATCCCCCCTCCCGCGTTTGAGGGGGAGGGCCTGATCCGGGCGAAATCTTCAACTCGTCCAGCGCCAGCGGGTTGCGATGCGTGTGCGTGAGCTCGAATCCTGGAACTTCCCCATCATCGGGACGTCGAAAGGGCCACACATCACGCATCTAGGAGGTCGACATGCGTCACTGGTTCTCTCCCCTCGCCGCCCTGCCCCTTCTTCTTAGTATTGCGGCGAGCGTCCTGGCCGATGGGATGATCATCATCGAGCCCCCCATCAACCGCCCGGAGGTGCGCATCACCCCGATGGCGGTCAAGTACCACAAGGTCGACATCGCGATCGAGAACCAGGTCGCGACCACGACCGTGGACGAGGTCTTCCACAATCCGAACAACATGGAGCTGGAGGGGACCTACGTCTTCCCCCTCCCCGAGAACGCCGCGATCTCCGCCCTCTCACTCTGGATCGACGGCAAGGAGCAGGCGGGAGAGCTGCTGGAGGCCGACAAGGCGCGCGGCATCTACGAGGACATCGTCCGCAAGATGCGCGACCCGGCCCTCCTGGAGTACGTCGGGAGCCGCCTCTTCAAGCTGCGCATCTTCCCCCTCCCCGCGAACGGCGACCGGCAGGTGAAGCTCTCCTACTCCGAGAAGCTCTCCTACGACAGCGGGCTCTGCACGTATCGCTACCCGCTGAACACCGAGAAGTTCTCGAGCCGCAACCTCGAGGAGGTCGTGATCAGCTGCTCGATCAAGAGCGACCTCCCGGTGAAGAGCGTGTACTCCCCCTCGCACCCGATCGACGTGGCGCAGAAGGACGACCACAACATCAAGCTGTCGTACGAGGCGAAGGACGTGAAGCCCGACAAGGACTTCTTCCTGTACCTCGGCGTCTCCGACAAGGACATCGGCCTGTCCGTCGTGCCGTACCGCAAGGGCGGCGAGGACGGCTACTTCATGGCGCTCCTCTCGCCGAAGGCGGACGTGAGCGAGAGCGACATCGTGAAGAAGGACGTGGTCTTCGTGATGGACACGTCGATGTCGATGACGGAGCAGAACCGCATCGAGCAGGCCAGGAAGGCCCTCGACTTCATGGTGGCCAGCCTGAATGCGGGCGACCGCTTCAACATCGTCAGCTTCGCGACCGAGGCGAGGCCGTTCCGCGACAAGCTGCAGGAGGTGAACGACGACACGCGCAAGGCGGCGCGCGAGCACATCGCGGAGCTGAAGGCGCGCGGCGGCACCAACATCAACGAGGCGCTGCTCATGTCGCTCGACATGATGCCTACGGACGGTGACCGTCCGTTCATGGTCGTCTTCATCACGGACGGCGAGCCGACCATCGGCGACACGACCGATCCCGACCAGATCCTGAAGAACGTGAAGGGGAAGAACACGCGGAACGCGCGGGTCTTCTCGCTCGGCGTCGGATACGACATCAACGCGAAGCTCCTCGACCGGATTGCGGAGGAGAACCGCGGTACGCGCGAGTACGTGACGCCGGATGAGAACATGGAAGTGAAGGTGTCGAACTTCTACGAGAAGATCTCGAGCCCGGTCCTCTCCGACCTGGCGCTGAAGTTCGAGGGGCTGGAGACGTACGACGTCTACCCCAAGCAGCTCCCCGACCTGTTCAAGGGGTCTCAGCTCGTGGTCTTCGGCCGGTACAAGGGCGACGGCGCGAAGGCGATCCGCCTGTCGGGCTCGGTGAACGGCGTGAAGCGCGAGTTCGTCTACGAGACGACCTTCCCCGCGGAGGTGAAGTCGAACGAGTTCATGCCGCGGCTGTGGGCGACGGCGAAGGTGGCGTACCTCCTCGACCAGATCCGCCTCCACGGGGAGCAGAAGGAGGTGAAGGACGAGGTGATCGCGCTGTCGAAGCAGTTCGGGATCATGACGCCGTACACGAGCTGGCTGGTGGTCGAGGACCTGGAGCGGCGCCGCGCGGACCGGAACGCGCCGCCGGCGAGCCCCGCGGAGGGCGCGATGCGCAACCTGGGCGGCGAGGCCGAGGAGCACGACGCGATGAAGGCGGCCGAGGACGGCTTCGAGCAGGCCGGCGGCGCGGGCGGCGTAGCGGCGAGCCAGAGCCTGGGACGGATGAAGGAAGACACAGGCAAGGGCTACTTCTTCGGCGACAAGGACGAGAAGAAGAGGCAGATGGCGGGCGTCGAC
>CAZYRM010000429.1:0-3649 GCA_964649705.1 uncultured Planctomycetia bacterium
CCTTCTTCCCGTCCTTCTTGGCACCCTTCTTCGCGCCGTCCTTCTTCCCATCCTTCTTGGCGCCCTTCTTCGCGTCGTCCTTCTTCCCGTCCTTCTTGGCGCCCTTCTTCGCGCCGTCCTTCTTCCCGCGGCCGTCGCGGTCCATCATCTGGCGGAAGCGCTCCATCATCGCGCCGCGCTTCTCTTCATCGAGCGAGAAGAACTTCTTGAGCTGCTCGCGCTGCTCCGGGCCCGTTCCCTCGAAGCGCTTCCGCGCCATCTCGAAGTACTTCTGCGCGTCCTTGAGGGCGTCCGGGTTCTTCTTCTGGTACGACTCGAACATCTCGCGAGCGCGATCGAACTGCTCGCCGCCGCGGTTCCGCATCATCTCCTCGATGTGCTTCCGGATCTCGGCGGCCATGTCGCCCTGATCCGAAGGCCTCTTCTCAGCCTTCTTCTCGGGCTTCTTCTCGGCCTTCTTCGCGGCCTTCTTCTCGGGCTTCTTGTCGCCCCTCTTCTCCGCCTTCTTCTCCTCGCCGCCCTGGCCGTCGCGGCCCATGAACCTCTCGAGGAGCGCCTGGCGCTGGTCGGGGGAGAGCGAGCGGATCCGCTTCAGGATCGCCTCGCGGCGCTCCACCGGCAGCTTGCCCAGCCTCTCCTTGAGCGCCTTCCTCCACTTCTCGGGGATCCCCTCGAGGGCGTCCTCGCCCTCGTCGTCCGCGACGAGCACGGTGCCGTTCCCCTCGTCGCAGCTCGTGCACCCCTTCGCGGCGCGGTCATCGAGCGCGCTCGCGTCCTGCGCGGCATACGCGAACGCCAGCACTGCGGCGGCCGCGAGCCACGAACCGACAAACCCCTTCATCAGTCCCTCCAGAGTAGATACAGGTCCGAACCGAACGGGCCTCCTGGCCCCCTGACCACGGAGGGAGTCGATCTCCTCCGCCCCATCGTCCAAACTTCCCTGCCATCGCGCGAGAAGCGCCAGGTGATACGGCATGGCGCGGCACGCGTTGGTCCCCGGCGTGGTCCTCCTCTTCTATCGGCGCGCCGGGCCCCGACAGGCCAGAAATTCACTTCGGCCCCTGGCGGGCCCGCTCCCGGAGCCACTCGTGGAGCCGCTTCATCCTCTCCTCCGGCGGGAGCGACAGGAACTTCCCCCGCTCCTCTTCGCCCATCTCGTGGGCGCGCTTCTCCGTGAGGTTTCTCACGACCAGTTCCTTGATCCGCATCCGCCTCGCGGGCGGCGGGAGCTGGCGGATCGCCTGGCGCTCCTCGGGGGACAGGCCGCGCAGGACACGGAAGACCTCCTTGAACTGCGCGCGCCGCTGCGGAGGGAGTTCCCTCATCCGCGCCAGGAACTGCGCCTTCACCGCCGGCGGCATCTGGTCCAGCCGCTTGCGCACCTTCTCCCGGCGGTCCTTCGGCATCTCGCGGAAGCGCTTCTTGAGGTTCTCCCTCACCCCCTCGGGCAGCTTCTTCCATGCCTTGTACTGATCGCGGAGGCGGTCCTTCTCCGCCTTCGGAAGGGCCTTCCAACGCTCCAGCTTGGACTGGAAGTCCGCCTCGGCGCGCAGCGGCAGGGCGGCGACCGCGAGGAGGGACAGGGCGCACAGGAGGAGACGGAGACTATACATTAATATAGCTCCTCTTCGAGCTCCGCGGCGAGGTCGATGTCGTCGGCGGCGGAGGGCTCGTCGACGAGGTCGGCGGTCTCGACCACGGACAGGTCCTCGAGGATGTCCAGGTGCTCCACGATCTCGCGCTCCTCGGCGGAGAGGCCGGACGGGTCGCCGGCGGTCGACGCCAGGAAGGCGACGAGGAGGGCGGCCGCGACGGCGGCCCCCCATCGGACGACGCGGAGGCGCCAGATCCGTCCGGCCGTTCGGGCCAGCACCCTGAGGGCGAAGCCGTCCGGGACGGCGATCGCGGGCGCCCGATCGAGGACCTGATCCAGGCGCCTCTCCTCCTCCAGCTCGGCGCGACAGGCGGGGCACCCCGCGAGGTGATCGTCCAGCTCCCTGGTCCGATCGGCGGGGAGCCGCCCGCGCAGCCATTCGATCCGCAGGTCGCGGACGTCATCGCAACGCATGTCTCGACTCCTAGGTCCACTCCTACGAACCCTCCCTCCGCGCGGGAAGTTTCGAACCCAGGGGAGAAAACCGGCTTGCGAGAAGGCCTCCCTGAACGGCATACTGTGAACTGCTCGCTCCGGGATGCAGGGGAGTCTCGCCGTGCCACGCTCCACACTTTGCGCGCTGGTCTTCGTGTTGTCCTCCGGCCTCCTCCCGGCGGACGAAGTCTGGCTCAAGAACGACAGCGTCATCGAGGGGACGATCGTCCTCGAGCGCTCCGACCGGGTCGTGATCCAGACGGCCGGCGGAAAGGTGACGATTCCGCGGGACCAGGTCCGCGAGGTCGTAAGGAAGAAGGTGCAGCCGCCCGAGCCCCCTCCCTCCACCAACGGGCACGAGGCGGCGCCGCCCCCGAAGGAAGAGACCAAGCCTCCGAAGGAGGAGCCGAAGCCCCCCAAGGAGGAGACGCAACCCCCGAAGGAGGAGCCGAAGCCCCCCAAGGAGGAGGTGAAGCCCCCGAAGGAAGGCGATCGCCCGCCGAGGCCGCCGAAGGTGGTCGTCGAGGCGAAGTCGCCCTCCCAGCAGGAGTTCCTCGAGCTGCTGGAACGCCGCGCGTCCCCGGGCCTTTCCGAGGAGGAGCGCACGGGCATCAACGAGCGACTCGGCGATCTCGCGATCCAGGACCTCGACTTCGCCTTCCGCGTCTTCGACGCGGGCGAGATGAACCGGACGCTTCAGATCCTGGGGATCCTGGCGTCGCGCAAGGACCCGAACACGCTGCCGCTGCTCGAGGCGCGGCTCGCGAGCGACAACCCGTCGATCCGCGCGGCGATCGTCTCGGCGCTCGGCGTCTTCGAGGGGGACGAGCAGATCGACCGGCTGCGCGACCGGCTGCCGAAGGAGGAGCCGTCCGTCCAGGCGGCGATCCTCGAGCAGTTCGAGCGGCGCGCGTTCGTCGAAGCCACGGAGGACATCCTGCCGCTCATCGTGAGCCCCGTGGAGACGGTGCGCAACCGCTCCCTCGCGGCGCTCAAGCGCTTCTCGTCGGTCCACACGATGCAGGGGGCGGCGTACGACCTCGGCCAGCACCTCTCCACGGCGTACGCCGAGGAGCCCGACGGCGCGCTGGCGCTCTCCCTGCTGAAGCTGCTGGCCGACATCGGCGGGATGAGCGCGGTCGAGGCGCTCAGATCGGCCCTGACGAGCGACGTGATCGAGCAGCGCCAGGAGGGGGCCCGCGGACTCGGCCGGCTCGCGGCGCGAGCGGCGACGATGGACCTCCTCGCTCTCGCCGAGGAGGACGACGAGCGAAAGGTCCGGCTCGCGGCCCTCAAGGCGATCGAGCTGATCAAGGACCCGGCCGCGACCGAGCGGCTGATCGCCCTGATGGACACGGACGACGCCGAGATCCTCAGCGCGACGCACCGCACGCTGAAGGTCATCACCAACCAGACGCTCGGGAAGACCTACGACGAGTGGGCCGAGTGGTGGCAGAGCCAGCACTAGTGTCGCGTCACGCGCTATCCTGTGGGTCGGATGCGTGCCCGCGCTCGAGATCCAGATCCCAAATCCCAGATCCGAACGAGATCCCAGATCCC
>CAZYRM010000430.1:0-3618 GCA_964649705.1 uncultured Planctomycetia bacterium
CCTCCTGAACATCAACGACGTCGCGTTGGACCAGCTCTCGGAGACGGAGCTGGAGGTGAACCGCCTCGTCACGGACACGGACGTGAACGGGGAGGACTTCGCGGTCCCGACGGGCCCCCGAGGACGGAGTAGCATGCCGCTCACCCTTGCGTCACGGGTCCGGGTCCCCTCGGCGTCCCCGGAGCGCACTCCCAGGTACGCCGAGGCCAGGTCCAAGCGGCCCTGGGGAGGCGTCCCGGTCGCTCCCGAGCGGCCCTCCACCGTCCCGCCGGCCACCCCGGTATCACGCCGGGGAGGCCGTCGAGGGCCCCTGGCGCCAGCCCCCAGGTTGAGGGGGGGTACGCCCCAGGGTCGGGGTGGGGGGGGATCGCACCCTGGAGGAACTCCGCGAGGTGATCCGCGAGCTCGATCGGGACGCCCCGCTCTGCCCTCGCTGCCGTCGCCGACCGAGGCAGTACAAGGGGATGAACCGCTGGAGCTGGCGCAAGTACCGCATGCTCTGCGCCCGGTGCCAGCGCGACCTCCGCGTCGCAGCGGGCTACACGGACCACCCCGCGCCGATCTGCCGCTCCTGCTGGTCCGGCCCCCGCGCCCTCAAGGAGTACCGCCGCGGCCGCCCCGGCTACCGGGCCACTTGCTGGCCCTGCAATCGCGCCCACCGCAGTCTCCCAAAGCACTTCCGATTCGCACCTCGTGGCGCTGCCAGCCCACGAATCCTGTCCGCCGAGCTAGCGTCCTCCGAGTTCCCTGGCCCTGTCGAGGTCGGCTGCAGCCCCCTCAAGGTCCCCAGCTTCGGCGAGCGCGACAGCACGCATCTCGTACCCCTTCGCGTCGTTGGGCTTCAACTCGATCGCTCTTGTCAGGTCTGCGATGGCCTCGGGCAGTCTTCCGAGATCGAGGTACTCCAGCCCACGGTTGTAGTACGCGACCCAATGCCGCGGGTCGAGCGCAATTGCCGCCGAATAGTCGGAGATGGCCTCGGCGTGCTTACCCATTTGCGCATGCGTGAGCCCGCGATTCGCGTGCGTCTTGGGATTACGGGAATTCAGCTCGATTGCCCGGTTGAAATCCGAGAGGGCCAAGTCGAGCTTGCGCAGGTTCCTGTAGGTGAAGCCGCGATTGTGGTAATTCGTTCCATCGGTGGGATCGATCTCAATGGACTTGTTGTAGTCAGCCAGTGCGTCCTCGTACCTGCCTAGATCGTCGTATGCCATTCCTCGATTGTTGTAGGCGAGGGCGCAGCGCGCGTCCAACTCGATCGCCTTCGCGCAGTCGGCAATGGCGCGCTCGTACTCTCCTCGTCGCCAGAAGGCCAATCCGCGATTGTTGAAAGCGAGGGCGTCCTGCGGATTGAGTTCGGCAGCCCTCGTGTGGTCGGAGATGGCTGGGTCGAGTTCTCCGACTTCCTGGTAGGCGAGACCACGGTTGTTGTACGCAGGCCCCAAGGACGGACCGAGCTCGATCGCCTTCGAGGAGTCGGCGATGGCCCGAGTCAGGTCGCCCTTCTGCCGATACGCATAGCCTCGGCAGTGGTAGGCAAGGCTGAGGTCTCGCGGTGCCAGGTGGCCGTCCTCGATCGCTCGCGTGCAGCACCGGATGACCTCCTCATTCTCCTGGCGATCCAGGAGGTGCTGCATACGTCCGTAGTCATGTTCCCACCGAGCTTGCGCCCGAGAGCGGCTCCACGCCCGCAGGAGCACGAAGACACACAGCAGTACCCCAATGACCGCCATGCCGGCGCCGCGCGAAATGGGCCACCATGTTCCTTGGTCCTTCATGTGCGGATCCTGCAGGCGACCAGATGCTCGCCTCAGTGCCTGGGCGCGAAGTCCCCAAGGCTCTGGGAGTGGCGCAGAACGAGGACCGCTCCCCACTCACGGCAAGACTACATGTGCAGAGCTACGCGAGCAAGCGTCTCGCTCCAACCCGAAGCCTGCCCGTACGGTCTCTCGCGATTTCCCGTCCCCTAGAGGATGGGGTGACCTGGATATCCATCGCCCAGCGTCAAGGCCCTGACGGCCGCCAAGACCTCTGCCCTCGATGCACGGATAGGCTCGTCGCGCCGCGTGGATCGCGACTCGGCCTCCATGAGGGCGGCTCGATGCAGACTCGCAGCCAAACCGTTCATCTCGTGCAAACGAATGCCCCGTCGGCGCAGCACTTCGAGAAAGCGCGGTGAGGTGAGCCGAAGCCAGATCCACCAGGCCTCCGCCTCCGCGGCTCGTGGCCATACCGCATGGGCGAACATCCGAATCCAGAAGCTGTCGATTCGGTTGAGGAGATACTGGAGGCTCCATTCGTCGGTAGAGAGCTGCTCGCCCCGCGGCGCGGGCAACGGAGCCCTCGTGGGCGAGAGCGGATCGACGCCAGCCGCCGAGCACTGGGCCGCCAGTGGTCGCGCATCATACACCACGAAGAGCTCATCCCTTCGGATGGGGTAGGCCTGCACGAAAGAGAGCGCCCTGTCGGGGAGGTCGAGCTCAAGATCCTGCGATGGGAGTGTCCAGGCGGTTTCGAGGCGAAAGGCCGACATCGACGTGTGAGGGGCGATCTCTCTGTCGAGGTCGAGGACCTCGCCGACTCGGAACTCGCTCTGATGGGCGTACGCCTGAATCACCTCTCCCAGGGCGAGCGCCCAGGCGGCATCCAGACTTCTCACCGTCAGGAGGCACTCCGGACGCCGCACCCCCCACTTTGGCCAGGATGCCGAGGACGCCCCGAGGGAGAACACCGTCATCTGCCCCTCCTGGGGAAAGTCGCGGTGGAGGTACAGGCGCACCCAGGGGCGAAACCCGTCGCCAGGCAGATCGATAGATTCGGCAGACCTCCGAGTCAGCGACTCCAAGACGGGTCGAAGGGGGTCGATGCGCTTCTCGCGATCGTGGCGCAGCGCAGGCACGTCCGAGTACGAGGTCCGCGGAACTTCAATCTCTGCCGGGAGGCGGCCCAGGAAGAACTCGCGCCCGAGAGCGACCGCGTCCTCGACGGAAGATGCGACTCCCATCTCCGCGTATCGGTGATCGTGCGAGCCCGGCGCCAATCCGAGGTAGTAGCGGATCTCGCCGCGCACGCGCAGAAGCGCCATCTGGCGGAGCTCGGTGCGCGCAGTCAGCCCCGGGTCCGCAAGCAGATCCTGGACTGAGGGCGGAGGGCTATCCCAAATGAGGTCGCCGAAGGCGGGGCAGGGTTCGCACTTCGCCGGAAAGCTCCACGGCTCCGCGACCGCGACTCTCGTGAATTCGTCGAACAGGGACACCGAACCCCCACGACCGGTCGATGCGACCGACTTCTAGTTGGACTCCCCACAAGGCTACTCGCCCAAGGGCGCGCACCGCCAGAGGCGAGTCACCTGGAACCTGGATGTCCTGCTTCGTTCGGAAGTGCGGGATCGGCACACCGATCAAGACGCGTTTCCGCTGGTGCCCCAAGAGAGCCGGGGAGCAGGATGGCGACCTCGCGCCGGCTCACGTGAGTCGAGGAAGGGCCCCAGGGCATGCCCCGAGCCGGGGCAATCATCCAGAAAGCTAAGACTACCCCACCAGGGGGCGCCGCTGTCCCGCTCCGCGGGCCGGGCGGCGGGCAGGCGGCGATGCCGCCGATGCACCCCTGGCGCGGGTA
>CAZYRM010000431.1:0-3603 GCA_964649705.1 uncultured Planctomycetia bacterium
ATCATCCACGGCGACATCGCCTGGTCCAAGGAAGAGCAGATGGGGATCCAGTCCGAGACGTTCCGCAAGGGGACCAAGATCGTCATCAAGGACCCCACCGACGGCGAGTGGAAGGACTCCGCCGAAATGGGCGGACTGCCCGTCGGAAACCTCCAGGACCCCAAGGTCGTCCTCACGCTCCTCGACAAGTCCGCCGACACGGCGGAGTTCGCGGGCGAGGAGAAGATCGGCGACGCCGACTGCCGCAGGATCGTCCTCAAGCCGAAGCCGGAGATCCTGAAGGACTTCCTGGCCGCCCAGAACATCCCCGACCTCGGCCTCGACTTCAGCAAGGGGAAGATCGACTTCCAGGTGTGGGTCGGCAAGGAGGACAACCTCTTCCGCAAGTTCTACCTCAAGGGCGAGCTGGAGATGGCGATGCCCGAGGAGGACCCCACGCCGGGCGTGGAGCCGATGGAGCCGATGAAGGTCACCGCGACCGTCGAGGTCAACCTCTTCAGCTACAACAAGGACCTCGACTTCGAGATCCCCGACAAGGTGAAGGCGCTGCTTGGCCTGTAGGACCGCCTGGATCGCCGCCATCGCCCTCGCCGCCACGGGGTGCATGCAGCGCCCCTCCGTCGATGGCGCGCCTGACCCGCGCGCGGACCGGCTCCGCGCCGCGCTCGGCGCCCTCTCCGCGCAGAAGGGGTACCGCGCGGCGCGCCGCTTGACGCGCGACGGGCGGGAAACCGTCGTGCGCGACCTGGTGATCGCCCCCGACTACGTCCATACGAGCGGTGACGAGGGCGAGACTTTCGCCCGCGGCGGCCGCGTCGTCCGACGCTCGTCGTCGGGGAGGGGGTGGCTCCGGGAGGAGGCCCCGGCGCGCGCCGCGGGCGTGAAGGCCGACGTCGAGGCGCTCCTGCGCTGGGCGGGCCCCGACGCGCGGTTCGCGGAGCCGCGCCGCGAGGAGGAGTGCGACGTCGTCGAGTTCTCGCTGGAGGGGGACGCCCTCGCCCGCGTCGTGGAGGCCCAGGGCGGGGAGGCGCGCGGTGCGTCCAGCGTCGCGGTCGCCGTCTGGGTCGGCGCCGACGGCCTGCCGCGGCGCGCGCGCCAGCGGTACCAGGGGGCCTCGCCGGTCGAGGTGGTCTGCGAGTTTTCGGATTTCGGGATCGATTCGGACCCGGACATCCCCGGGCCGGTCAGGCGGCTGCTCGACATCCCCTGACCGAGGACAGATTCGTTTGAGGGAGGACCCGTCGTGAAACGCGCCATCGCGCTCCTCGTGCTTGCCTCGATCGTCTTCGCGGCCGATGACGAAAAGGCCAAGAAGACCCACACCGTGGCCCCCGGGACGATCCCGGTCTCCGCGGAGGCCACCGGTCCGCTCGCCGCGGCCCAGAAGACGGAGATCATCCTCGAGCCGGAGCAGTACGAAGGGGGACTCGTCGCGCTCGACGTCGTCCCCTCCGGCACCCGCGTCAAGAAGGGGGAGGTCCTCGTCCGCTGCGACCGGAAGAAGTACGACGAGGCCGTCAAGGACGCCAAGGAGGCCCTCGACGACGCCGAGAAGGACGCGGCCTTCGCGAAGATCGAGGCGGAGCTCGCCGAGAAGCGGGAGGCCATCTCGTACGAGGCCGCCCAGCTCGGCAACGACGAGTCGCAGCACGATCTCGATGCGTGGCTCAAGCACCGCGCGCACGCCATGCTCCGCGGGGAGGAGCTCTCCACGCTGCGCACGCAGTACGGCCTCGACGACGAGAGCCAGGAGCTCGGCCAGCTCGAGGACATGTACAAGAAGAGCGAGCTGGCGACGGAGACGAAGGAGATCGTCCTCGACCGCGCCCGGCGGAACATCAAGATCACGCAGGAATACCTGGAGATGCAGAAGAAGGAGGAGGAGCTCGTCAAGGCGTACGACTTCCCCGACCGCGACCGCCGCGTGAAGCTGGAGGCGCAGCACCGCGCGAAGGAGTTCGAGATGGAGAAGATCTCCCTCGCGACCGAGGCGGAGAAGCGCCGGCACGGCATGGAGAAGTCGGAGCGGGCCCTCAAGAAGCAGAAGGACGAGTACGAGAAGCTCGTGAAGGACGGTTCGCTCCTCCAGATCGTCTCGCCGTGCGACGGGATCCTCTCGCACGCGATCGAGAAGAGGGGCTCCGTCGAGACCGGCAAGCCCTGCATCGAGATCTGGACGCCCGACAAGTACGAGCTGGAGCTGGAGGCCGCCGAGGCGGACGTGATGCTCGTCTCCGTCGGGGCGCGGGCGGACGTCTTCGTCGCCGCGGCGCCGATGGCGCAGCTCAAGGGGATGGTCACCGAGGCGTCGCTCCTGGGGAAGGGGGACAGCGGGGCGAAGTACCCGTTCAAGGTGGCGGTCGACGGCGCCGCGCCCGAGGTGCGGTTCGGGATGCAGGCGAAGGTCACGATCTGGGGGCCGGAGCAGAAGGACGCCCTCTGGGTGCCCCGCGCGGCCGTCACCACGAAGGACGGGAAGTCCACGGTGAAGGTCAAGGTCGGGGAGACCGAGGAGAACAAGACGATCGTCCTCGGGCCCGGGAACGCCGACCAGGTGGTCGTGCTGAAGGGCCTCGCGAAGGGCGACGTCGTCCTGTGGGAGGAGGAGTAGGGGCGACCCGATGGGGCGCCCAGGCGTGAAAGCCCTCCTCCCCATGCTGGTCCTCGCCGTGGCGGCGGGTTGCCGACAGGCCCCGCCGCCGAAGCCCGCCGGGGCTCCGCCCGCAGTCGCGCAGGCGCCCGCCGACTGGCGGGAGCAGGCGCGCGCCGCGTACGAGCGCGGCGTCCTCTACCTTGTCCGTACGCAGAACAAGGACGGGTCGTGGGGGGACTTCGGCTCGGCCCGCCCGTTCGAGACGTGGCTCGAGGACTACATGGCGTTCGAGGCGTACTACGCGGCGACGACGGCTCTGTGCGTGATGGCGCTGCAGGAGCCCCTCGGGACCGTCGACTGGGAAACATGGGGCAAGTACTGGCCCGGTGAGCATTTGAAGATCAACCCCCTCGTGAGGGGTGTGGACTACCTCCTGCAGGCCAAGAGTTCGTTCCGCACGTCGGGAGACGTCCTCTATGACAACTGGGCGCACCTCTACGTGACGTACGCCCTGTCGATCCTCGCGCGCGACCCGCGGCTCACCGACCGGCGCGAGAAGATCGTCGAGGTCGTGAAGCGGGAAATCGGCCGCCTCGCGCAGCAGCAGGGGGCCGACGGCGGCTGGGGGTACTACGACTTCGGCTGGGCGCAGCGGCGGCCGTCCGGGATGGAGTCCACGAGCTTCATGACGGCCGGCGTCGTGGTCGCCCTCGACGAGGCGCGGAAGAGCGGGATTGAGTTCCCCGAGCGCCTCGTGCGGGACGGCCTCCGCGTCGTGGAGCGCCTCCGCATCGGGAACGGCGCCTACAACTACGGCAACCCGCCGAACGACCCGGTCGCCTCGTTCAACGACGTGAAGGGCTCCATCGGCCGCTCCCAGGTCTGCAACCTCGCCCTGTGGCGCAGCGGCCGCGTCGTGACGAAGGACGACCTCAGGCGGGGCCTCGAAAACCTATTCAAGTACCACCACTTCATCGAGATCGGCCGCGGGAGGCCGATCCCGCACGAGG
>CAZYRM010000432.1:0-3575 GCA_964649705.1 uncultured Planctomycetia bacterium
GCCCGGGCAGATTCGAACTGCCGACCTGCGGTTTAGGAAACCGCCGCTCTATCCAACTGAGCTACGAGCGCAACGGGCAGACAGGACGCCCGCCCAAGGTGCTCCGCGATGGGTGGATTATAGCGCGGAGGTGGGGGACGCGACAGATTCAAACGTCGCCCCCGCAAAGCTCACGATCGAGTCGTTCGGCGCCGGGGCCTGGCCGTAGCGCACCAAGGTCCCCTTCACCGGGCCGTCCATCGAGAGGAGCTTCAGCGTCGTGTAGATCGGCCCGAAGCCGCACACGTGCCGACGGTCGCCGTCCTTCTGGATCGAGGCGAAGAACCCCTCGGCGTCGATGCTCTCTACCGAGCACAGCATCGCCCGGTCCTCTTTCTCCACTTCCGCCGCCATCTCCGGCGTCACCGGGTGCGGGTCCTGGAACTCCGGCCCCACGTGCGCCAGGTCCACCCCCGCCACCAGACACACACGCTTGCCGCTCTCCTTCACCGCCTCCAGAAACGCCCCCGCGAATTGCTGGAACTTCGTCTCGTCCCCAGGCGAGCGGCCCTCCCGCACGCAGGAGGCGAACCCTCCCACCAGGATGGGCACCGCCGACACCGCGTGACCGCCGCAGACGTACTTGAGCATCACCGCCTGGAACTCGATCGAGTGCTCCCCGACGTGCGCCACCTCGTCCTGGAACGCCCAGCCACAACCGTGACGCTCCAGAGAGGCCAGGAATCCCGCGTCCGTCGGGAGCTGCCCGAGCGGCGTCGCATACGAGCGACGCGAGACGCCGAACGGCTGCCTCAGGCCGCAGTGGCTCGTGCCCAGGATCACGTAGAGATCGGCGAGAGGCCACTTCGATGCCGCGTGCCACGTGTGCGCGTAGGCCACGTTGCCGCGGTTGAAGTCGATGTGAGGGGACATCACCCCGCGGAGGGGCACGTCCGCGGCGGGGGAGGGGAGGGGGCCGGGGCCGCCCTCGGCGACGAAGTAGGAGTCGATCTGCGCGCGGAGACCCTCCGCGTCGGCCGCGTAGGCGCCGCCGGCGAGCGCGGCCTCACGGACCGGGCTGGAAAGCAGGCTGGCCACGTGCGCCTCGAAGCCCTCGCCCTCCAGGAGGTGCATGTCGTCGAGCTGACGGATCAGCGTCTCGATGCTCTGCGCGTCGAGCGCCATCCGAGTGCGCTTCGCGAACTCGGCCTGCATGTCCGCGATCGCGTGCTGGCCGTCCATCATCGTGATCAAGAGGAAGGCCGCGACGGAGACGACCGGGGCGTCATGCGCGATGCGGAGCGGGTCCGAGAGACGGAAGAGCGTCTGGCCCTCGTGCTCGAGCTGAAGCGGCTCCAACGGGCGGATCTTGGGGTGGTCGGACGGCATGCATCTCTCCGCGATGTCGACGTCCGAATTCTACCAGGGGACGAGAGGAGTGGGGCGTTTTCCAGCAGCGCCGATGGGGCGGTGCTGGAATTCACGACGGTTCGGCGCGCGGCATGGCCGTGCGCACGGATCTGCAACTCCTGGTCGGTACACCGGATCGGGGAACTCCTGGCGGATTTCCGCGGCGGGTGCCGGTGATGCACAAGGGTAGTGAGCGCATCGGCGCCCTGACGGGCGCTACTCCACCGCGCCGGGGCGCCCGCGAAGCGGGCCGGGCGCGACTCCAGGGGCGATGGGCGCGGCTCCAGGGACGCCGGGCGCGAATGGTGGGGTTGGCGATGAACTCGTGGCTCGAGTGGCTCGACGGACAGTCCAGACGGCGCCCTCTCGCCGTCGTGACGGCCGGATTCGTCGCGGGACTCGCCGCGCCCCTTCTGGGCGGCGTCCTCGCCGCAATGGCCCTCGCCGGGCGACGGCGCGCGTTCGTGCTCCTCGCCGCGGCGGCCCTCGTCGGATGGGCTCGAGGCGCCCTCGATGCACCTCCGCCGCTTCTCCCGATCGGCCAGCCTCGCGCCTTCACGGCCACCATTGCCCGTGCGTTCGAATCGGACCCCGCTCAACCGTGGAAGAGCCGCGAGTTCGTCGTCGACCTCGACGACCCGCCCGTTCGCGTGCTCGCCCAGGGGGCCCGCCTCCCCCCCGCGACCGGCGACGGCGACCGCGTCGAGTTGACCGGCTCACTCTCGCCACTCCCCCCCGAACGCAGCGCCTCCGGCTTCGACGCGAGGCGCTGGCTCGATCGTCAACGTGTCCTCGCCGTCCTGCGCTTGTCCAGCGACCCCCGTTCTCTCCCGGCGTCCCGCTCCCCGTACGACAGGCTCCGAAGGCTCCGCCGGTCCTGGGGAGCCCTCCTCACCCAGGCGCTCCATGACGACGTCGCCTCCCGCCTCGGCCGCTCCATCCTCCTCGGAGATCGAGACGCCGTCTCGCGCGACTCCGAGCAGGCCTTCCGCGCGACCGGAACCACCCACGTGCTCGTCGCCAGCGGGATGAACGTCATGCTCCTCGCCGGCGTCCTCGCCTGGGCCTTCTCCCGCCTCGGTGCGCCCCGCCCCGCGGTCCGAACCGCCCTCCTCGTCCTCACCGTCGCCTACGCCGTCGTCGCCGGCGCCGAATCCCCCATCGTCCGCGCCGCCATCGTCCTCGCCGCGTGGATCCTCGCCGAGGCCGTCGGCCGACCCGCCGACCCGCTCAACCTCCTCGGCCTCGCCGCCACCGTCCTCCTCGCCCTCGACCCCGACTCCTTCCGCGACCCCGCCTTCCAGCTCTCGTTCGGCGCCGTCGCGTCGCTCGTCCTCCTGACGCCCGCCCTCCTGGGGAGGCGGAAGACGCACGACGAGGAGCCCTCCCTGCGCGAGCGGCTCCGCGAGGGCGCCCGCCGAATCCTCGCGGCCAACGCCGCCGCGTGGATCGGCACCGCCCCGCTCGTCCTCTTCCACTTCGGCACGCTCGCCCCCATCGCCCTCGCCGCCAACCTCGTCGTCGCCCCGCTCGTCTGGCTGGTCCTCACCTCGGCCCTCGCCCTGCTCGCCTGGCAGGCCCTCCCGGTCGCCACGCCGTCCCTGCTCTCGGCGACCGTAGCCCTTCCGGCACTGGCGCTCGAGGCGTTCGTCCGCGCATGCGCGGAGGTCCCCGGCGGGTGCCTCTCGCTGCCCAGGCCCTCGTGGTGGGGCGTCCTGGCGTGCTACGCCTTCCTCGCCGCGGGCGCGGCGCTTTCGCGGAGGCGCGGGAGGGCGTGGTTCGCGGCGGGGCTGGCCCTGGGCGCCGCGGCGCTCAGCGGATGACCTGCTTCTCGTGCCAGCGCCCCAGCAGCGAGCGGAACTCGGCCCACGTCTCGTCGTCCATCAGCCAGAGCGACTCGCACATGGAGCGGTTGTGGATCACCCACCTCGAGACGTCGCCGCCCCGGATGCGGTAGACGTGGAAGGTCTTCTCCGGCGGCTCTTCCGTCTCGTACGGAGCGAGGTCGTATCGCAGCTCCGAGAACTCCCACTCCGAGGCATAGTCGCCCAGGATCCGCACGATCTGATTTTCCATCCCCGGCGTCCTGAGCGGCATCGAGACCGGCTCCGCCTCCCTCGCGCTGACCGTCCCGGCGAAGTCCTGGAAGTGCGAGTACACCTCGGTCCGCGCGGGGACGAGCCACG
>CAZYRM010000433.1:0-3563 GCA_964649705.1 uncultured Planctomycetia bacterium
GGCTGGAGCCCAGGGTGGGATTTGCACCCACATCCTGCGGTTTACGAAACCGCTGCTCCACTGTTGAGCTACCTGGGCACAGCCAAATGAATGCTGCGTGGTCGAACCCGCGGCGGGAGCCGGGGTTCGTTCTCCTTCGCTCCCTTCGGGAGCTTCGGAGCATACGCTAGTGCGGCTTCGGCGGCTCTCCGCCGCTCCGCTGCTTCAGGTCGTCCAGGACCTCCTCCATACGGTCGATGTACGAACGCGCCTCTACGGGCGACAACACCTTCTCCCCCCCAGCCGTGTCCGAGGTGAAGTCCGCCAGGATCCTCTCCACCCGCTGCCACTCGTCGAAGTTCTCGTCCCGCTTGATCCGCTCCTTCGTGACCGCGTCGCCGAGCTCTCTCGCGACCGTGCGCCCCCGCTCGCGCTCCTCGGGCCGGATGTTCGCCTGCGCCAGCGCCCGCTCGAAGGCCTCCACCTGCGACTGCACCGCCTTTTCCACGAACCAGGCGTTGCACGTCCACAGCACGACCAGCAGCGCCATGCTCCCGATGAACCCCAGCCCTACAAGCACCGTACACGCCCGCAGGCACCCCGCAGGGCGCCGCGGACCCGTGGTCGCCGCGGGCGGCGGACTTCCCTGGGGTTCCGGCTCTGGCATGGCGCGAAGACGATATCAGCGGGGCCGGGGCCGGTCAAGCATTCCCCCGATTTCGTTTCCGCCCCCTCGCGCCCCGCGATAAGATGCTCGGTTCTCATTCAGGAGGAAGCGCCATGGCAGAAGAAGTCGTCCTCGCCGGCGCTTGCCGTACCGCCATCGGCAAGTTCCAGGGAGCCCTCTCGTCCTTCACCGCCCCCCAGATCGGCGCCGTCGCCGTCCGGGAGGCCGTCCGCCGGAGCGGCGTCAAGCCGTCCGACATCCAGGAGGTCATCCTCGGGAACGTCCTCCAGGCCGGCATCGGCCAGAACCCCGCCCGCCAGGCCGCCATCCACGGCGGCATCCCCGACAGCGTCGGCGCCATGACCATCAACAAGGTCTGCGGCTCCGGCCTCAAGGCCGTGGCCCTCGCCGTCCAGGCCATCCGCGCGGGCGACCTCGAATGCGCCCTCGCCGGCGGCATGGAGTCCATGACCAACGCCCCGTACCTCCTCCCCCAGGCCCGCGCCGGCCAGCGCCTCGGCCACGGCAAGCTCCTCGACTCCATGGTCCAGGACGGCCTGTGGGACGCCTACAAGGACTTCCACATGGGCTGCACCGCGGAGCTCGTCGTCCGCAAGTACGACATCACGCGCCAGGTGCAGGACGAGTTCGCCGCCGAGTCCCACCGCAAGGCCGCAGCCGCGTGGAAGGCCGGCAAGTACGCCGCCGAGGTCGTCGCCGTCGACGTCCCGCAGCCCAAGGGCCCCGCCATCTCATTCGCGAAGGACGAGGGGCCCCGCGAGGACTCCACCGTCGAGAAGCTCGGAAAACTCCGCGCCGCCTTCGAGGAGAAGGGCACCGTGACGCCCGGCAACTCGAGCACCATCAACGACGGCGCCGCAGCCGTCGTCGTCCTCTCGGCCGCGAAGGCCCGCGCCCTCGGCGTCCGCCCGATCGCCCGCGTGACCGGGTACGCCGTCGGCGGCATGGCCCCCGAGTGGGTCATGATGGCCCCCCTGGAGGCCGTGAAGAACCTCCAGGCGAAGACCGGCATGAAGCCCCAGGACTTCGACCTCGTCGAGATCAACGAGGCGTTCTCCGCCGCCTCCGTCGCGCTGATCCGCGAGCTGAAGCTCGACCCCGCCCGCGTCAACGTCCACGGCGGCGCCGTCGCCCTCGGGCACCCGATCGGCTGCTCGGGGACCCGCATCCTCGTGACGCTCCTCCACGCGCTGGCCGACCGGGGCCAGAAGAAGGGCCTCGCCACGCTGTGCCTCGGCGGGGGGAACGCCGTGGCCCTCTCCGTCGAGATGCTCTAGCGATGTGGGACGACCTCTCCGATCGCCACAAGCAGGTCCGGGAGACCGCGCGGAGATTCGCCGACGAGGTCCTCGCGCCGAGGGCCGCGCGCCTCGACGCCGAGCATACGTATCCCCGCGAGGAGATGCGCGGGCTCGCGAAGCTCGGCTTCCTCGGGATGCTCGTCCCCGAGGCCCTGGGCGGCTCCGCCCTGGGGAACCAGGGCCTCGTCCTCGTCCTCGAGGAGGTGAACCGCGCGTGCGCCTCGACCGGCGTGACGATGTCGGTCCATAACTCGCTGGCGAGCGGGCCAATCGTCCGGTTCGGCAACGACGCGCAGAAGGCGAAGTACCTCCCGAGGCTCGCCTCCGGGGAGTGGACGGGCGCGTATTCGCTCACCGAGCCGGGCTCGGGCAGCGACGCCGCGTCGCTCATCGCCACGGCCGTCCGGGACGGAGACCACTACGTCCTCAACGGGACCAAGGTCTTCGTCACCACGGGCGGCGTGGCCGACCTCGTCATCATCTTCGCGCGGACGAACCGGGACCCGTCCGCCCGCGCGAAGGGGGTGAGCTGCTTTATCGTGGAGGCCGGGTGGAAGGGGTTCCGCGCGGGACGGCCCGAGGAGAAGCTCGGGATCCGCGCGTCGAACACAGTGACCCTCTACCTGGAGGACCTGCGCGTCCCCGTGGAGAACCTCCTGGGCGAGGAGGGGAAGGGGTTCAACATCGCGATGGATACGCTCGACGGCGGGCGGATCGGGATCGCGACGCAGGGCCTCGGGATCGCGCGCGCTTGCCTGGAGGAGTGCCTGCGCCTCGTCAAGGGGGCCTCGGCGGGCGGGGAGATGCGCGAGTCGGGGGCGGTGACGGGGAGGATCGCCGAGATCGCTACCGACGTCGACGCCGCGCGGCTCCTGATCCACCGTGCCGCCACGCTGCGCGACCGGAAGCTGCCGCACGGGAAGGAGGCGGCCATGGCGAAGCTCTTCGCGAGCCAGCTCGCCAACCGCGCCGCCCGCGAGGCGGTCCAGATCGCCGGGATGGCCGGGTACGTCGGGGCGAGCCCCGTGGAGCGCTTTCTGAGAGACGCGCGGATCACCGAGATCTACGAGGGGACGACCGAGATCCAGAAGCTGGTGATCGCCCGGTCGCTCATGAAAGACTAATCCGGCTCCAAGGGGTTCTTCCCGACCCGTCGATACACTCCGCGCTCCATCGGACCCGCTGCGCACCGACATGACCGACCCCACGCTCGACTACTCCGTCGTCATCCCCGTCTACAACGAGGAGGAGAGCCTGCCTCCCCTCGTCGAGGGGGTCGCTCGCGCCATGGACGGCGTTGCGAGACCGTACGAGATCGTCCTCGTCGACGACGGCTCCTCGGACAGGAGCTGGCAGGTCATGAACGACCTCCGCGTCCGATTCCCCGCCCTCCACCTGGTCAAATTCAAGCGGAACTGCGGGCAGAGCGCCGCGTTCGCGGCCGGGTTCCAGGCCGCCCGCGGCCGCGTCGTCATCACGATGGACGCGGACCTCCAGAATGACCCCGAGGACATTCCCAAGCTGCTCGCCTTGATGGGGGAGTGGGACGCCGTGTGCGGGTGGAGGGAGAAGCGGCAGGACTCGTGGCTCCGCCT
>CAZYRM010000434.1:0-3561 GCA_964649705.1 uncultured Planctomycetia bacterium
CGTTCGAGAAGCTGTCGAAGTTCATGTCCCAGACGTGCTCGGAGATCATCGCGCGTGTGACGGGGCGGCCCGCGTTGCGCATGAGGTACTCGAGGAGGGAGAACTCCTTCGGGGTCAGGTCGATCAGCCTCCCTCCGCGCTTGACCTCGTGGCGGGCTGGGTCGAGGGTCAGGTCCGCGACCTGGAGGATCGCCTCGGGTTCGGGCGCGCCTCGGCGCAGGAGGGCGCGCAGGCGCGCGGTCAGCTCCGCGAAGGCGAAGGGCTTGGAGAGGTAGTCGTCGGCGCCGAGGTCCAGGCCGCGGACGCGGTCCTCGACGCCGTCGCGGGCGGTGAGGAGGAGGACGGGGGTGCGCTGCTTCTGCTGGCGCAGCTCGGTGAGGACGGTGTAGCCGTCCTTTCCGGGGAGGCCGATGTCGAGGACGATGGCGTCGTAGGGCTCGCCGACGGCCAGCTCGCTGGCCTTCTCGCCGTCGGGGGCGATGTCGACGGCGTACCCCTCGGACTTCAGCCCCTTGCGGAGGAAGCTGGCGACCTTGGTGTCGTCTTCGACGACGAGGACCCTCATCGTTGCACTCCCATGGGTGGAATAACCGGGGAATGCTACGGGGGTCCGCGTGGGAGATCAAGCTACTTCAGGTTCGCCGCGATGGGCGACGCGCCGCGTCGCCCCTACGTCTTCGCCCTGTGGGTGTCCTTCTCGAGCTGCGGGAAGGCAAGCTGCTTGAGGTGGTCACGGAAGCCGGCGTCCATCGGGAGGACGCAGGAGAGGCCAAGGAGGTCGACGAGCTGGCGGACCTCCTCCGTGGGGGCGAGGATGCGCATGCGGCCGCCGAGGGCGTCGACGCGGGAGGCCTCCTGAATGAGGGACTCGAGCGCCGCGGAGTGGATGTGGGTCAGGCGGGACATGTCGAGGCCGATGCGGAGGTCGCCGCGGGCGTTGAGCTTCCGGATGAGGTCCTCGACGGCGGAGATCGCCTGGGGGTCCATCTCGCCGCGGAGCCATAGGCACTGGACGGTGCTCTGGACGCCTCGGCAGGAGACCTTGAAGGCCTGGACCACGACCGTCAGCCGCTCGGTGCGGACGAAGAGGTCGGGCTCGGGCGAGCACGGTACCCAGGCAACAGTGTTCATTTTCTTCCGAGGGGAGGACTTCCTCTTGGGTCTCGAGACCGAAAGGTCGGGGGCATGCGTTTCTGTTAACATGCCCTGTACATCGGCATTCTCCACGAAATTCTGTGAGTGTGTCAACGTGTTTTCGGTGCTTGACGGGCGCGAATTCCGGGCCGATGCTATCCGCCGATGTTCTCCCATCGCCTCCCCGACAACCTCGATCCGAACGAGTTCAGCAAGCTCCTGGCCCGCAAGCGCGCCGAGGGGGCGAGGCTGCTCGACCTGACGGAGTCGAATCCGACGAAGGCGGGCATCCCCTACCCAAACGAGGAGATCCTCGCCGCCCTCCACGACCCCAGGGCATTGACCTACGAGCCCACTCCCCGGGGCCTCCGGTCCGCACGCGAGGCTGTCGCGAAGTACTACGCCGACCGGGGACAGACGGTCCATCCCGACCAGATCCTTCTAACGGCCAGCACGAGCGAGGCCTACGCCTACCTCTTCAAGCTGTTCGCCGACCCTGGGGAGTCGTTCCTCGTCCCGACGCCGAGCTATCCGCTGTTCGACATGCTGGCGGGGCTCGAGGACGTGGCCTTGGTCCCCTACCCGCTCCACTATGCCGAATCGCGGGGCTGGAGGCTCGATCCCGACGCGTTCGAGGGGGCGATCGTGCCCTCCGCCCGGGGAGTGATCCTCGTCAACCCCAACAACCCCACCGGGTCCTGCCTGCGACGGAGCGAGTGGGTTGCGGTCCGACAGGCGGCGTCACGGGAGGACCTCGCCGTGGTCTGCGACGAGGTCTTCTCGGACTACCTGTGGGACGAGACGCTCGCTGACCCCGACGTCGTCCGCTCGATCGCGGGCGACGACAGCGTCCTCTCCTTCAGCCTCAGCGGCCTCTCCAAGGTCTGCGGCCTGCCCCAGATGAAGCTGGGCTGGATTGTCGTGAATGGCCCGCCGGCGGGGCGGACCGAGGTCATGCGTCGGCTGGAGCTCATCGCCGACACCTACCTCTCCGTCGCAGCCCCGGTACAGCACGCGGCCGCACGACTCCTGGGAACCCGCGGTCCGATCCAGGTCGCCATTCGCGAGCGCGTCGCCTTCAACCACAAGCGGCTGCAGGACCTTCGAAGGCGTTGCGGTGGAGCGGACTTGCAGGTGTTGGCGAGCGATGGTGGGTGGTACGCGCTCCTGCAACTGCCTGGCCCCGAGACAGACGAAGCGCAGACACAGCGGTGGCTGAACGAGATCGATGTCCTGGCGCATCCGGGGTTCTTCTTCGGCGTCGAGGACCGTGAGGTCGCCGTCCTCAGTCTCCTGACGCCCGTGAACGACTTTGACAGGGCCATGCGCAAGTTGGGCCAGTTCTGGACAGGCATGGAATGCTGACCGTCATCCACGTCCCCGGCGGCATGGGCTCGGAGCTGATCGACGCGAAGGGACGCCGCGTGTGGGGGCGCGTCAGGTCGTTCCTGCGGCCGCCCAGCCGAACTCTCATGCTCCCCGACGGAGGCGCCCTGCGCCCCGGCGGCGTGGTCACCCGGGTGCGCGCCATCCCGCGCTTGTGGGAGGTCTCCCTCTACCACAAGTGGCTCCTCCGCCTCGCGGACGCGGGCTTCCGCTACGGCGCGTTCGCTTATGATTGGCGCCGCCCGATGGAGGAGACCGCCGAGGCCCTCGAGGCATTCATCGCCTCCATCGACGGCGACGTCGCCCTCGTCTCCCACTCGCAGGGCGGCCTCGCCATCTTGCGCGCGCTGCAGCGAGGCGCCATCACGCCTCGCGTGCGGTGCGCCCTCCTCGTCGGCCTCCCGATGCCGGGGAGCTTCTGGGCCTACCGCTGCATGTTCACCGGCCTCCGCCCCGTGCGGATCGGAGGCTCCATCTCCCCCGAGGCGATGCGCAGCTTCCGTTCGGCGTGGGACCAGGTCCCTCCCTCCGCGACCATGGTGGACCTGGATCGCGACGAGACGTACACGGTCGACCTCCACTCGCGCGGCCCGTGGTACCCCTTCGAGGGCCCCCTCGAGGAGGTCCGCCGCGCCCACGAGGCCCTCCGCACGCCGCTGCCGGACGGCGTCCCGGTGCACGCCCTCTCCTCGACCGGGTTCCCGACGCCGTGCGGGTTCGTCATGAGGAAGGGCAAGGTCGCCTTCCCGTCGCAGCGGGAGTGCCGTCGGCGCGGGTGGCCGCTCTACCACGACGGCGACGCGAGCGTGCCTCCGCTCCCCGAAGGGCCCCACCCTCTCGGGATGACCGTCCACCGCCTGCACGCGCTGCACCGGTACGCGTTCAACGACGCGGGGGTGCAGGAGAAGCTCCTCGCCCTGCTCCGCGAGCATATCGGTTGACCGCGAGGGGCGAATCGAGGATAATCACGCTCCGATTCGTGCAACCTAGAGAGGAGAAGCACGTGACGACGACGACGAAGACGATTACGCCCGACAGCAC
>CAZYRM010000435.1:0-3554 GCA_964649705.1 uncultured Planctomycetia bacterium
GTCCTCCTGTTCGGCACGAACAGCGTCGCCATCGTCACGGAGGTGTCGACCTTCGAGATCCGCTCCTTCGGGATGAAGGGGGACGAGCTGGTCGCCGAGGCCTTCATCGACCCCGGCGTCGCCCACGTCTCCGTGAAGCAGCTCGAGCAGTTCGAAACCGACTTCCAGGTCTCCACGCCGCGCCTGACCTGTTCCGTCCGGGGCTCCGGGTACTGGATCTGGTCGATGGGCGGCGCGGGCATGCTCGACAGGGGGGCCTGCGACGACCACCTCGCCCAGATCGTCCTGGCGAACCTGCAGCAGTGGGTCCTCGCCGCGGGTCTCTCGAAGGACTCCGGGAACGACTCGCCCGACGACACACAAACGCGCGAGCACACCACGGACGTCCTGCCGGACGGTTCCACCCCTCGCGAGCAAGTGGCCCTGCTCGTGGCCCTCATCGCGAACACCCTCGCGCTGGACCCCGGGAGCCTCACGCTCAGATCCAGCGGCAGTCCCACGGGCGGCGACACCACAAGGCTCCAGGAGTTCGTCCAGGAGCATTGCACACCGGAGGACATCCAGCGGAACCTCGCGATCCTGACAGACGGCGGGCATGACAACGTCGTGGCCTTCCTCGAGACGGGCGACCAGCAGGGCTTCCTTTTTCACGCGCAATTGGAGCTCGACGCCATCAACGAAGGGAGGTCCGAAGACCCCGCGCTCGAGCAGGCGCACCTCGCCTTCCTGAACCTGCGCCTCTGCCTCGCCGCGGCGCAGTTCCTGGAGGACCGCAGGGGGATCACGACCCGCGCCGAGGGGGCCCTCCTCTTCACAACGATCGACAACCTGGACGTCCTGGAGCACGTCGCGCGCGACGGCGCGGGGGCCGTGGGCCCGAGCTCCGAGACCGTGGGGGGCGGCGGGATCGACGACGTCAGGGAGGACATGTTCCTCTACGCGCGGCGGAACGGCTTCCCCGCGTTCTCGCAGGACATCCTCCTTCCGTTCCTCAACAACCGCTTCCTGGAGGACCGCGACGGGTTGGGGCAAACGAACCCCAGCCTCTTCGCCGAACGGCGGGCCGACTTCCTCGACGACGGGTCCGGATTCTCGTTCAACGACTTGTCCGACATCCTCGCACGGGCCGACTTTCAGGCCCACTCGCCCGTCAGCGAGGGCGCCATGGCGCATCTCCTCATGGCGATGCTCCACACCGAGTTCCACATCATCATGTACGCGACGCCACCTGGAAGCCTCGACGGAGAATACGACTTCGAGCACCAGGATTTCCACGACGATGAGTTTGCGGAGCTCATCGCCTTCCAGCAGCAAGGCGACTTCGACCGCTTCCTCGCCCTCTACGTGCAGACCGCGGTCGAGGCCTGGGAGGACAGGACTGATTGCGGCGACGACGTGGGCCCGGGAGACCCCTGCTTCGACCCGCTTCGCCACTTCGAGGATCGGCTCATCGAAACGCTCAAGGGCTTCCGCGCCGCGACAGGCGTCTTCAGCGGGTACCAGACGCAACAGGAGCACGACGCGATCCACGTCTATGTCGGCTTCTCAGACGTGCGGCACCACGTCGAGGCGGAGGACCTCACCGACTTCCTCGCGGGCCACGACCGACGGGAGGTCGAGCACTCGGCCGTCGACCTGATCGGGTTGGCTGCCTCGGCGGACATCATGGACGGGCGGATCCACCACGAGGACTTCCACGACAACCTCTCCTTCCTGGAGCTGCAGGATCCGCAGGAGTTCCAGCGTCGCCACGACGACTTCCACGACGTGGAAAACTTCGGATTCGACGCCTTCCTGCAGGACTGGCAGGCAGTCCAGGACCAGGCGCGGCTGGAGACGCTCCTGCCGGAGACCCTCGGCCATGGCCTCCTCGACTCGATGCACCAGCAGTTCCACCTCCAGAACGGCACGCAGCCGAGCGCCCAATACGACTCGGAGCACGGCAGCTTCCACCAGAACGTCCTCGATCCGCTCCACACGACGCTCGGGGTCGACTTCTCGCAGTTCTCGCACGACCTGAGCGACCTGGCCCACGATAGCTGGCACGGCAAGACCGGTGAGCTCGATCCGGGCGACCCGGACCTGGGCTCCCCTGCCCACCAGCACTTCCACGATACGCTGGATCAGCTCCACGACGACATGCACGCCGCGACGCGGACAACGGATCCCCAGTAGCCCGAAACTCCCCGCGCGAATCGGCCGATAACTAAGGATGGCCGATCCGGTTGGGGGCCATCCCTCGAACCCTTTCCTTGCTCGGATGGAGCTTGCCCCGAGCGAGCGAAGCGAGTCGAGGGGGGGGGAGGGGGCATGCGCGTCGGGTTTCTCGTCTTCACACTCGTCCTTCCGCTTCTCGCCGACGAGGGGCTTCCCGAAGGGGCCTCTCTTGCCATCGTCGTGCGCGAGGTCCGCGGAGAGGCGGACGTCTGCTTCGACCCGCGCTCCGCGTGGGGTCCCGCCGTCAAAGGGATGTCCGTGCCGGTGGGAAGCCAGTTCTGCACCGGCGCGGGGGCGTCCGTCTGGCTCGCCTTCGGGAAGAACAGCGTCGCCCTCGTGCGCGAGGGGAGCCTCTTCCGGATCGACGCCTTCGGGATGGAGGGGGACGAGCTCGTCGCCCGCGTCTTCATCGACCCCGGCATCGCGAGCGTCTCCGTCGTCCAGCAGCAGCAGTTCCTGACCGACTTCGAGGTCTCCACCCCCCGCATGACCGCATCGATCCGCGGCTCCGGGGAGACGGTCGTCGCCAACGGCGACGAGGTCGCCGACCGCGTCTTCGTCGACGACCACTTCGCCGAGGTCGTCTACCGAAACGGGCAGGTCCTGGGCGTGAGGGAGGGAGGTGCGACGAACTCGAACCACGAGACGCCCCACGACCTCGCCACGCGCGAGAACCTCGCCGACGTCACCCCCGAGGGGGCGACGCCGCAGGAGACCGCGAACGTGGAGTCCCTGTCCTCGACCTCGCAGGGCACCGACATCGTCGGGAGCAACCTGACGTTCTCCCCGACCTCGAACCCGGTCGACGCGCCGGACGGGCCCGCGCCCGGGCCGCTCCTTGCGCCCGATCTCCACGCGCTCGCGTACGACCCCAGGCAGGCCGCGGAGGAGCAGCTCCACGACCTCGGCCACTTCATCCTCGGCGTCGGCGACATCGAGACCGACCTCTCGCGGGACCGCGAGGAGTTCGGATGGCGGTGGGAGCAGACCTACATGAACTCGCTCTCCGACGGCCAGGGGTACCAGACCCTCGCCACCGACAACCTCTCCACCTCCTACGAGCAGCCCCTCCCGCTCGACGTGCCGCCCGAGTGGAACGCCGAGGGGGACTTCTCCGAGGCGAACCACGCGCTGCTTCACGACATGGGGACACGGGCGTTCATCGACGACTACCTCCTGCCCAACATCGAGCGGGACTTCCATCACGACTGGGACCGCGCTTCCACGGAGTGGATGGACCCGGGGGAGTACGAGGCTCGCCACGCCGAGTTCCACCGGGACGCCTACGGCGAGGGGTTCGACCGCTTCGCCGAGGACCTGCGCGCCGCCGCGGACGC
>CAZYRM010000436.1:0-3543 GCA_964649705.1 uncultured Planctomycetia bacterium
CCACTCCTCCTCCTCCGCGATCAGCCTGACCTCGAGGGAGTCGGGGAGCCCCATCCACTTCGCGCAACTGAAGTCGATCTTCCACTGGTCGCACTTCAGCTTCTCGTCGTACTCCGCGACGGTGTCGAGGACCTTGCGGTACTGCGGGAGCTGCGGGTGCTGAAGGAGGATCCAGCCCGTCTTGTGGTCCTTGGCGTAGCCGATCTCGGCGACGGGCCAGTCGAGGACGAACCTCTTGAACAGCCCCCCGATGACGGGGTCCCCCTTCACCATGAGGCTGTATTCCCAGACGTTGTAGCGCCCCTTGAACTTCCTGGAGTAGTAGAAGTACTGCTGGCCGACGTTCTCCTCGCGGACCTGCGCCTGGAACTGGGCGTACATCTCGGACGCGTCGCTCGATCGCTCGTTGACCGTCCCGGCCTTGGGGGCGAGGACGGTGCATCCGGCGAGGAGGAGGAGGGGGAGGGCCTGGCAAAGCCAGCGCGCTGGTCGCAAGGGACGGCTCCAATCCCAGGGAAGGGGCAGATGATCGTTCCATGGTGGGCGGAAGTCAAGCATCGTGGTAGCTCCCTAGAGACGGTCCCGGCGAGAGTGTGGAGTGATCCAGGCGGGTGGGAAGTTCAGGTGAGCACTCAGAGTCTGCAGGATCCGGCTTGACGCGGCCCCGGGTCGACTTATAATCGCGTGCAACTTCATTTTTCGCACTTCGGCGACCTCCTCGCCGCCTCCCCACCAAGGAGTCGAGCCGAACATGAACGAGCGCAAGCCTCTCGGGAAGATCCTGGAGGAGATGAAGGTCGTCACCAGCCGCCAGGTCAAGGAGGCGCTCGCCTTTCAGCGGGAGAACCCCGGCAAGAAGCTCGGCGAGATCCTGATCGAGAAGGGCATCGCGACCACGACGCAGGTCACCGAGGCGCTCGCGAAGCAGTTCGACATGCCCTTCGTCGACCTGAAGGCCCTCGAGGTCCCCGCGGAGGCCGTCGCAGCCGTCTCGCGGCAGGTCGCCGAGGAGTACAAGATCATCCCGATCAAGAAGGCCGGCCGCGCCCTGACGGTCGCGATGGCCGACCCGCTCGACTTCTTCACGCTCGACAACCTCCGCTTCATCCTCAACATGGAGGTGGAGTGCGTCCTCGCGACCAAGGAGGACCTGACGGAGGCCTTCGAGCGCTGCTACAGCGGGAAGGGGCACGACGACCTCGCGAAGGTGATCGAAGAGACCACGATGTCGGACGTGCAGGTCCGCGGCGCGGTCGAGGGCGGGGAGCAGCCGGAGGACGACGACGCGCCGGTGATCCGCCTGGTGACGCTGATCATCTCCGAGGCGGTCAAGCAGCGCGCGAGCGACATCCACATCGAGCCGATGGAGAAGAAGCTCCGCATCCGGTACCGGATCGACGGCCAGTGCAAGGAGATGGACTCGCCGCCGAAGCGCCTGCAGGGCTCCATCCTCTCCCGCGTGAAGATCATGGCGACGATGGACATCGCGGAGAAGAGGAAGCCCCAGGACGGCCGCATCAAGATCAACGTTCTCGGCAAGGAGCTCGACCTCCGCGTCAGCGCCCTCCCCGCCTCGCACGGCGAGTCGATCGTCATGCGAATCCTCGACAAGCAGGCGAGCCTCGTCGGCCTCGAGGAGCTGGGGTTCCACCCCGACGACTACAAGCGGTTCAAGGCGATCATCAAGAAGCCGAACGGGATCTTCCTCGTCACGGGCCCCACGGGGTCGGGGAAGACGACGACGCTCTACGCCGCGCTCAAGGAGCTGAACCGCCCCGACGTGAAGATCATCACGGCGGAGAACCCGGTGGAGTACAACCTCGCGGGGATCAACCAGTGCGAGGTCAAGGCGGGCATCGGGCGGACGTTCCAGCGGATCCTGCGCGCCATGCTGCGTCAGGCGCCGAACATCATCCTCGTCGGGGAGATCCGCGACCAGGAGACGGCCGAGATCGCGACCCAGGCGGCCCTCACGGGGCACCTCGTCTTCAGCACGCTGCACACGAACGACGCCCCGAGCGCGATCACGCGCCTCATCGACATGGGCGTGAAGCCGTTCCTCGTGGCGTCCTCGGTGCAGGCCGTCATGGGCCAGCGTCTCGTCCGCATCCTCTGCCCCAACTGCAAGGAGCCTCACGAGCCCGAGGAGACCGACCTCAGGATCGTCGGCCTGAAGCCCGAGGACTGCGAGGGCAAGAACGTCTGCAAGCCGGTCGGCTGCGACGACTGCAAGGGGAAGGGATACCGCGGCAGGAAGGGCGTGTTCGAGCTGATGGAGATGAACAACACGCTGCGCGACATGTCGTTCAAGAAGGAGCCGTCCAACAAGCTGCGGGAGCAGGCGCGCCTCAACGGGATGGTGACGCTGCTCGAGGACGGCGTGCGCAAGATCCTCGACGGGTTCACCACGGTCGAGGAGATCATGAACATCGCCCACCGAGAGGACATCTCGTACTAGCCGGAGGTCGAGCGTGGAACTGTCCAGACTCCTCAACCTGGTCGTGGAGAAGAAGGCGTCCGACCTGCACCTCACGGTGGGGCTGCCCCCGACGATCCGCCTGCACGGCCGGCTCAGGTCGCTCAACCTCCCTCCGCTGACGCCGGACGACACGGTCGCCTTCATGAAGGCGATCACGAGCGAGCGCTGCCAGCAGGAGTTGAAGGAGAAGGGCGGCGCCGACTTCGGTTTCGCGTTCGAGAAGAAGGCGCGGTTCCGGGTCGCGGTATACATGCAGAAGGGGTGCTGCGGGATCGCGCTCAGGTTGATCCCGAACAAGCTGCTCAACTTCGAGGAGATCGGGCTTCCTCCCACGGTGAAGAACCTGCTGTTCAAGCCCAGGGGGCTGATCCTCGTCACGGGCCCCACGGGGTCGGGGAAGACCACGACGCTCGCTACGATGATCGACTTCGTCAACACGGAGTCGGACTGCCACATCATCACGGTCGAGGATCCGATCGAGTACTACCACGAGCACAAGAAGTCGATCATCACGCAGCGCGAGATCGGCGTGGACGTCGGGACGTTCTCGGAGGCGATCCGCCGCGCGCTGCGTATGGACCCGGACGTGGTGCTGGTCGGGGAAATGCGAGACCTGGACACGATCCAGACGGCGATCACGGCGGCCGAGACGGGACACCTGGTGTTCGGGACGCTTCACACGACGGGGGCCGCGCGCACGATCAACAGCATTATCGACGCGTTCCCGCAGGAGCAGCAGGAGCAGATCCGCGCGCAGCTCTCGACGTCGGTCGTCGCGGTGATCTCGCAGATGCTGCTGCCGCGGGCGGACGCGGCGGGCGTGGTCGCGGCGTTCGAGATCATGCTCATGACCCCCGCGATCGAGCACCTGATCCGCGAGAACCAGACGCACAAGATCATCAGCGCGATCCAGACGGGCGCGAAGCAGGGGATGTTCCTGCTCGACGACTACCTGTTCAACCTGTTCATCCAGAAGAAGATCACCTACCAGGACATGATGGGCGCGGCGCAGCAGCCGGCCGACCTCCAGCAGAAGGTCATGGAGTACAGCCAGGCGCAGCAGG
>CAZYRM010000437.1:0-3521 GCA_964649705.1 uncultured Planctomycetia bacterium
GCCCGGGAGGAAGCTGGCGATCCGCATAGGACCCGAAGGCTACAGGACGGGTCCCCACCCGGCAAACGAAATGCGCCTCGGCCTTGAGGCGCCACGGCGTCCCTGGTAGCATCGTATTACGCAAGGAATACGAGGGTCGCGATGTTTCGACTCATCTCCCTTCGACTGCCGGACGCCCTGCTCAGGCGGCTGGACCGCGCCGGCCGCGCGCGCGGCAAGGCCCGCTCCGAGCTGATCCGCGAGGCGATCGAGGCGCACCTGCAGGCGCGTGGGCGCGCACGCCCCGCGGAGCTCGTCCGGAGCCTGCTCGGCTCCGTCAAAGGCGCCGGACCGGCGGACCTGGCCACCCGCCATGCACACTACCTGAGGCAGCACTTCCGTGGCCGCAAGGCGTAGCGTCCTTCTGGACACGGGGCCCCTGGTGGCGCTCTTGTGGCGAGGGGACGCCGCACACGAAGGCTGCCTGCGGGTCTTCGACGACCTCGAGGGCGACGTGCTCACGACCGAGGCGGTGATCACGGAGGCGATGTACCTCCTTGGACGGTTTCCCGGCGGCCCTGATGCCTGCCTAGAGTTCGTCCTTCGCGGCGGGGCGGTGCCTCTGCCGATGAGCGTGGGCATGTGGACGGCCACGCGGAGGCTGATGCTCAAGTACCGAGACTTGCCGATGGATTTCGCCGACGCGACGCTCGTCGCCCTGGCTGAGGAAACCGGAGTCCTGGACGTGTTCACGCTCGACCTGAGGGACTTCGGCCTCTATCGCGCATCCCATGGCAAGCGGTTCACGGTCATTCCGATCGAGTGAGGCTTGCCACCCCCGGCGCGCCGCGCCTCCGATCAGGATCCATGCTGGGTCGGGGAGTGGAACCGCAGGACGGAGTGGATGCGCGAGAGGCCGGCGGGGACGAGCTCGTGGGCAAGCCAGAGCGGGCCGATCAGGTCGCGGAGGGCGTTCAGCCGCTCGAGCGTGACCGCGTGGTGCGTCACCGTGTACTCGATCGGCTGCGCCGGCTTGAGGTTCAACTCGATTTCCTCTGCGTCGAGGTGGCGCGCGATGCGGTGCAGGAGGTCGAGGACCTTGCCCGTCGCCTCCGGCTTCACGTCGACCCGCGTCAGGACCTCCGAGGGGAGCCACGCCCCGCGGTCGAGGTGCAGGTAGAGCACCTGGCAGTCCGTGCGGCGCTTGCAGACCACGATCCCCACCTGCCCCGCCACGCCGATCGGCTCGGCGAAGACCTTCGAGTCCGTCATCACCAGGTCGCCGGCCTGGATCTCGGAGGGGTCCGACTCGCGTCTCGAGCTCATCCGCGCGGCTCCGCGTCGGGCGGGCGGACCTTGAGGCGCGTGACCGGGACGTGCACCTCGACCTTGTAGCCGTTCACGGGCATCCGCGCCGGGTCGTACGGGTAGTGCTCCCGGGTCGCGGTCTGGTGGTTCACGCCGTGGACGCTGTCGGCCCGCTCGATCCGGTTCTCCTTCAGCCAGCGCTCGATCGCCTCGTGCGCGTGGCGGGCGCCGCGCGCCGAACCCTCGTAGACGACCGCGGCCACCTCCTGCACGGGGAACTCGCGCGGGGTCGTCCCTGAGTCCGGAGGCAGGTCGCCCGAGAAGGCCACGCAGGCGTCGCTCCGGAGCTGCGCCTCCTCCACCTTCTCCGGGTCGTCGTAGAGGAGGCCGAAGAAGCCCGTCACGCGGAGCTTGCGCTCCTTGGCCCAGGCGTAGACCGCCGCGAACTCCTTCGCCAGGTCCGCGTACGGCCCGCGGTGCTCCTTCGAGACGAACTTGAGTCCCGGGACCGTCTTGATCTGGACGGTAGGCATGCGTTCCAGTCGCGCCAGGCCGCGCCCCTCCATGGGCGCCGCTCCGACGCTAGAGGTTCAAGTCGACGCAGACGCTCTTCAGCTCGGTGTAGTTGTCGATCGCCGCCGATCCCAGCTCGCGGCCGAAACCGCTCTGCTTCACTCCCCCGAACGGGAGCGCGGGGTCGTAGATGTTGTATGTGTTCACCCACACCGTGCCCGCCTTCAGGCGCCTGGCGACGACGTGGGCCTTCTTGACGTCCCTCGTGAACACCGCCGCGGCCAGGCCGTACGGCGAGTCGTTGGCCAGCGCGATCACCTCGTCGAGGTCCTTGTACGTGATCGCCGTGAGCACCGGCCCGAAGATCTCCTCGCGCGCGATCCGCATCTGGTTCGTCGCCCCGTCGAAGACCGTCGGCTGGACGAAGTACCCCTTCCCGTCCCCCACCTTCGCGCGCTCACCGCCCGTGACGCACTTCGCGCCCTCGGCCTTCCCCGTCTGGATGTAGCCGAGGACCTTCTCGAGCTGCGGCTTCGAGGCGATCGCGCCGAACCGCGTCTTCGGGTCGAGCGGGTCGCCGGGGACGAGCTTCTTCGCCCGCTCGACGACCTTCTCCATCACCGCGTCGTGGAGCTTCTCGGGCACGAAGAGGCGGCTCCCCGCCGCGCACACCTCGCCCTTGTTGTAGAAGATCCCCGCGATCGCCCCGCGGGCTGCCGCCTCCGGGTCGGCGTCCTCCAGGACGATGTTCGGGCTCTTTCCGCCCAGCTCGAGCGACACGCGCTTCAGCGTCGCGGCCGCCTCGCGCATGACCGTCTGCCCCGTCGCGGTCGATCCCGTGAAGGCGATCTTGTCGACGCCCGGATGCCGCACCAGCGCGGCGCCCGCCGAGGGGCCGAAGCCGGGCAGCACCTGGAAGACCCCCGGCGGGAGCCCCGCCTCGTGGACGATCTCGGCCAGCTTCAGGAGCGAGAGCGGCGTGAACTCGCTGGGCTTGACGATCATGACGTTCCCGGCCGCGAGCGCCGGCGCGATCTTCCAGACCGCCATGAGGAGCGGGAAGTTCCACGGCACGATCGCGGCGCACACGCCGATCGGCTCCCGGAGCGTGTACGCCAGGTAGTTCCCGCGCACGGGGATCGTCTCCCCCGTGATCTTCGTCGCCCACCCCGCGTAGTACTCGAACAGCTCCGCCGCGAGCGGGACCTCGATGTTCTTCGTCTCGCCGATTGTCTTGCCGGCGTCGATCGTCTCGAGGAAGGCCAACTCGTCGAGGTTCTTGCGGATCCCCTCGGCGATGCGGAGGAGGGCCTTCCCCCGGTCGCTCGCGGAGAGCTGCGTCCACTTCCCGGCGTCGAACGCCGCGCGCGCGGCCTTGACCGCCGCGTCGACGTCCCTCTCGCCGGCCGCCGCGACGCGGGAGATCACCTGCTCCGTCGCGGGGTTGAGCGTCTCGAAGGTCTCCCCCGTCGCCGAGGGGACCCACGCGCCGTTCAGGTACAGGTCGTACTGGGGCTTGGCGGCGGGGCGGGGGTCCAAGGTGGTCTCCTTTCCAGGCGTTGTCGTGATTCCTGGCCTCGGGCGACGCGCCGCGTCGCCCCTACTTGCCTGAGAAGTTCGGCTTGCGCTTCTCCACGTATGCGGAGAGGCCTTCCTTCGCGTCCGCGCTCTGGAAGCAGAGCTGCTGCAGCTCGCGCTCCATCGCGAGGCCGTCGAGGAAG
>CAZYRM010000438.1:0-3512 GCA_964649705.1 uncultured Planctomycetia bacterium
CCGACGAACATGCCGAGGCTGCCGCTGGAGTCGTCGACCTCCTCGGCCTTCTCGTAGCAGCCGGCGATGAAGGCCTCATACAACTCGGCAGCCCGGGCGGGCTCCTTCGCGACGAGCGCGCGGATCTGCTCCGCTACATCCTCCAAGTCGTCCACGAATGAGAAGCACCCGCGGTCGCCGACGAAGCGCCCCGGGTCGAGGGCGATCTCAATCACCCCCATCATCGTGTCTCGCTTCCCCATTCCCAGTTCCCCCACTCGGATTCGTGATCAGCGCTCCATCCCGAGACTCGCGAGGTCCGGCTCCGTCAACTCGGGGAGCTCGATCGTCTTGGCCCCGCGGACAACCGCCATCGTCTCGGGGCGGAGATTCAAGTGGTCCAGGCCGAACTCCGCGGCGAAGAGCACGGGCAGGCCCTGCTCGAGCCTGTACGCGAGCAGCCGATCCGCATGCCCCGGGTCGGCAAGGGAGTCGTCCTCCAGGTGGATGGGGACGAGCTCCGAGAGCAGCATGCGCGGCACGTTCCAGAGCGAGCGCCTCTGCGCGAACAAGTTGCTCTCGACCAGATGGTGCCAGTCTACGATGGCCACGGTCTCCAGCCGCTCCGCGAACCAGTACCGGCCGATGGCCCACTTGATCCAGTGGAGCCCCGAGCGGAACAAGCCCTTCAGCACAAGGCTCCCCTGCGGATCGCGCGCGTACGCGACACACTCGCGATGGGCGGCGAAGGAGCTGTCCGCGAGACGCTCGATATCGACGTTCCTGTAGCGCGGCGGGACGACGAGGTCGCCGGAGATGTAGTTCTCCTCGGTGACCGCGCGGCGACGACGCTGTTCCTCCTCGCGGTCCATCTCGGGCGTGCGGTCCGGGTCCATCTCGACGAGATCGACCTCGTCCAGGCGGCCGAGGTGCTCGATGCCCAGGGGCCGGTCCGACTCACCCCGGTTCCAAGTCGCGAGGACCTGCTCGAGGACGGCGCGCCCCTTCTGCTCGAGTTCCGTGGGCCAATGGTAGTCCCACTCCGAGTTCAGTACGGTTGAGACGACCTTCGTCACGCCGTTGAAGGCGTACGCGAGGTTGGAGGAGAAGCCGGGAGGGGCCTGCACGTCGTGCTTGCGGAGCGCCTCTCGCAAATCGAGGAGCGCCGCGCAGGTCTTCAAGAATCGGTCCAGGACCTCATCACCGGGGACCGGCCGCTGTCCCGAGGGACCCGATAGGGATTCCTCTAGCTCCTCCTTCACGGTGTCCTCCCAGAAGCGCCTCCCTCCCCGCAGGATGCCGAGGACCCACTCCGGCGCCATGCGAGCGCGGCAGACCGTGCAGAGCGAGAGGACGGCGTGACGGATCGCAACGTGGAGGTAGCGGCTGACGTCGCGGCGCGCGCCGCTCTCGGCGTTCACGTGACGCAGCTCCTCCGCGATCCCCGCGAGCGCCTCGGCGGCGTAGCATGCCTTCTCGTAGATGTAGTCGCTCGGCAGCATGGGCTCCCTTCCCCAACTCCTGGTCCCGTGGCGTGCGCAGGGTACGAACCGCGCACGCCGAGATCAAGCACTGCAAACTCGTCACGCAGGACCTACCGCGGGCGACAACGCTTCTCGAACGGCTCCACTACGTCGGCGAGGAAGCCTTCCCCCACCACGACGAGTTCGTTGCGGCCGACGCCCAATCCGCTGAGGAGCCCATTCCTCATCGCCCAATGAGCGTCGCTCATCCCGTCCTCGTCCGCGAGGAGAGCGCGGAGGCCGGCACCCGCCCGCACCCCGATGGCCCTCCATGTCCGGGGGAAGGAGGAGCGCAGCGCACGGAGCCAGGGACCGACCCAGCCCTGCACTTCGCGCCGATCGCAGAGGCGAGCGAAGGCGAGCACGCGCCCGAGGTCCTTGGCCGATCGCAGGCACCTCCTCCCCGCGATCGCCGTGCTCATCCGATGAGTCCCGACCTCGGGATGCGCCAGGAGATTCGAGAGAGCCATCATCGCCGGGTCCGCGTAGCGGATGCCCCGAGGCGTGTCTCGAAGCCCTCGCGCGGTGATCCCCGCGAACCGAAACGCCGGGACGGCGAAGTGTTCCCCGTCGATCACGACGCGCGTCCTCCGGACGGGCTCCGCCTGGTCGGGCTTCGGCAGCCCCTGAAGCTCGACCCAGTACTTCGGATTGCGTCCCGGCGGGTACAACCGGATGTCGGGCAGCTTGCCCTCGGGCGTCGTGGCGCTGCCAACGGGCCCGAAGTCGAGCTTCCAATTCCACCTCGACTTGCGGAGGTTCGAGGCGATCTTGGCGACTGCGTCCAGATTGCCGACCGGCTGGACGACCAAGTCAGCGTCCTTCGTGTTCACCGCACGCGACTCGAGGGCGGCGCGGAAGTGGAATCCGGCCGCCAAGCTCCCGATGAGGTATAGGTTCCGGAGCAAACGGGGCGGAATGTCGCGGGCCAAGCGGGCCAGGATTGCGTCAGGATCGAGCTGCACCATTCCCCTGCCTCAAGAAGTGGACCATCTCCTCGGCCTGCGGAGCCAATCTCATCTCACAGAGGTCGAGCAGCGTTTCGACGGGATCAGCGAACGGGAGCCGCCGACCGGCGGCGTGCTCGAAGAAGGTCTCCCCCCGTGCGATGGGGTGAAGGACCAGCACGGTGCGCTCATCCGCCCGCGGGGCGCTCTTGAGGGACGGGTCGATCCGGTCGAGCAACTCCAGCAGCGAGGGCGCCGTCTGCCGGTGGAGCGAGATGTCGATCCGCGGTGTACCGTTCAAGTCGAATCCAGGGTGCCAGTGCCGTGCGGCTACCACTCCTCCAAGCGCAATGCCCTCGCATCGGCGCTTCATCAGACGTTCGGTGATGAGTTCGGTGTCGAGCGGGCGGCCCGAACGGTCCGCGTACCACATCGGCTTCCGGAGGCTGTCCGAAAGTGCGAGGATCTCGGACCAGGACGCGGTCGGGAATGCCGTGAGCTCGGCGCTTCTGTCCGAGAGGCGTACGACCTCGCGCCGGTCTTCGAGGAACTGCAGCGCGTTGGCGACGGTCGGGTACGCGATCCCTGCGGCGTGCTGAATCGCGCCGACGTGGAGGGGGCCCTCCTTTCGGAGCCAGGCGTGGAGCAGGACCTTGACGACCTCGAAGAGCGACGGACTCATGCTGGTCCGTCGTTCCTTCCACGCCGCTTCAAGCCCCTCCAGCGACTCCTTCATCTCCGCGGCGAGAGACTGCAGGTCCCGATCGTCCGGCTTCGTGTCGAACGTATTCGGCTCGATCCAGATGAGCGCTAGGCGCTTTCGGAGGTTTGGCTGCAGGACGCCATCGACGATCGCCGTCCACTCCTCCATCGCCTTCTGGCCCGACATGCGACCGCGCGTGAGGACCAGGCAGGCCCACTCGATCTTCGGGTCGGCCTTGACGGCCTGTGCCAGTTGAACGATTCCGTCTCGCAGGTCCCGGACGCCGCCTGCTCCCCGCTTCACCGCCAGCACGACTCGACCATCTCTTCGTCGAAAATCGTACGGGCTGCCCGGCGGCGC
>CAZYRM010000439.1:0-3502 GCA_964649705.1 uncultured Planctomycetia bacterium
ACGAGAACGATTTCGAGCCCGATTACGAGCACGCCACCGCCACCGACCCTCATGGTAACCAGCGTTGTAGGAGTAGCTACTCGTCCCCGGGCTGCGTCGCGAGGGACGCGAGGAGCCACCAGAACGCCCGGGCCGCGCGGGCGCGTCCGTCCTCGTCCAGATGGCCGCCGTCGTCCGTGTAATCCTCCTTCATCGCGTCGCCCTCCCCGTTGCTCTCGATGTCGGCAATGTCGAACAGGGGCTTCAGGTTCTTCCGGCAGTAGCTCCGGACCAGGCGGTTGTACTCGTTCCGCGCCTCGTTTCCCCCCGTTTCGATCGGGCAGGTCCACCAGACGATGTCGAGCTTCGGGTGGACCCTCTCCACATCCTCGATCGCCTTCCGCGCCGCCTCGAATACCTCCTTCGGCCGCGATCCCTCGGGCAGGTCGACGAAGCAGAGCTTGAACATCGCGACGTCCACGGCTCCGCCGAGGTCCCCCATGGCGCGCTCGCGGAAGTCGGCGATCTTCCGCATCGGGTCCTCGTTCTCGCCGACATAGAAGTCGCCGAGGCCGTTGTTCTCGCCGAACCACGCCGCGTCCGGGTCCTCCGCCCGCTCGATCCCCCAGCGCTCGCCGTCCTGCTCCGCGAGGGCCGCGAGGCCTTCCAGGACGTTCCCGCCGACCGACTGGTGGCCGAAGAGGACGTCGCGCGCGCGTGCCTTGTCGAGCGCCTCCTTCGGGAGGTCGTCCGCCTTGTCCACGCAGGCGTGGTCGGCGACGACGACGTCGGCCGCGCAGGGCAAGGCCGTCAGGAGGAGGAGGGCGGCAATCGGGAGGAGGGACTTCATGGCGCACCTCGCGGCTCGGGCGGGGCGGTGATTCTCCCCCTGGGCGCCGCGCGCGTCAAGGTGCCGGCGGATTCTTCTTCTAGCCCCGCGCGCGCCGGACTACACTTCCGGCCCACTTTTCAAGGGAGGAACTCCAGCATGTTGCGCAATCCCCTCGTTCTCACGCTCGTCCTGGCCGTCGGCGCCTTCGCCGAGGATCCGAAGCCGAACGCCGCGTTCGAGCAGATGAAGAAGATGGTCGGAGACTGGACCGCCCCGATGGACATGGGCGAGGGGAAGACGATGGACGTCCCCTTCAGCTACCGGCTGACGGCCGGCGGGAGCGCGCTCGTGGAGACGCTCTTCGTGGGGAGCGAGCACGAGATGATGTCGGTGTACTACGTCGACAAGGGCGAACTGGTCCTGACGCACTACTGCCACCTGCAGAACCAGCCGCACATGAAGATGGACGCCCAGACCGATCCGAAGGTGATCTCGTTCACGTGCGTCGGCGCCGGCAACACGGCGTCGTGCGACGAGACCCACATGCACCAGGGGAAGTTCACCTGGACCGACGACGATCACGCCACGGCGGAGTGGACGCTCTTCCAGGCGGGGAAGCCGGGCGACCACCCGGTGAAGCTCGACCTCACGCGGAAGAAGTAGCGCGGCCTCGTGCCGGGCGGAACCACCCGGTCACGCGCCAGCCGAGAAGGAGCGTCACCCCGCAGAGCGCGAGCGCCGCGGCGGTCCAGACGCGGGTCCAGTCGGGCGGGACGCCGTAGGGCGCCCGCCCGCTCCCCGTCGAGGGGAAGAAGCTCTCCCGGACCGCGTCGGTCTCGTAGGCGACGAACCCGGCGGCGGCGAGGAGGGCGATCTTCCCCTTGTGCCTCCAGAGGAGGTCGACGGCGTCGTCGGCCCCCTTCCGGACCGCCTTCACAGCGTCCGCGGCGCGGCCCGAGGCCTTGATCTCGTTCGAGAGCATCGACAGCCGTCGCGCCGAGCGGCCGGAGAGCCTCGCGGTCGCCTCCAGGCCCTCCTCGCCCAGCTCCGCACCGACGCGGAGGGCGAGGTCGCCGTGCCTCGCGCACGCCTCCAGTCCCTCCTCGGTGACGCGGCCGAAGGCCTTCACGAGCGCGGGGGCGTACTTCTCCGCGACGTGCGCCCCGGCGGCGCCGCTGCGCGCGAGCCACCGGAGGCCCGCCTCGCCGAGCAGCTCCGCCATCTCCTTCCCCGCGACGCGGGCGGCGGCCTCGGCGCCCTCGCCGGCGGCCTCCTTGAGGAGGAGCTTGCCCGCCTGTTCCGCGCCCTCGCGGACGATCGTCCCGGCCTGGGCCCAGGCGATCGACGCCGCGACAGCGAGTGCGAATGCGATGCGAACCATGGTCGTTGCTCCTCCCTACGGGACCACCTGCTCCACGGCCTGCTGGACCGAGCCCTCCAGCGCCCGCCGGAGGCGCCGCGCCTCGGCCTCAAGCGTCGCGCGAAGTCCGGGCTCGCCGCCCGTGCCGTCGACGATGCCCCTCCCGAGCTCGTCGAGCCCGGCGGCGACCTCACCCGCCGCCTCGCGTTCGCAGTAGAGGCAGATGAAGTAGTCGACGACGATCCCGACGACGAGGCCGATGCCGAAGGTGCACCACGAGGTCGCGGCCCCCGCGGCGATCGCCCCGCGGGCGATGAGGAAGCGCGCGACGCCGGCGAGGACGACCTCGGTCACGATGGAGTTGGCGACCTGGAGGCCGGCGCAGGCGCGGACCTCGGTCCGCAGCGAGCCGGCGAGCGAACGACCGAGCTCCGCGTCGACGACGGGAGCGCCGTGCGCCTGGACGCAGACGTCCTCGACGTCGGCGGCGATGGCGAGGAGGTAATCGTCCTGGGCGGCGCGGGCGTCGTCGGCAAAGTCCGCAGCGACCCGCACGAAGAGGCGCTCCATCCACTCCGGGCTGATGACGTGCCGCTCGAACCGCTGCCTGACGAGGTCCCGGCCCTCCCCCTCGGAAGCCCAGAGGAGCTTCCATGTCGTCCCCAGCGAGAAGCAGTCGTCGGTGAAGGCCGGGATCGCCTCCTTACGCGTCGCGACGCAGGCTCCGACGGAGTCGCAGGCGCGGCGGACGGCGTCGGCGAGGCGCGCCTGGAGGCGGAAGTCGGCGTTCGATCGGGACTCGGCGATGGCAGCGAGGACGCGTTGCCGGGTGCGCGGCGGTTCCGGAGCGGGCTCCTGCGGCGGCGGGTCGGCGGGCGGCCACGGCGAGTCGAGCGGCGCCCGCGCGTCCTCATTCAGGACCGCGACGGACAGGGCCAGGCAGGCGATGCCTGCGAGGCGGGCGAGCCAGCGCATGGAAAACCTCCGCGATGAGCGAGCGGGTCCATCTTGGCAGAGGTCCTCCACCGTCGCCAGCCGGATTCCGCCCGCGGCGGTCAAGATGAAGGAGGCATGAGGACGGCTCCAAGCAGGTTGGATTGACGCTCCGGACATGGACGGCTAGACTCCGCGGACCATGGCCGCGACGAACCGGGACCGGGAGGCCCTCGAGCTGCTGCAGGCGGTGACGAGGGACATCGTACTCGAGCGGGACCCGAGGCGCGTGCTCGGGAGGATCCTCGACGCCGCCCTGGAGTACATCGACGCGGAGCACGGCTTCCTCCTCCTCTCGGGGAGCGGCGCGCCCGTGATCGGCGCCGCGAGGACGCGCG
>CAZYRM010000440.1:0-3450 GCA_964649705.1 uncultured Planctomycetia bacterium
AGGGCGACCGCATCATCTTCGCCTCCTACGCCGGCACCGACGTGAAGATCGAGGGGAAGGACTACCTGATCATGCCCGAGGAAGACATCCTCGCCATCGTCGAGTAGGTCTCCCCGCCCCTGTAGGGGCGATGGGGTGCTTCGCCCCTCGCCCCTCACCTGGAATACACTGGAGGAACCCATGGCAGCCAAGAAGGTCGTCTACGACCAGTCCGCCCGAGAGGCCATGCGCCAGGGCGTCGAGATCCTCGCCCGCGCCGTGAAGACCACGCTGGGACCGCGCGGCCGCAACGTGATCATCGAGAAGAAGTACGGCGCCCCGACCGTCACGAAGGACGGCGTCACGGTCGCTAAGGAGATCGAGCTCAGGGACCCCTACCAGAACATGGGGGCCCAGATGGTGAAGGACGTCGCCGCGAAGACAAGCGAGATCGCGGGCGACGGGACCACCACCGCGACCGTGCTCGCCGAGGCGATCTACACCGAGGGCCTGAAGAACGTCGCCGCGGGCGCGAACTCCCAGGCGCTCAAGCGCGGGATCGACAAGGCCGTCGAGACGATGGTCGCCGAGCTGAAGTCGATGAGCAAGCCCGTCAAGGAGAAGGGCGACATCGCGAACGTCGGCACGATCGCCGCGAACAACGACCCCGAGATCGGCAAGATGATCTCCGAGGCGATGGAGCGCGTCGGCAAGGACGGGGTGATCACGGTCGAGGAGGGGAAGAGCCTGAAGACCGAGGTCGAGTGGGTCGAGGGGATGCAGTTCGACCGCGGCTACCTCTCGCCGTACTTCGTCACCGACGTCAATGCCATGAAGTGCGTGCTCGACGAGCCGTACGTCTTGATCCACGAGAAGAAGATCAGCGCCATCAAGGACCTGATCCCGCTCCTCGAGAAGGTCGCGCGGACCGGCAAGCCGTTCCTCGTCATCGCCGAGGAGGTCGACGGGGACGCGCTGGCGACGCTGGTCGTCAACCGCCTCCGCGGGATCCTGAAGTGCGCCGCCGTGAAGGCCCCCGGCTACGGCGATCGCAGGAAGGCGATGCTCGAGGACCTGGCGGTCCTGACGGGCGGCAAGGCGATCTACGAGGACCTGGGGATCGAGCTCGAGAAGGTGGAGCTGGAGGACCTCGGCCGCGCGAAGAAGATCTCGATCGACAAGGAGAACACGACGGTCATCGAGGGCGCCGGGAAGTCCCAGGCGATCCAGGGCCGCATCGCCCAGATCAAGCGCGAGATCGATGACACGACGAGCGACTACGACCGCGAGAAGCTGCAGGAGCGGCTGGCGAAGCTGTCCGGCGGCGTGGCGAAGCTGCTCGTCGGCGCGGCGACCGAGGTGGAGATGAAGGAGCGCAAGGCGCGGATCGAGGACGCGCTCCACGCCACGAAGGCGGCCGTGGAGGAGGGGATCCTCCCCGGCGGCGGCGTGGCGCTACTCCGCGCCTCGGCCGCGCTCGACCGGACGAAGGCGAAGGGGGACGAGGCGACGGGGGTGGACATCATCCGCCGCGCCATCGAGGCCCCGCTCCGCCAGATCGCCGAGAACGCCGGCCAGCACGGCGCGATCGTGATCGACCAGGTCCGGGGGATGAAGGAGACCTTCGGCTACGACGCGGCGAAGGGCGAGTACGTCGACATGGTGAAGGCGGGGATCATCGATCCGACCAAGGTGGTCCGCTGCGCGCTCCAGAACGCGGCGAGCGTCGCGGGGCTGCTCCTCACGACGAATGCGATGATCTCCGAGATCAAGGAGAAGAAGTCCAAGGCCGGCGGCGGCGGGCACGGCGGCCACGGCATGGAGGACCACGACGACTTCGGCGGCGACTTCTAGCCGAGACGTCCACTTGAGAATACAATGGCCCCGGCGGTCCACCCGCCGGGGCCGTTCCCATTCCGGACCGACACGCTCGTGAAACGACTCCTCCTTCTCCTCGTGGTCCTCGCCGGCTGCTCGGGCCGCCCGCCGCTGGCCAAGGCGCCCCCGCCGCCCGTGGACCCGCCGGACTCGATGCGCGTGCTCCTCTCGATCGAGGCGGGGAGGGACCTGTCGTACGCGACGTCGTCCGACCGCTTCCCCGAGCTGAACGGGGGAACGGTGTCGATCCACGGCCTGGCGCCCGGCGTGGGGTCGTTCGAGTACAAGGACAGGGCCGGGACGGTCCGCCTGTCGGGGCGCATCGACGAGCACGGGGCGCTCTCGGTGCAGAAGCAGATGGAGGAGACGGGGGACTATCTCCTGTTCATGAGCCTCCTCTTCCTCCTGCCGAAGGGGGCGCTCGGGCAGGCGACGCTGCACGAGGAGGTCGGGCTGCTCCCCGACCCGCTGGTCTACGTCTTCGGCAAGGCGGCGTGGACGCTCGGCGCCGAGGAGGAGTTCCTCGATCGCCGCTGCCGCCTGGCGGGGTGCGAGACCTCGCTCGACATCGCGGGGCGGCAGGACGGGAAGCTGACGGGCCGCATGAAGGCGCGCTTGGTGTGCCGCTACGACGCGGCGTCGAAGGTCCTCCTCGCGGTCGAGGCGCGCCTCAAGGCGAACTACCGCGACCCCTCGGCCGTGGACAGCGTGCCCGAGACGACCATCCTCGTCCGCCTGCGCGAGTAGCGACGGGCCTGCGGGCCCGAGATCCAGATCCCAAATCCAACATCCCAACGAAATCCTACATCCCAAATCCCAACCCAGAACTGATCGTGGTTGGGATCTGGGATATACGAATTCGTTGGGATGTTGGATTTGGGATCTGGATCTCGCGCGCCAGCGCGCACTACCCCGGCAGGAGGTGCAGCAGCGCAAGCCGATCGTAGGGCTCCACGAGGCAGTCGAAGCCCTCAACCCGCTCCAGGCGCGGCTGGCCCTCGGGGAGGACTCCGACAATCGGGAGACGCGACGTGGCGCGGATCGCAGAACAGGCGTCCACCAGCTCCTGCGCCGTGAGGGAGCGAACCACGATCGCGTCCGCCTCCTTCGGGCCGTAGCGCGCCGCCTGGTCCGGCGTCCTGGCGAGGATCAGCTTCCACCCCGACCGGTCCAACGCGACGCCCAGGAGGCTCGCCACCGAACTCGTCGTCTCCAGCAAGACCGCCTTGCGCCCTTCGCCGGCCGACGGGGCCGGCGACTTCGTGTCCCCCAGGTCCAGGAAGTCCTGCGTGCGCGCCAGCTCGTCCTGGAACAGCTTCCAGAAGTCCGCCGGCAGCCCGTCCCAAAGCTCGAGCGACTCCCAGATCTCCTTCGGCACCTCGTGCATCACCTGGTCGCCGCCGTTCCCCTCGCCGAGCGCCTTCGCCAGCAGGTTCGCCACGTGGATGACGCGGCAGAGCTTCTTCTGCTGCGCGTCCATCTTCTCCTCGGGACGCGGGAGGTCGTGGTGCCGCCCCACCGCCGTCGTGATCGCCGTGGGGAACTTCCACAGCTCCAGGATCGCCCACCCGATCTCCGCGTGGTCCGTCTCCA
>CAZYRM010000441.1:0-3449 GCA_964649705.1 uncultured Planctomycetia bacterium
CCTGCATCGGCTGCGGGGCGTGCGTGGCGGCGTGCAAGAACGCCTCGGCGCACCTCTTCCTCTCCGCGAAGGTCTCCCACCTCGCGCTCCTCCCGCAGGGGAAGACCGAGCGCTCCCGCCGCGTGCTCGCGATGGTCACGCGCGCGGACGCGGAGGGGTTCGGCGGCTGCTCGAACGAGGCGGAGTGCGAGGCGGTCTGCCCGAAGTCGATCTCCATCTCCAACATCGCGCGGCTCCAGCGCGAGTACCTGCGCGCGACGCTCATCGGGCGGTAGGGTCGGGCTCCTCTCCCGAGGGTTCCTCGTTTCCCCGCAACCACGCCCGGGAGTTCCTGTATCGAAGGTAGCCTGTGGAGGGTCCTTCGATGACGGAATCCGTGGCGATCGTCGGCGGGACGGGGTTTCTTGGCAGGCACGTCGTCGCCGCCCTCCAACGGGCGGGGTACGAGACCCGCGCCCTCTCGCGGCGGACCGGTTTCAATGCCCGCCGCCCCGACCCCGAGCCGCTGCGTGGGTGCTCGGCGGTCGTCAACCTCGTCGGGGTCAAGCGCGAGGAGGGGGAGCAGACGTTCCAGGCCGTCCACGTCGACGCGGTCGGAAGGCTGATCGAGGCGATGAGGACGGCCTGCGTCCCGCGGCTGGTCCACGTCAGCGTGGTGGCCGCGCGCGAGGGCCCCGGCCTCCCGTACAACCACACGAAGTGGCGGGGGGAGGAGGCCGTCCGCGCCAGCGGGTTGGAGTGGACGATCCTCCGTCCGGGCGTGATCTACGGCGTCGGGGACGACATGCTCTCGCACCTGACGATGATGATCCGGGCCTCGGCCGTGTTCCCGATCGTGAACGACGGCTCGTCCCCGATGATGCCCGTCGATGCGAACGACGTGGCCGCCGCGGTCGTGGGCGCGTTGCAGAGTCCCGCGAGCCGCGGGACGGTGTACGAGGTCGTCGGTCCGGACCGATTGACTCTCCGCGATGTCGTCTCGCGCGTGGCGGAGGCGAACGACCTGCCCGTGCGGATCTGGGGCACGCCGGTGGCGCTCATGCGGGTCCCGGTGAGGATCATGGAGGCGGTGATGGAGCAGCCGCTCTCGACGCGGGCCCAGCTTGCGTTGCTGGTGGAGGGTCTCGCGGGCGATCCCGGGCCCGCGCGGCGCGATCTCGGCGTCGCGCCCGTGCCCTTCACGCCCGATCGCCTCCGCCCCATCGTGGCGGGCATCGTTCGGAGGGCCCCGTTCGACCTCCGCCTGCTGACAGCGCCGAAATCGTCGCGGGAGACGCCCGCGCCTGCGGCCTGGGGACTGTGGGCCCTCGCCGCGGCGGCCTTCACGTTCGTCCTGCTCGGCGTGAGGGACGTCTGGACGGGGCTCGCCTGCGCGTCGAGCGTCGCGGCCGCGGGGGCGCTGTTCCTGCCCTCGGTCCGCAGGCGGGTGCGCCCCTCCCGCTTCCGCGTCGCGGCCGGGCTGGTCGCGGGGGGAGCGCTCTATCTTGCCGCCCTCGCCTTCGTGCGGGTCCTGGGTCTCGCGTCCTCCGCAGAGATCCGGACGCTGTATGCGTGGAAAGGGGACCACTCTCTGGCGTACTTGCTGGCGACGATGCTCGTCACGACCGCGACCGAGGAGCTCCTGTGGCGGGGCGTCGTGGCCCGGTTCGCCATGGAGCGGCTGGGACGCGTCTGGGGACTCCTGGCGGGGGCGGGGCTCTACGCCCTGGGCCTCGGCGCCTCGGCGAACCCCGTGCTCCTCGCTGCGGCGCTCCTGTGCGGCCTCTACTGGGGATGGCTCTACGCCGCGACCGACGACCTCGTCGCGCCCGTCGTCTGCCACGCCGCGTTCGACGCCCTGGCGTTGTTCGTGGTCCCGCTCGCGACCCCCGCGTAGCCTCCGCCTTTTCGTTGCCTCGCCGCGCGCGCCCTGGTACACGAGCGCCATGCGTGCGCTCGTCACCGGTGCCACCGGGTTCATCGGATACCACGTCGCCAGGCGATTCCGCGCCGCGGGCCACGAGGTCCGCGTGCTGCACAGGAAGTCGTCGCGGCTCGATCAGCTCCAGGACCTCGACGCGGAGCGTGTCGTCGGCGACACCGCCGATGCGGCCTCCGTCGAGGCGGCGTCGAAGGGGTGCGAGGTCCTGGTCCATTGCGCGGGGCGCTATCCCATGCTCTCGTTCGGCCGCGAGAGACAGGTCCAGGAGGCGGTCGCGGAGATGCGCGGCCTCCTCGACGCGGCGAAGCGCGCCGGCGTGCGGCGCGTCGTCTACACGAGCACGCTCTCGACGATCGGGCACGCGACCGACGGCCAGGCGGCGACCGAGGCGACGCCGTACGACGCCTCGAAGTTCGACAGCACCTACTGCGTCGTGAAGCGAGCGATGGAGATGGAGGCGCTCGAGGCCGTCAAGCGCGGCATCGAGGTCGTCGTCCTCTGCCCGACCGGCGTCTTCGGCGAGCGTGACGTCAAGCCCACCTCGGGCCGCGTCATCCTCGACCTCGCGAGGGGGCGCATCCCCGGGTTCGTCGAGGGGAAGACGAACCTCGTCGACGTCGCCGACGTCGCGGAGGCTCACCTCCTCGCCGTGGAGAAGGGGACGTCCGGCGAGAGGTACATCATCGCCGAGCGGAACATCGCGATCGGCGAGTTCATGCGGATGGTCTCGCGCATGATCGGCTGCAAGCCCCCGCGCTGGCAGGTCCCGCTCTGGACGATGTGGGCGATGTCGCGCGCGAGCGAGTGGTGGGCGCGCCTGACGTCCGGACACCCTCGCATCCCACACATGTTCGTCGACTTCGTGCGGTACGGGCAGTTCTACAACGCGGCGAAGTCGGTGAAGGAGCTCGGCCTCGTCTACCACCCCTCCGAGGACGGCGTCCGTCGCTCCGTCGAGTGGTTCCGCTCGAAGAAGCGGATCTAGGACGCAGTTCAGTCTCTCTCGTCTATGGGTAGCACGACGTGACCGAGACGAGTGATGCGCCCCGCTTTAGAATGGTCAAGGCTCAATGACCACCTTGCAAGGAAGCACGAAGTCGCAAGTCTAGAACCTGGCAGTCCTTCAGCCTTTCACCTTGAACCTTGCGTGACAGTTGGTCATTGAGACTTGAGACTTGTTGGCGAGCCTCGGTCCTGACCTGGATGACGCCGTGAGTGTCACCCACGCTTGAACCCTGTCGGGTCTAGAGGTACCCGAGGTCCCCCAGGCGCTTCTCGATGAGGCGCTCCTCCTCCTCTGAGTAGACCTGCTCGGGCTCCAGGTACCCGAGCTCCCGCATCCGGGCGATCACGCGCGCGACGCTCGACTCCACCGACTCCTGGTCGGTCGGGATCACGAGCTCGGGCGCGAGCGGCGCCTCGTACGGGTCCTGGATCCCCGTCATGTTCGTGATCTCTCCCGCCAGGGCCTTTTTGTAGAGCCCCTTCACGTCGCGGCGGACGCACTCCTCCACGGGGCACTGGACGT
>CAZYRM010000442.1:0-3448 GCA_964649705.1 uncultured Planctomycetia bacterium
AGCATGTCGAGCTTCGAGGAGGCGATGAAGGACATGACGGGCGGCGCCTCGCTCGACTCCCTCCTCAAGGACTTCCAGCAGCTCCAGTCCGGCGGGGCGAACGACCCGAAGCGCCTCCGCGAGATGATGAACCGCTGGATGAGGAAGATGGCCGAGCGGTCGCGCGAGTCGGGCCGCCGGGGCGGCGTGGTCAGCGGGCACCTCCTGGGCGCCGAAGGGGTGAACTTCGCGACCCCCGTCGAGACGGTCCGCTTCGTCACGGAGCAGATCCTCTCCAAGGGAAAGGTCGACCGCGGCTGGCTCGGCGTCGAGGTGCGGTCCGCGCCCGCGGCGCTCAGGCGCAAGCTCGGCCTGCCGACCGGGGCGGTCGGCCTGCTCGTGGGACGCCTCGTCGAGGACGGCCCGGCCCAGGAGGGCGGCTTGAGGGTCGACGACGTCATCGTCAAGGTGAATGGCAAGGCGCTCTCGAGGCTGTCGGACCTCGAGCGGCTCGTCGCGCAGACCACCGGGGGGACTCAGATCACCCTCGAAGTCGCCAGCGGGGGGGAGAGGAAGGAAATCGTAGTCAAGCTCGGCATCCGGCCGGAGGAGCCGCGCTAGCGGAGGAAGAAGGAATGACCAGGAAGACGCTCGCCGCCCTGTTGGCTGTCGTCCTTGCGGGGGGGATCTCCCTCGCTGACGACCAGACGGTGAAGGAGAAGGCCGAGGAGCTGGTGAGCCAGCTCGGGAGCGACGACGCCGCCGCCCGCGAGAAGGCGACGGACGAGCTGTCGAAGCTCGGCCCGGAGGCGATCCCGGTGCTCGAGGAGGCCGCGCAGTCGAAGGACCCCGAGGTCCAGTGGCGCGCCGAGAAGGCGATCGCGAAGATCAAGGAAGGGGCCCAGCCGAAGACCGAGGTCCAGGAGGACGGCGGCCGCCCGAAGCAGAAGAGGCAGCCGGGCGGGTTCAGCAGCTCGATCCGGATCCAGATCGGCGGACCTGGGTCCGTCTCCATCCAGCGCGACGGCAACGGCCACGTCAGGGTCACGGTCACCGAGGAGGACGAGAAGGGCGAGAAGGTCTCGAAGTCCTACGAAGCCGACAGCGCCGCGGAGTTCAAGGAGAAGTACCCTGAGGTCGCGAAGAAGTACGGAATCGACGACGAGGGGACCGCGCCGCAGGTGATCCTGCCTCCCGGCCTGGAGGACATGGACGAGCTCCTCAAGGACATGCCCGCGCGGCTGCAGGAGATGCTCAAGCGGCTCCAGCAGGGCGGAGGTCTCATCCCCGGTCAGCGGAAGAGGCCTCCCGAGCCCGAGCCGCCGGCGCCGGTCGAACCCGAACCGGCCCAGCCGCCCGCCGCGCCCCGGGGCGAGGTCTCGACGCCCGACGAATTCGGCGCCGAGGTCTCCTTCATCGACGAGGCGCTCCGCGACCAGCTCGACCTGGCCGGGGACGAGGGCGTGATCGTGCGGGATGTGGTCGAGGACAGCCCCGCGGCGAAGGCGGGTCTCGAGGAGCACGACGTAGTCCTCTCCGTCAACGGGGAGCCCGTGAAGACGAAGTGGGACTTCCGCCGCCTGCTCATCGAGGGGGCCACGAGCGGGAGGGTCGATCTGGCCATCGTGCGACAGGGCGAACCCAGGACGCTGTCGGTCGATCCCGCGCTCCTGCGCAAGTAGTCGAAATCTTCCAGCGGGGCGGAGTCCAGGGGCTCCGCCCGCTGTGCATTCCGAACGAGGCCGAGAATGGACACGATGAAGAGGTACTCGCTGCTCCTCGCGCTGGTCGCGGGGATCGGGACCGGTGTCGTCGTCACGAAGTACATGGAGATGCAGCGCGCGGGGGCGGAGGCGAACGAGGCCGAGGAGGCCCGCGAGAAGCTCGCCGCCGTGCAGGGGACGACGGACGCCTTCGCGAAGGCGTTCGCGCTGGTGGCGAAGGCCGTCTCGCCGTCGGTGGTGCACATCAACGCGAGGTCGGCGCCCCAGCTCTTCGACGAGTGGGACATCTTCCAGCCGTACCGGAACCAGGACCAGATCGGCAGCGGCGTGGTGGTTGCGAAGGACGGATATATCCTGACGAACAACCACGTCGTCGCGAACGCCAGGTCGATCACGGTGACGTTCGCCGACGGGCGGATCGAGAACGGCGAGGTGGTCGGTTCGGACGAAAACATCGACCTGGCGGTCGTTCGCGTGAAGGCGGACGGCCTGACGCCGATCCCGATGGGGGACAGCGACGCTATCGAGGTGGGGAACTGGGTGGTCGCGATCGGGAACCCGTACGGGCTCGACCACACGGTGACCACGGGGATCGTGAGCGCGATGGGGCGGGCCAAGGAGAGCCTGACGGGGTACGAAGGGTACATCCAGACCGACGCGGCGATCAACCCGGGGAACAGCGGCGGGCCGCTGGTGAACCTGAACGGCGAGCTCATCGGCGTGAATACGATGATCTACTCGCGGACGGGCGGGTACCAGGGGATCGGGTTCGCGATTCCCTCCAAGACGGCGAAGCTCGTCATGGACCGCCTGATCGCGGACGGGAAGCTGACGTACGGCTATCTCGGCGTGAAGGTCTACGACATCACGACGGACCTCGCGGCCTGGGTGAACCGGACGTACGGGACGAGGTACCGGACGCTCGCCGAGTTCGTGAAGGACCTCGGCCTCGACGAGCCGCGCGGGGCGTTCGTCACAGGGCTGTATAAGAAGAGCCCCGCGGCGGACGGGGGAGTGGCGGAAGGGGACATCGTCCTCGAGTTCAACGGCCACGCGATCCAGAACGCGAGGCACCTGATCAACCTGGTGAGCTTCACGGAGCCCGAGACGAAGGCGACGATCAAGGTGCTGCGCGAGAAGAGAGAGCTGTCGCTCGAGGTGGTCGTGAAGCCGAGGCCGGGGAAGTAGCATGGCGGAGCTGTCGCACATCGGGCCGGACGGGGCGTCTCGGATGGTCGACGTGGGCGCGAAGGCGGCCACGGAGCGCGTCGCCGTCGCCACGGGGACCGTTCGGATGAAGGCCGAGACGCTCGCGAGGATCCAGGAGAAGGGGCTGGCGAAGGGGGATGTCCTCGAGGTGGCGCGCGTCGCGGGGATCATGGGGGCGAAGAAGACGCCCGAGCTCGTGCCGCTCTGCCACCCGATCGCGCTGTCGAGCGTCGAGATCGCATACGAGGTGAAGCCGCCGGACGCCGTCGTCGTGCGGGCCACGGTGAAGGCGTGCGACCGCACGGGGGTGGAGATGGAGGCCTTGACGGCCGTCTCCGTGTGCTGCCTGACGATCTACGACATGGCGAAGGCGATCGATCGCGGGATGACGATCACCGACGTCTGCCTGCTCCAGAAGACGGGCGGGAAGAGCGGGGACTACCGGCGGAGCTCCTGACCCCGACCCGCTGCCTCACGACGTGATCGGTGGCGGTGGCGTGCTCGTAATCGGGCTCGAAATCGTTCTCGTGCTCGTT
>CAZYRM010000443.1:0-3431 GCA_964649705.1 uncultured Planctomycetia bacterium
TGCGCTCGACCATAATGTCATGGAACATAATCTTGTGCTGCCGACCCACCGAAGCGCCCAGGCCCGGCCCGCTTCGCGGGCGCCCCACCCGGGCTCGCCCTGGGCGGGGCGCTCCCCTGCGCTACCAGCCGCGGAAGCCGAGGGCGACGAGGTACGCCTCGAGGATCCCCTCCGCGGGCGCCTGCGATCGGTACACGGAGACCTCTCCGTCGACGGAGGCGCGGGTCTCGACCCACTCCATCCCGGCGATCTCGGGGAGCTCGACGCCCGTCGGCCGCTGCAGCGTCACCCGCCCATCCGCGACCACGACCTCGACGAGCCCGTCCTTCCCGTCGAGCCGCACGGCAAGGCGCGTCCCGGCCTCCCACTCGGCCAGCTCCCACGTCCGACCCTGCGCATCGACGGCCTTCGCGCCGATCGACAGGCTCGACGGCCCCGTCGCGGCCGGCGTCCTCGCTGGCCCGACGCGCACGACCGCCGCCGCGTCGGGATGCAGGTGCGCCCGCGCCACGCGCACCACCTCCTCGCGGGTGATCGCCTCGATGCGCCCCGCGAAAGTAGACAGCTCGTCCGCCGGCAGCCCGATCTGCTCCGCCTCCAGCCAGTATCCCGCCATCTCGGCCGTCGTCTCGAACTCGAACGCGCGGCTCGCGATGAGGTAGTCCTTCGCGTCGCGCAGCTCCTGCTCCGTGGGCCCCTCCTCGAGGAACCGCACGATCTCCGCCGTCAGCGCCTCCACGGCCTGCGCCTCGTTCTCCGGCTTGCACGCCACGTACGCCGCGAACATCCCCGGCTCCTCGTCCGCCGACGACGAGATGCTCGCATAGCACGAGTACGCCAGCCCCAGCTCGTCGCGGACTTTCTTCGACACGCGGTCCGTGAAGCCCGACCCCGTCCCCAGGACGTGGTCCATCACCAGGAGCGGGTCGTAGTCCGGGTCGACGCGACGGACGCCGACGTGCCCGACGTAGACGATCGCCTGCTCCGTCTCCGCGTCGATGGAGACCTCGCCGCGCGCGGTCTCCGGCGCGGGGCAGGTGAGCACCGGCACGTCGGCCCGCTCCCACGCCCCGAAGCGCCTCTCGACGACCTCGCGGACCATCGCCCCGTCGACGTCTCCACAGACCACGAGGATCGCGTTGTTCGGGCGATACCACCCGCGGTGGTGTGCCACGACGTCCTCGCGCGTGATCCCCTCCACGGTCTCCGTCCGCCCCCGCCCCGGCCGCCCGTACGGATGGGGCCCGTAGACCGCCTCGCGGAAGGCGTCCCTCGCCATCGTGTCGGGGTCCTCCTCCGCGAAGGTGATCTCGCCCAGGACCTCCGTGCGCGCGCGGTCGACCGCCTCCGCCGGGAACGAGGCGTTCGCGAGCAGGTCCGCCAGCACCTCCGCGCCGCGGTCGAAGTGCCTCGAGAGGACCTGCACCGTGACCCCCTCGTCTTCCGCCTCGAGCCTCCCGCCGACGCCCTCGATCGCATCCAGGAGCTGCTCCTCGCTCCGCGTCGCGGTCCCTCCGGCGATCGCGGCGCCCACGAGGTGGACGAGCCCCGCCTTCTCCGCGGGTTCGGACCTCTCGTCCGCTCGGATCCGCGCGCGGAGCGTCACCACGGGCACGCTCGTCGACCTCTGGAAGAGCACCGTCAGGCCGTTCGGAAGCGACCAGCGCTCGACCTGGGGCAGGCGCAAGGCCCCGCCGGCCTCGCGGGCGCAGCGACGATCGCCCAGCGTCCGCCTCAGGGACCCCTTCTTCTTCGGAACCGTCCACGCGACGACGCTGTTCTCGGGCGTCAGGTACTTCCGCGCGACGCGCTGGACGTCCTCCGCCGTCACGCAGCGGATCGCCTGGGCGTAGGACTCCTCCGAGGCCGCGCCGTCGATCGCCTCCAACATCGCGACGATCGAGGCGTGGTCGAGGGCCGACTCGTTGTCGAGCAGGAACTCCGTCTCGACCTTGTCCCTGGCCCGCGCCAGCTCGGCGTCGCCGACGGGCTCCTCGCGGAGCCGCGCGAACGCGGCGAAGAGCGCCTCCTCGGCCTCCTTCGGGTCGCGGTCCGCGAACAGCTCCGCCTGGACGTAGAGCGCCGAGTCGGCCGCGGCGTCGTCCTGGCCGACGGAGACCTCCCGCAGGAGCTGGCGACCCCGGACAAGCTCGCGCTCCAGGCGGCTCGACTTCCCCTCCGTGAGGACGGCGGCGAGCACGTGAAGCGCGCAGGCGTCGGCGTTGGCGTATCGGCAGGTCCGGAAGCCGATCATGCAGCGGCGCAGCGAGGCGTCGTCCTCGATCTCCAGGCGCTTCTGCGCGGCGCCCAAGCGGCCCTCGTCGGCGGCACGGGCGGGCAGCTCGCCCGCGGGGATCGACGCGAACCGCTCGCGCACGGCCTCGACGGCCTTGTCGGCATCGAGGTCCCCCTCCAACACGAGCACGGCGTTGTTCGGCGCGTACCACCGCCGATAGTGCTCGAAGAACTGGTCTCGCGTGATGGCGTCGAGGTCCTTCGTGTACCCGATGATCGGGTGCGCGTAGCCGCGCTCCCCGAAGAGCGCCTCGTCGAGGCGGTTCGTCGTCTCCTCCCAGGGCGTGTCGAGCCAGCCTCGCAGCTCCTCCTCGACGACGTTCCGCTCCGCGTCGACCTCCGCCGGGTCGAAGCGGCAGTTCCGCATCCGGTCCGCCTCGATGTCGAGGGCGACCTCCCAGCGGTCCGCGGGGAAGAGGAAGTGGTACGCCGTGCCGTCCTTCGACGTGAAGGCGTTGTTCTGCCCGCCGTTCTTCATCGTGAGGAGGTCGATCTCGCCCTTGGCCAGGCGCTCGGTCCCCTTGAACATCATGTGCTCGAGGAAGTGAGAGAGCCCGGTCTGGCCGGAGGGCTCGTCGCGCGAGCCGACCTTGTACAGGAGGACGGTCGCGACGAGCGGGACCTCGTGGCGCTCTCGGACGACGATCGACAGGCCGTTCTCGAGGCGCGCCCGAAGGACCCGAGGAGCCTGGGCGGGGGCATTGTGATGGACGGCGGGGTCGACGCCGGCGAGGACCCGGGCCTCGACGGGGACGGTGTCGGCGGAGCGGTCGGGGTAGTACGAGCGGTCCTTCTGCGGGCCCGTCCCGCGGCAGCCGACGAAGATCAGCCCGGCGAGGACGAACCAGCGGACGTGACGGCTCATTTCCTGTCCCTCTTGGGTTTCTGTCTCGGGCGCTCTCCCCTCGGGCGCTCCCGCCGCGGGCGCTCCCGCTTCGGCTTCTCGCGCGGCTCGGGGGCCTGCATCATGGTGAGGATCTGCTCGCGCGTGATGGCGCGGTAGTCTCCCGCGCGGAGGTCCCCGAGGACGAGGCCTCCGATCCGAATCCGCGTGAGCGACCGCACCTTGTGGCCGATCCGGGCGAAGATGCGGCGGACCTCGCGGTTCATCCCCTCGCGCAGCGTGACGTCCATGA
>CAZYRM010000444.1:0-1913 GCA_964649705.1 uncultured Planctomycetia bacterium
GCCGCCGCCGTGGAGGCCCTCGCGCGGATCGGCGACCGCGACGCCTTCCGCGACGTGCTCGCGCGACTGTCGGATGGCGCCGGCGCCGTCCGGGAGGCCGCCCTCCGCGCCGTCGACGCCTTCGCCGACCCGCGGGCCGACCAGGCGGTCGCGGCGCTCCTCGGGGATGCCCGCCCGTCGATCCGCCGGCTCGCCGCCGACGTCCTCTCGCGCCTCGCGACGAGGAGGGTCCTCGCGGACCTGCTCGCGCGCGTCGCCGACCCCCAGGCGGAGGGACGCGCGGCGCTCCTGACCGCCATCGGCCGCATCGGAGACCGCCGCGCCGTGACGGCCCTCCTGGAGGCCTCCCACGACCTCGATGCGACGGTGCGCGCCGCCGCGATCGACGCCCTCGCCTGGCTCGGCGATCGGACGCTCGCCGATTCGCTCCGCGCCGCGATGAACGCCTCCGAGGCGGAGGTCCGCGCCGCCGCCGTCCGCACGCTCGCGGCGATCGGCGACCGCGGCAGCGTGCCCATGTGGCGCAGGCTCCTCTCGGACGCCGACGCAAGGGTCCGCGCCGAGGCCTGCCACGCCCTCGGCGAGGCGGCCTGGGAAGAGGCGGAGCCCGACCTCTCCGCGGCGCTCGCCGACGCCGACCCCGACGTCCGCGTCGCCGCCGCCGCGGCCCTCGGGAGGCTCCCCGCGATCACCGGAGCCGCCCTGGCGAAGGCCCTCGGCGACGTGGAGTCCTCGGTGCGCGCCTGCGCGGCGAGATCGCTCGGGGAGGTCGCGGACGCGAGCGCCGTCCCCGCGCTCGCGCTGACGCTGCACGACAACGACGCGAGCGTTCGCCTCGCCGCGGCGGAGGCCCTCGGGAGGCTCGGGTCGGCGGCCGGGCTCGACGTGGTGCTCGACGCCCTCGACGGTCCTTCGCGCGCGCAACGCGAGGGCGCCCTCGTCGCGCTCGAGTGCCTCTCCGGCAACGCCTTCGGCATCCAGCCCGATCGCCCGCTGGCGGGGCAGGCGGAGGCCCTCGCGCGCGTCCAGGCGTGGCGCGCGGCGCGCGAGGGGGTCGCGGAGCCCTCCGCGCTCGCGTCGCTCCTTGGCAGCGCAGCCATGCCGACGAAGCTCCGAGCGCTCTCCGCGCTCGGGAAGGCCGGCGACTCGGCCCAGGCGGGGGCGATCCGCCCGTTCCTCGGCCATGCCGACCCCGAGGCGCGCGCGGCGGCGCTTCGCGCGCTGGCCTTCCGCCGCGACCGTGCTTCGCTCCCCGCGTTCGTGGACGCGCTGGACGACGAGGACCCATCGTCCCGAGCGGCGGGGGCGGAGGGAATCGGGGCGCTCCGTGCCTGGGACGAGGCGGCGCGTGTGGTGCCGCTGATCGGGGACCGCGAGGTCACCGTCCGTCGCGCGGCGGCGGACGCGCTCGTCGCGGTGGGGCGGAGGGACCTGGGGGCGGAGGTCTCGCGGCTGCTGGACGCGCCCGAGGCGCCGACGCGCCTTGCGGCGGCGCAGGCGATCGGGGCGCTCGGGGACCGGGCGGCGTGCGACGCCCTGGCCGCGCACGCGGGGGAGGCCATCGAGGCGGTGCGGCTCGACGTGGCGCGCTCGCTCCTCCTGCTCGGGGACGCGCGCGGGTTCCGCCCGCTCATCGGGTTGCTGGCGTCGGAGCAGGAGTGGATCCGCCGCGCGGCGATCGAGGCTCTCGTCGAGGCGACGGGGGAGGACCACGGGTTCTCTCCCTCGGCCGACGCGGGGCTGCGCGCGGAGTCGATCGCGCTCTGGGCGAAGTGGTGGAAGGAGTAGGGGCGACCCGGCGGGTCGCCCGCGGCGGGCGGGCTGAGCTACGCGAAAATACGCGGGGCCGGGCGCGCAAAGGGCGGCCCGCCCCGGGGGGTGGGTGGGCCGGCCGCACGGGGGGGCGCCCCGGC
>CAZYRM010000444.1:1923-3391 GCA_964649705.1 uncultured Planctomycetia bacterium
ACCCGCCCCCCCCGGCCCTGCGGGATGGGTGGCCGGGCAGCAGGGGGAGCCGCCCGGCCGAGGTCAGGGGTTGCTTGGAAGACTTCTAACCCGCGGCGCGCGTCGAGGCCCGCCTCGTCCCAGGCCAGCGACGGATGCGCTTGCCGTCGGGGCGGGGCCCCGGCACGCGGTCCTCGACCACGCGCCGCACGCGAATGCGCGTCACTTGATCGCCCACCTCCCAGGGGGCGAGCGCTTTTTGACCGTCCCGATCCACCATGGCTGTCCTCTGCGAGCTTGCTTCTGTCTGAACGGGGATCTCAGCAATTGGTTTGCCAAATCGTGGGGATCTCAATTGCCGCAAACCGCTGATAGGACGCATCCTGTGCGCGCACTTTTGTTCGCCCTGCCCCGGGATGGCACCAATTGTCGGACTTCCCTGCACACGCGTGCACATTTGTGTCAGCCGGCCCCCGGCGACGTCACGTACAATCCCTACCGGAAATGTCTTTCCCGGGGCCGAACGTTGCGTGATATCATCAGTTAACTATAGAAGACCGGAACAGCCGCCTCAGGGCGGACGTCCAACCTCCTCTCTACGAGGAAGGCCCATGAACGACATCGTTCGCAAGGTCCGGCGCGTCCAGCGTCGGATGGCCCTCAACCGATTCCTCGACGCCTGGACGATCTCGCTGCTCCTGGCCGAGAGCCTCCTCGCCGCATTCGTCCTCGTCGACAAGGTGGTCTACGTCGGCGTGGACCCGCTCATCGCCTTCGGCGCGGCGCTTGGGGTGTCGGTCGTCGCGGCCGGGCTGCTGGCCTGGCTCCGTCGGCCCAGGTTCCTCTCGGCGGCGATCGTCGCGGACGAGCAGATGGGCCTGAAGGAACGCGTCTCGAGCGTGCTCGCGATCGAGGCCTTCGAGACGGAGATGGAGAAGGCGCTCTACGACGACACGCTCGCGCGGGTGCAGCGCCTCTCGCTGGCCGAGGCGGCGCCGATCGAGCTGCCTCGGCGGGCGCGGTTCGTGCCGGTCCCGGTTTTCGCGGCGATCCTCGCCCTCTTCCTGCCGACCTGGGACCTCCTGGATCGCAAGGTCGCCGCGGACAAGGTCGCGGCCACGGTCGCGGAGGTGCAGAAGCAGGCCGAGGTGCTTCAGAAGCGGGTGACGGAGCTCAAGGAGAAGACCAAGGGCCAGGAGATGAAGGAGGTCAAGAAGATCATCTCCGAGATGGAGAAGCTGACCGAGGAGATGAAGAAGGGGATCCCGAAGAAGGAGGACGCGATGGCGAAGCTGTCCTCCCTCGCGGACCAGGCGAAGAAGCGGCAGGAGCAGCTCGCGGACAAGAAGTCGATGGCGAACGATCTGAAGAGCGCCGCATCGAAGATGGAGGGGAAGGACGAGAACGAGATGGCGAAGAAGCTCCAGCAGGGGAAGTTCGGCGAGGTCGCCAAGGAGCTGGAGCAGAAGATGAAGGACCTGCAGGACGG
>CAZYRM010000445.1:0-3381 GCA_964649705.1 uncultured Planctomycetia bacterium
CGGCGACCATCTTCATGACGGCCGTCTCGTCCATCACGGGCTTGCCGTCCGGGCCGGGCTTCGCCGCGGGGACGGCGCGGCCCGTCGCCTCCTTGAAGAGCTTCGCCAGGTAGCCGGCGTCGGCGCGTTCGAATGAGCCGACCGGCTTCTTCTTGTAGGTGACCTTGTTGAAGTCCTCGAAGTACGACTCCTGGACCACGACCACGTGGCCGGGGTCGGACGCGGGCTCGACGCGGGAGGAGACCCCGATGACGCCGCCGAAGGAGGGAGAGCCGGGGACGGAGCTGCCGGGGTTCTGCTTGTCGGACTTGAGGACGGTCTTGATGGTGAGCTTGCCCGAGCCGTCGGGGTAGAGGGTCCAGGACTGGGTCACCTGGAGGCAGCCGGTGGCAGTGAAGGCCAGGGCCAGGAGGAGCGTGAACCAGGTGGTCTTGCGCATGTGGGCCTCTCGACGCGATGTATCTCGCCCCTTCGGGGCTCCGACCGACTCGGGCGCCGAAAAACCCAGGGCTCCGCTTCGCTTCGCCCTGGGCTGTTTCATGGCGCCCCTTCGGGGCTGGGTGGGGCGCCCCCACGGGCTCGACTCTCCGGCGCCCCCACGGGCTCGATTCTCCTGCGCCCCCACGGGCTCGATTCTCCTGCGCCCCCAGTGGCGCGACTCCAGGACGGGGGCTAGTCGATCTGGAAGCTGAGGAACTTCAGGGAGTCTACCCAGGTCACCGTGACGTCGTCGAGGATCGGGGCGACGTCCGTCGCCGTCATCGACACCTCGATCGGCACGCGCTGGCCGTTCGCCACGACCCGTCCCACCATCACGCCGCGGCCCGGGGAGTCCGTCGCGCGCTCCGAGGGGTCCTTCACCTCGAGCATCTGCCCGCCCGGCAGCTCCACCTTCACGCTCACCTGCGGCCCCTGGCCCGGGACGAGCGGGGTGCCGCGCGCGTCCTTGCGCGGGACGTAGGCCGTGTACGAAACGCTGCGCAGGATGCCGACGTTCCGCTGCATCGTGAACGGCACCGATCCGCGCCACACCGCCGGCCGCGAGTCGTACCGCTTCGGCGGCGCGAACGACGGCCCGTCGTACTTCTTGCCCTTCGTCGCCACCACGCCGTCCACCGTCCCCTCGATGAAGTACGCCGTCCGCGGGATCGGCGTGCCGTTCGAGGTCGCGTCGACGTCGCATCCGACCAGCAGGCGGTTGTTGCGCTCCTTCAGGCTGCGCTTCCCCGCCGACTCGTAGTCGTCGTTCAGGACCCGGACGCCGTCGATGTACAGGTTCGTCACGAAACCGTCGCGCCAGGAGACCGCCACGTGGTGCCAGGTCCCCGTCTCGAAGGAGTTCCACACGCCCGGCCGCGTGCTCGCGGCGTTGTAGCCGACCTTCAGCGCGCCCTGGAAGCCGAAGGCGTTCGCGCCGTAGGTCCCCAGCGCCCGCGGGTCCGACGGGACGCACAGGCCCAGGATGCGGTGCTTCACCAGCGAGTCGATCGAGCCGACGAGCGGGATGTCGTCGATCTCCCAGCGGCCCATGAAGCCCCAGAAGCCGATCCGCTCGCTCTTCGGCGCCAGGCGGTCGAACTTCGCGAACCACTCCACCGTGCCCGCCTTCAGGTCGCCCTCGTCGCTCCGGAGGAACTCGGGGTTCCACGCCGCGATCCGTCGGCGCAGCGAGTCGAGCGCCAGGCCGTCCGCCAGCGTGTCGCTCCCGCGGCCGCCCGAGGTCGCGAAGACCGACGCCGTCTCCTTCAGCCCCTCGACCCGAGGCGCCCACATGTCGAACCTGGAGCGGTCCGCCGCGCCCGAGCGCAGATCATAGAGGAGGCGACCGCCCGCCGCGTCCGCCGCCTTGGGCGCCGGGACGAGCTGCCCGTCGCACGCCGCGCCGCGCTTCGTGCGGTCGATCGACCCGCCCCGCGCCAGCATCTGCTCGGGGAGGCTCACCACCTGCGCGGCCCCGCCCTGCGTGCGGCACGACTCGAACTGCTCCTGCGAGGTCACCCTCGTCGCGTCGTACGCCTTGATCACCGCGACCGCACGGGAGCTGGAGACCTCCGTCCCGTCCGGATGGAGCACGCGCGCCAGCGACTCCACGCGGAAGTACCCCATCGCGTCGAACGTGAACTCCGTCGTCGCGTAGGTCAGGTCCGCCTTCTGGACGCGGAGGGCGACCTCGCGGTTCGGGTGGAAGCGGTTGAGCAGCGTGTTCGGGTTCGCGTTCGCCTTGATCGCGTCGGCCTGGGACGGCGTCACCAGCCCCGCCACGCCGAGGCCGTCCACGAAGGCGTGGAACTCCTCCCACGTGCGGAAGTCGCCGACGCGCTGGCGGTACCCGCCGATCATCCGCGCCACCTGGAGGGCCTTGTCGCGCGGGATGGCCTGGGTCCGCGCGTAGCGCCAGCCGCCGTACCCCTGGAGGTCCATCTCCAGCCCCTGGAGGCCGGCGATGCAGGCCACCAGCACGGGCTCGGCCGCGGTGTTCACGTCTACCGGGGCGCGTCCCGCGAGGTTGCCCGCCGCGTCCTTCTGGAAGTCCGGGGCCGTGACGGCCTCGGTCGCGGCGCCCTCGGAGCCCGGCCTCGGCGCGATCACGTTCGTGTCGGTCCACGCCCAGATGGTCAGGTACGGCATGAGACGGTCGGCCATGTCATTGCCCACCTGGCCGCGGAGGGCCTGGCGGAGCTGGTCCTCGTCGCGAAAGCGGCGGGCCGTCTCGGCGTCGCGCAGGGCGATCACGCGGTCTCCCCAGCCGTCGGCGGGGATCGACACGCGGTCCTGGGTCGCGACCGCCCAGCCCAGGGAGTCGAGCATGCGCCCCATCGTCGCCTGGCGGCCGTTCACGTGGACGCGGCTCGCGCAATCGGTCACGCGGAGGGTGATGATGTCGCCCTGGTCGCAGTAGGTCCCTGCGGCCGCGATGGAGAAGGCGTACCCGAAGGCCTGGCGGCCGGAGTCATAGGAAGGCTTCTGGAGGGCCGTCACCGGGACGCCGGGGGCGTCGGGCGAGTACCACGCGTCGCGGATGGAGCTCCAGGCGCGGTTTCCGCGGACGGTGCGCAGGCGGGCGGCGGCCGTGTCGATTCCGGAGACGGCCAGCATGCGGGCGCGGGCCCCTGCGACGTAGCCGGCGGCGACGCTGCGCTCCACGCGGGAAGTCGTCGCGAACATGACGCCCAGGATCGCCAGGAGCGGGAGGACGCTGATCGTGAAGAGGAGGGCGACGCCCTTGTTCGAGCGGCGCGCGTGACCCGCGAGGGACGCACCGTGAATCAGGGTTCTCCACATCTTCATATCCTCCACCCCAGAAACCCAGCGGGGGGGGCCCCCCCCCCCCCGGCGCGGGGGGGGGGGGCCCCGCCCCCCCCCGGGGGGGCCCCCGGGGGC
>CAZYRM010000446.1:0-3378 GCA_964649705.1 uncultured Planctomycetia bacterium
CACCGCGCTCGCGACGGCGCCGCTCGCCTGGACCGTCGTCCACTCGCAGTGGCCGGTGATCACGGAGCTGGTGCGCAGCGTGAAGTGATCTTGACCCTGGTACGGTGGCTCAACACGGGGAGCGATCAGGTGTGTAGCCTGATCGCTTTCCGCTTTTTAGGAGACTCGACCCCGGGACATCGTCGCCGTTGCGTTCCAAGGGCTCTTTCAACACGAAGACGCGAAGACGCGAAGTGACACGAAGATGAGTTTGGAAGGAAACAGGTCGCTCGCGCGAGGGGGCAGCGCTTCCAGGGCAACGGGCAGGGAGAGCGCACCGAACGAGGACTGCCGACCCGAATGGTCGACCCGCTCGCCCCCTCGCACGAGCGACTTCTTCCCTGCCAATCCCATCTTCGTGTCACTTCGTGTCTTCGTGCCTTCGTGTTGAAAGAGACCCTGGTTCGCACCTGCGGCCATGCGTCCGAGGCAGAGACTCCGTTTGGGAATCCCGCCCCGGTCTGCTATCCTACGCCGCATGGCCTTCCACTTCTCGACCGACGTCCGCGTCCGCCTCCCCGAGACGGACGCCATGGGGATCGCCTTCCACGGCTCGTTCTTCACCTACTTCGACGTCGGGCGGATGGACTACCTCCGGAACCTCGGCCTGACGGAGGCGAACAAGCCGATCAAGGGGTTCTCGAACGTCGTCGTGCACGCCTCGTGCGACTTCAAGAGCCCCGCGCGCTTCGACGACCCGCTCGTCATCCACGCCCGGATCGCCGAGATCGGCCGCACGAGCTTCCGCTTCGAGTTCCAGATCGTGCACAAACGCGAGAACCGCCTCGTCGCGCAGGGGTGCTCCGTCCACGTCGCCCTCGACGAGAAGACCTGGAAGCCGATTTCCGTCCCCGAGGGCTTCCGGTCCGTCGTCACGGCGTACGAAGGGGACTCGATCGTCGTCCGCTCCTGAGGCCTTCCCATGCGCCTCCCTCTCCTCCTCCTGCTCGCCTCGTCGCTCGCGATCGCCGAGGACGACCCCCGGCTCCGCGAGTACCACGACTACGCGGCCCTCACGGCGATCCTCTCCGGACTCACCGACAAGCACCCCGATCTCGTCTCCGTGACGCCGCTCGCCGAGACGAGGGGCGGGCGGAAGGTCTGGGTCGTCGAGGTGGCCGATCGCTCCGCCGGCGATCCGTCGGAACGACCCGCGATCCTGATCCTGGGCGGCCTCTCGGGGGAGCAGCCCTCGGGCTCCGAGGTCGCCCTCGCCGTCCTCCTCCGCCTGATCGAGTCGACCGACGAGGCGGTCGTCGCGGTCAGGCGCTCGTGCACCTTCTACATCCTCCCGCGCGTCCACCCCGACGGCGTCGAGGCGCGCTGCGCCGGAACGGTGACGCCGTACGACGACGACCACGACGGACTCGTCGATGAGGACCCGCCCGCCGACGTCGACGGGGACGGGGCGATCGTGGCGATGCGGAGGAAGGACCCCGCGGGGGAGTGGCTGATCGACGCCGTGGACCCGCGCGCCATGCGGAAGGCCGACACGAGCCGAGGCGAGCGCGGCGAGTACGCCCTTTGCGGAGCGGAGGGGCTCGACGCCGACGGGGACGGGCGCGTCGCCGAGGACGACCTGGGCGGGGTCCTCCTCGAGCGCAACTTCCCGATCCACTGGCAGGCCCGACCGGACCCCCCGGGGGCCGGCTGGAGCGCCGTCTGCGAGCCCGAGACGCGCGCCGTGGCCGACTTTCTCGTTGCCCACCGGAACATCGACGTCGCCGTGCACTACGCCGGCGCGGGAAACGTCCTCTACTGGCCGCCGGCGTGGCTCGAGGAGCGGGAGGTCCCCGGGGAAGACGTCGGGATCCTCCACAGGCTCGCGGAGGAGTACTCCAAGGCCACGGGGCTCGACGCGCGCCGCGTCCGCCGCGACGCGCCGCCGTTGGGAAGGCCCACGGGGACGTGGCTCGACTGGGCGTACGAGGGGAGGGGGATCTACGCCTTCGAGGCGTGCCTCTGGGACCTCCCCGAGGCGGATGTCCCCGCGGAGGCGAAGACCCGGGCCGAGACCAAGGACGCGGAGGGGCGCCTCGACGACGCCCTGAAGCGCGAGCGGATGTGGCTCGCCTGGAGCGACGTGAAGCTGGGGGGGAAGGGGTTCGTCCCGTGGCGCGCGTTCCAGCACCCGACGCTCGGGGAAGTCGAGGTGGGGGGCTGGCGGGCGGGGGCCCGCGAGGCGCCCCCGGCGGAGGCGCTCCCCGCGTTGTCCGAGAAGCAGCTCCCCTGGCTCGTCCAGGTCGCCGGGCACCTGCCCCGCGTCGAGCTGATCGGCGTGGAGTCGAAGCCGCTGGGCGGCGGGCACTTCTCGGTGCGTGCCCGCGTGCGCAACGCGGGGTACCTGCCGACCGCCTCGTGGCAGGCTCGCCGCGCCGAGGAGGCGGGACCCGTCGTGGTGGAGCTCGCCGCGGAGGGCCTCGTCGTGACGATGGGGCAGGCGCGTCGGGTCCTCAAGCCGCTCGCGGGGGCAGAGACGTCGGACTGGATCGAGTGGGTCGTCACGTCGGAGCCTCGCGACGTCCTCGTGCGCGCCTGGGGTACGCGCGCGGGGCGGACCGAGGTCCGCGTCCGTCTGGGGGAGTAGGCGATGCGCATCTTGTTCGGTTGCCTCGTCCTCGCGTCGGTGGTGTCGGCCGAGCGGCTGCGCATCGACCACTACTTCACCTACGAGGAGATGACGCAGGCGCTCCAGGAGATGGCCAAGGGACACCCGGACCTCGCGCGGCTCGAGTCGATCGGGAAGAGCCTGGAGGGGCGCGACCTTTGGGCACTCACGATCTCCAACCAGGCCACGGGACCCGAGGCTGAGAAGGCCGCGATGTACATCGACGGCAACATCCACGGGAACGAGGTGCAGGGGGCCGAGCTGTGCCTCTACACGATCGACATGCTGCTCGACGGACACGGGAAGGACGCCTACCTGACGCGCCTCGTGGACGAGCGGGTCTTCTACTTCGTTCCCTGCGTGAATCCCGACGGCCGGGCGGCGTTCATGGCGCTCCCGAACTCTCCCCACTCCTCGCGCGGCAACCGTCGCCCCGTCGACGACGACGACGACGGCCTGGTGGACGAGGACGGCTCCGACGACCTGGACGCGGACGGCGCCGTCCGCATGATGCGGGCGAGGGACCCGGAGGGGCGCTGGAAGACGGGGAGCGACCCTCGCCTCCTCGTGCGCTGCGAGGAGTTCGAGAAGGGGGAGTGGAGGCTGTACCACTCGGAGGGGATCGACAACGACGGCGACGGGGAGATCAACGAGGACGGGCCGGGCGGGTACGACCTGAACCGGACGTTCCCCTCGAACTGGGGGCCGAAGGCGGAGCAGGGGGGGACGTC
>CAZYRM010000447.1:0-3373 GCA_964649705.1 uncultured Planctomycetia bacterium
TCTTCCGCGACAACCTCCCGCGCACCGCGACGGGGAAGGTCCAGAAGCACGTCCTGAAGGCGAGCGTCTCGGGCGAGAGCGGCGACGTGAAGGGGTAGGCGCTACCTCGTCGCGTGATCGAGGAGCCACCAGCGGATTGTCGGAAAGACCGCGATCGGGCTCTGATCCCCCACCAGGATGTCCTCGTGCCCGACATCGACCTGCGAATTGACCCCGCGTTCGATGACGACGAACATCTTGTCGGTGCTCCGGAGCCGACGGAAGCAGTACAGGCAATTCTCTCTCGGCACGACCTGGTCGTCTCCCCCGACCATGACCAGCGCGGGGACGCGGATTCGGCGGAGCGCGTCGGTGTACGACACGAAGCCGTTCGCCTCGTACCACCGCGAGCGGCGCGGCTGGTCCCACCACGGCGATGGACCGAACGTGCAGGTCTCCTGGGCGCCGATCCAGCGCAGGAACTGCTTCGGCACGTTCATCGAGATGTCGCTGACCGCCCAGCGGAGCATCGTGCGGATGAGGGCCGGGTTCATGTTGGACGTCGACCAGACGACCGACCCGATCGCCCCCATGAGCATCTGCTCGGTCATGTCGCGCAGGATCGGCATCTGGGCAAGCAGTTGAAATGCCAGGCCCGTCGGGAGCGGGATGTCCCACGGCATGAACGGCTCCAGCATCCTCGATAGCATGAAGAGGATGACCGTAAGGGGCCTCATGCTGGGGACGACCGACATCCTGCCGGCCCCCGCGAGCGTCACAATCCCCCGGACCCGCGTCTGCGCCCCCGGCTCGGTCGCGCAGTAGCCGTAGGCGTTCAGCCCGCCCATGCTGTGCCCGAGGAGGAAGAGCGTCCGGCTCCCCGTCCGCCTCAGGACCAGGTCGACGGCGGCCGGGACGTCCTGGTGCATGAAGTCGTCGACGCTGAACCGCCACCCCCTGACCTGCCACCAGCGGGGCTTCCAGGAGTCCCCCACGCCTCGGTACTCGAGGATCCAGACGTCGAGCCCGGCCCGCGCGAGGTAGCCGGCGAGGGTGTGCCTGGAGTCGAGGTCGTAGATCCGGTAGTTCTCGATGAACCCGGGCAGGCAGAGGACGGGCTCGCGCCCCTCGATGAGCTGCGCGGGGCGGACGCGATGGACGGCGACGCTGATGCCGTCGGAGGTGGTCGCGAAGTACGTCTCGCGGACCTCCTGGGCGAGGACCGCGGCGCACAGGCCGAGGATGGAAACGAAGAGGCGCGCCAGCCGCATGATGGACCTCCCTCCCGCGAAGGGGGAGGATTCTACGCCTATGCCGCACTGCGTCAAGAACGAACTGAGGTGAGGCAGTGCGGCGCGGACGGACGTCCGGTGGGCCGCGTTAGAGCAAGGCGCGTTCCCGGCGGAAGGTCTCGATCCGGTTCCGGGAGAGGCCGTCGGACTTCAGGCGGCGGGTCTCCTTGTCCGCGACCTGCGGGGTCGGGCAGGCCTGGAAGTAGGCCAGGCGGAACGGCCCGCGATGCCGCGTGGGGGCCATGAGGTCGGCGGAGTGGAGGTAAAAGCGGCCGATCAGGTCGTTCGTCCTCCCGACGTAGAGCCACCCGTCCTTCTGGCTCTCGAGGACGTAGACGTAGGTCCGCTTCTTCTGGGGACTGGCATTCATGCGACGACTCCGCCCGGCACGGACATGGGGAATTCTTGAGTTCTTCACCAAGGGACCTGGCCCCTCCAAGCAGCAACGTTGGATCGGCCGGAATGCACCGCCGGCCGGTCCTCGGTCCTCGGATTCCCTACACGAGTCGCACTGCGGTCCTGGGGAACGGCGCGGGACGGTCGGGGGGGCCCTGCGTCACGATGCGAACGATCATTCGCGTGATCCCCTCGGCCTGCGTCGTGTACACGGGTCGGTCCAGCCGGCCCTCGACCGGGCCGGGTTGAATGCGTTTCGTACTGCCGCCCCTTCGGAATCCGTCGTCTTCACGACCACACGGACCCCGCACCCTCAAGTTGGCGGCGAATCCTATTTCCGGCCCGGAGACCGCGCAAGAAAATCCCCCCGGCCAGGACCCGGTTTAAACCGGTCCTTTCCGGCTCAGGAGTGCCTCTCAAAAAAACTCCCGGGGAACCGGCCTCTGAGCCGGCTCGGAGGCCCTCCAGAAAGTGCCTCTCATTTCTGCGAAAAAATCCGGAACGAACCGCGAACGCGGACGCCCCGCGCCAGTTCTCCCCTGTTGACACCCCCAGGGGCGGGGCATAGAATCCCCGCCGCTCGGCATTCGGGGCGTGGCGCAGCCTGGCTAGCGCGCTTGAATGGGGTTCAAGAGGTCCCGGGTTCAAATCCCGGCGCCCCGATTTCCTTCCGCCGACGCGGCCTCCCCTTCCCGCAGCGCGAGGTAGCGCTGCTTCAGGCCCTCCAGTTCCGCGCGCAGCTCCTCCCGCACCGCGCGCAGGCGCGCGACCGTCGCGGGCCGCAGGAGCGAGAGCCACCCGAGCCTCACGCGCCCCCAGAACGCGGCCATCTTCCGGAAGAAGGCCAGGGCCCACAGCCCGACGAACGGGAGGCTCCCGACGTAGATCGCCGCGGCGAACGCGCTCGTCCAGCGCCAGACGAGGTACCCCTGGATCGCGTAGGCGAGGAGGAACAGCGGGAGGCCGAAGTAGACCTTGTACGGCGCGACGTCCTCAGGACCCCGTGCCAACCGCGTCGCAAGCCTCCCCGCGGCCTCGTAGGGCACCCAGTGATTGACGAGGCCGTAGAGCGCAAGCGGCAGGGCGATCACGCCGTACACCAGGCTCAGCAGCAGCCACCCGGCGAACCCGAGACGGCCGCGCTCGTCCCGGAGGGCCTCGTCGCGCAGGCGAGCACGCTGAAGCCGCTTCCAGTAGCGGTCGACGCGCATCCAGAAACCGGCCATCGCCTCGGGGTCCTTCTCCGAGAGCCTCTCGGCGGCATCGGCGATCGACTTCGAGAGGACCACGGTGTCGGCCGCGGCCTGCCACGTGGGGTCGAGGGACATCCTGAGGTCGTCGCGGAAGGCCTCCTCGACCATTCGGACGTTCTCGGAGAGGTCGAGGCGGTCCATGTGGATCATGAGCTGCCTCAGGTGCTCCTCGATGTCGGCGGTGAGCGCGCGGAACGTCTCCTCGGGGGCGGAGGCGTACCGCTCGGTGTAGGGGGCGACGTCGATGGGGGCGCCGACCCGGATGGAGAGGGTGCTTCGAAAGCGGGCACGGTTGGGGAATGTCAGACCGACCGGGACGATCCGGACGCCGAGCTTGTTGCCGTGGGCCTGTTCGGCCTCGAGGGCGATGCGGGCGGCGCCGGTCTTGAGGGGCTTGAGCTGGAGGTCATCGTGGGAGAGTCCCTCGGGGAAGAGGGCGAGGGCCTGTCCCGC
>CAZYRM010000448.1:0-3365 GCA_964649705.1 uncultured Planctomycetia bacterium
TCGGACAACTTCGCGACGAAGTACCTCGTGAACGACGCCTGCGTCCTGCAGGGGAAGCCGTACGTCCACGGGAGCATCTTCCGCTTCGAGGGGCAGATCACCACGTGCGTCCCGAAGAAGGGCCCGTGCTACCGCTGCCTCTTCCCCGAGCCGCCGCCGCACGACCTGGCCCCGACCTGAGACGAGGCGGGCGTCCTGGGCGTGCTCCCGGGCGTGGTCGGATGCCTCCAGGCGATGGAGGTCTTCAAGCTGGTCCTCGGCAAGGGGGACCCGCTGGTCGGAATGCTCCTCGTGTACGACGCCCTCGGATCGAAGTTCCGCCGCCTCAAGGTCGGCCGCGACCCCCACTGCCCCGTCTGCGGCGAAGCTCCGACGATCCGCGAGTTGATCGACTACGAGCAGTTCTGCAGCAGCGCCGATTAGTTGTTCCAGCTCTTCCTGATCGCGAAGCTCGTCCACCTCGTCGGCCTGATCATCTGGATCGGGCCGAGCCTGGGCGGATTCTGGATGCTCCTCCAGGCCGAGAAGAGCGGCGACGAGCGGCTGGAGGTCTGGGTCCGCCGCCGTTTCGAGACGCTCGTCAACGTCGAGCACCTCGGCCTGCTCCTGCTCCTCGCGGGCGGGATCGGCATGACCTACGCCACCGAGTGGGCGCCCTTCAAGCTCGAGTGGTTCCAGTGGAAGCTCGGGATCGTCGTCGGCATCATCCTGCCGCTCGAGGTCGCCGACGTCGCGATGGTCAACTTCGTCCTCGGCCGCGCGCTCCGGGAGATCCCCGAGTCGGGCGGCTACTCGACGCGGTACCTCGTCGGCGTCCGCTCCTACAAGCGCTTCGTCATGGCCAGCGTCGTCATCCTCGCCGTGGCGCTCCCCTCGATCTTCTGGCTCGCCGTCTGGAAGCCGGGCCTCCCTTAACTGCCGGCTTTCGCCGACGCGCCCGCTCTGCTAGAATCGGTCGGGGCGGCGGAGTGGGCCATGTCGATCGACCGACCGCGCGAGATCCACCGGCGCCTCGAGGAGGCGAAGCGGCGGGCCGCCTCCGGCGACCGGAGCGGCGCGCTCCGCTCCCTCCTCGCCTGCCTCGCCCTCTCCCCGCGGGACCCCGCCCTCGTTCGCGACCTCGCCTCGATGTCGCTCGACGTGGGGAACCACTCCCTCGCGCTCGAGGCGCTCCAGTCGCTCGTCCGTCGCGCCCCAAAGGACGCGGACGCCTGGGTCCTGATCGGCCGCGTCCACGCCGCGGCGAACCGCCCGTACGAGGCCGAGGCCTCCCTCCGCCAAGCGCTCAAAATCGCCCCCCTCCACGAGGGGGCCACGCGGACGCTCGTCGACCTCTACGGGACCCTCGGCGGAAACGACCACGGCCACCGCCTCGTCACCGCCTGGATCGCGGCCTTCCCGGAGGCCGGCTGGGCCCACCTGTGGAAGGCGCGCCTCCTCGCCGAATGCGGGATCCCCGGCCGCGCCATCATGGCCTGGGAGGACGCGGAGGCCGCCGGCGAGCACGAAACCGAGGTCCCCCGCCTGGCCAAGGCCAGGGAGGAGGCCGAGGCCCTCAAGGAGCGGATGACCTCCGCGCGCGAGCGGGTCGGCCAGGACGCACAGGACAAGACCGCGCTCTGGGAGCTGTGCCACGGCCTCTCCGTCTGCGCCGACGTCGACCGCGCCCTGGAGTTGGCCGACCGACTCCGCAAGGCGGGCGTCCCGCGGCCCCGGCACCGCGAGGTCCGCGCCCGCGTCTTCGTCGAGAACGACCGGTACGACGAGGCCCTCCTCGAGCTGGAGGAGGCGAACCGGATCGACCCGGACTCCGCCACGGTGCGCGAGCTGTACCGCCGCGTGATCCGCCGCGGGGGCGAGGCGTCCGAGCGGCAGCAGCTCTACCGTACGGTCCTCCGCCGCGCCCCGGAGACGGCCCTCCTCTGGAAGAACCTCGGCATCGCGCACCTGGAGGCCGACGAGCCCAGGCGGGCGCTGGCGGCCCTCCGTCGCGCCGGGGCCCTCGAGCCCAAGCTCGCCGAGATCGACGCCCTCGTCGGCCGTGCGTGGCTCGCCGTCGGCGACCTGCGCCGCGCACGGACCGCTTGCGAGGCGGCCGTCGCGAAGGAAGCGAAGTCCGCCGACCTCTGGAGCGCCCTCGGCGACGCGCGCATGTGCATGGGCGACCTCCCCGCCTCCCGCGATGCGTTCCGGCGAGCGCTCCTCCTGGAGCCCGACTACGACGCCCCCCACCACGGCCTGGGGCGGATCGCCTACGAGCAGGGGGAGTTCGACGTCTGCATCCGCGAGTGCCGCCTGTGCATCGACGCGAACCCCTCGAGCGCCCCCGCGCGGCGGCTCCTCCTGCGCGCCCTCGTCGCCCTCCGCAAGCTCGACGAGGCGATGGAGGAGTGCTTCCACATCCTCGACCAGCGGGACGACCCCGTCGCGCAGATCCACCTCGCCGAGATCTACGACGAGAAGGGGGAAGACCGCGCGGCCCAGGAGGCGTACGAGAAGCTTCTCAAGATCGCCCCCGAGGAGTCGATCGCCCACCGGAGCTACGCGGTCTTCCTGTCGAAGCGCGGGAGGTACCGCGAGGCCGTCGACGCCTTCCGCAAGTGCCTCGATCTGTCCCCGCTCGACCCGGGGACGCTGAACGACCTGGGCCTGACGCTCAGGAACGCGGGGAGGCCGGAGGAGGCGGCGAAGGTCCTCCGCCGCGCGATCGGCCTCCGGAGCGGGCAGCGGGAGTCGGTCTACAACCTCGGCCTCGCGTACAGCGACCTGAGGAAGTGGCGGGAGGCGCTCCGGTGCCTCCGTCGCGCCGAACAGGAGGGGATGAAGGAGGCGCAGGTCTACAACGAGATCGGGTGGTGCCTGGAGAAGCTGGGGCGCGTGGCGGAGGCGGCGACGCAGTACCGCCGCGCCCTGGAGGCGAACGCGAACCAGGTGAACGCCCTCCTCCACCTGTCCAGGCTCTTCGCGAGCTCGCCGAACGGAAAGTGGGTGACGGCTGAGGAGGCGAAGGGGTACCTCGAGCGCGCCCTCATGCTCGCCCCGAGGCGGAAGCAGGCCCAGTGGCTCCGCAGGTGCCTGGAGAAGCTCGAGCGCCGCTATCCGAGCGTGATGGGCCCGGCGACGGTCCGTCGGGTGAAGCTGTCCGGCTACGCCCTCTTCCGCCGCCTGAAACGAGAGTATCTGGCGGACCGTGCGCGACTCTCGGACATCGCCAAGCGCCTCGGCGCGGCCCCCGTGAGGGTCGAGGGTTGGCTGAGGGAGTTCGGGATCACGGGGGACCGGAAGCTCCTCGGCACGTGGCTGCCGGACTACGAGTGGTTCTGGAACGTCCTGGAGTTCGGGGAGCTGGCGGAGGAGTGCTTCGG
>CAZYRM010000449.1:0-3344 GCA_964649705.1 uncultured Planctomycetia bacterium
TGGCGCAAGGAGGCCCTCGCCGTCGCGACGTGGTGCGAGCAGAAGCACCTCGACGACGCCCGCAACCGCGCGCTCCGCCTTGCCGTGAAGCTGCTGGGCGGCGACGAGTTCCTCTTCAAGTGCCTCGGCTACGGCAAGGGGGAGTACGGCTGGGTCCTCCCGGCGCAGAAGGACCTGATCGAGCCGATGTCGACGTACGTCTACTCCGCCGACGAGGCGGCCCGCGCGAAGGCGAAGGAGCAGATCGCGGCGGTCGCCGACGTGGACCTCGTCGAGCTGCAGCGCACGGCGACGCTCGTGAACGGCCTCCCGGACCTCAAGGGGAAGGGGGCCGAGGAGAAGGAGGAGGTCCAGGTCGACGGCGAGGAGACGGAGCTCTACACGCGCGTCCCGATCCGCTACAAGCGCGCGGACCGCTGGCCCGCGTACATCACGCTGCACCCAAAGGAGGGGAAGAGCTACTTCTGGGTGAGGCTCTTCAAGCAGCAGCAGAACGTCTACGACAAGTACATCGTCCTGGCGCCGACGCTGGTCACGCCCGACGACAACCTCTCGTGGCGCAGCGACAAGGCGATGAAGCAGGTGGACGCCTGCGTGAAGTGGATGCTGGAGCGATACAACGTCGACACGGACCGGATCTTCGTGGACGGCTTCGGGATCGGCGCGGCGGCGTTCCTCCACGCCCAGGCGACGCCGGACCGGTACGCGGGCGTGATCCTCCGGAGCCGGATCTACTCGAGCAGCCAGAGGCCGAGCGAGTTCGGGATCGCGAACCTGATGCACCTGCCGACGTACTTCCTGCTCGGGAGCAACGTCCCCGACGAGCGCCGCACGGAGGCCGACGACGTCGTGGCGGTGATGCGCGAGCAGTGCGTGCCGCTCATGTACCGCGTCATCGCGGGGAAGGGGGAGGACGCCTTCACGGAGGAGTCGAACTCGATCTTCGAGTGGATCGAGCAGCAGGGCGGCCGGGACGTGTTCCCGAGGCGCGTGACGCTGACGCCGAACACGATGTCGGTGCCTCCGACGACTAGGGCCTACTGGGTGGAGGCCGTGGACGCCTGGTACAAGGGGCGGATCGACGCCGTGATCAAGGGGAACACGATCGATGTGACCGCGACGAAGACCAAGGAGTACGCGGTGTGGCTGTCGGATGCGATGGTGGACCTCGACCAGCCGGTGAAGATCGTGACGAACGGCGAGGTGACCTTCGAGGGGAAGGTCGAGCGGGACCGGTGGGTGATGCTCGACCACATGAGGGCGACTCGCGACCGGATGCGGACGTTCGTGGCGAGGGTGCCGATCAAGGTGCCGTACCATCCGGACCGAGAGGACCAGAAGGAGACGGAGGACAGATGAGATTCATGCTGCTGGCGTTGTTGCTTTCGCTTCCGCTGCGCGCCGAAGAGCTGCCGGCCGAGGCGAAGCAGGCCCTCGACGCCTACGTGAAGGCGCTGGAGGCGCGGAACGCGGACGAGGTGTGGGAGCTCTACGGGGAGCGCCTTCGAGCGAAGGTGATCCAGCGGATCGGGCCGCAGGCGGACCGGACGAAGTGGCTGACGGCCGAGGCGGCTCGCCTGATGGGGGACGGGGGCGAGGTCGAGGTGAAGGAGGTGATCCTCGGCGCGACGGTGAGCATCGCGCACGTGAAGTTCCCCAGTGGGCCGGTGGTGAGCCTGCGCTTCGGCCGCGAGGACGGGGTGATGAAGGTGATCGACGCGGACCGGGTGTCGAACCCTGGCAACGAGATCAGCGCTCAGGCGGCGCTCAAGCAGCTCGTGTCATGCGAGGGGGTCTGGAGGCAGACGGACTCGGACTTCAACGGCGTCCAGGACTACTGGACGCTCGACGTCGCGGGCTACTATCACCGCCTCGACTCCGGCGGGAACAAGCTGAAGTACGTCGACGTGCGGATGGCGCAAGCGGACCGGCTGGGGCTGGCCACGTACGTGGACGAGCGCCCCGAGCCGAAGAGCGGGTACTGGCTCCGCGTGATGCTGACCGACGAGAACGGGGAGCCGTACTTGCAGGACGCGGACGGCGACGGGACGGCGAGCACGAACCCCTCCAAGTACGGCTACTGCGCGTACCCCTCGGAGTACGGCGTCTCGGGTACGATGACGTACATCATCAACGAGGAGGGGGTGGTGTACGAGAAAGACCTCGGCGCGGACGCGAAGGAGGGGTGCGAGACGTGGCCGGACGCGGACCCAACGACGAAGGGCTGGGTGGCGAGTGAGTAGGGGAGGGTTCCGATGAAGCTGGGAACGACGTGGCTCGTGCTGGCCTGCGCCGCAGCGGTCGCCTGTGCAGAGGGTGACAGGGGGCGGATGCCAGTGAACGAGGCGGCTGCGATCTCCTCGCTCAAGCAGCTCGTCTCGACTGAGGGAGTCTGGCGGCAGACCGACTCGGACCGGAACGGCGCGCAGGACTACTGGACCCGCGACGTGGCGGGATTCTACTACGTCCAGGATGCGAGCGGAAAGGTGCTGAGGTACATGGACGTCGGCATGGCGAAGGCCGACCGCCTGGGGCTCGGGACGTACTTGAAGGACCCTCCCCAGCCGCACCGCGGATACTGGCTCCGCGCCATGAAGACGGACGAGCGTGGGAAGCCCTACATCGACGGGGACTTTCCTCTCCCGCGTGCGACGCCGGTCTCCGACCGGCCCTCGACGAACGCGGCGAAGTACGCCTTCTGCGCGTACCCCACGGAGTACGGCGTCACTGGGACCCTCACGTACATCGTGAACGAGGAGGGCGTGGTGTACGAGAAGGACCTCGGCGCGGACGCGAAGGAGGGGTGCGAGACGTGGCCCGACGCGGACCCCACGACGAAGGGCTGGGTGGCGTCGGAGTAGCAAACGCCACGCTGGCGGTTGAATGGTTGCCCGCGCTCGAGATCTAGATCCCAAATCCCAGATCCCAACGAGATCCCAGATCCCAACATGGGACGCATCATGGTGTTGGGATTTGGGATCTCGTTGGGATCTGGGATTTGGGATCTGGATCTCGAGCGCGGGCACCCATCCGACCCGCAAGATAGCCTGTGGCGCGACGCTAGCGCGCCTCGCCTGGATCGGCGTTTGCGAAGCGCTTCCTGATTTCCTCCAGGCTCCCCGTGGGGATCGCGGCGAGGAGCTTTCGCGTGTAGGGGTGCTCGGGGTTCGCGTACAGAGCGTCCGACGTCTTCAGCTCCACGATGTGCCCGCCGCGGTCCTCCTTGAGGAGCCGCTCCCGCTCCGCCCCTTCGTACAGGTCCTTCATCACCGAGTTCGAGCACATCACCGCCACGACGTCCGAGACGTACTTCACCACCGAGAGGTCGTGGCTGATGAAGATGT
>CAZYRM010000450.1:0-3344 GCA_964649705.1 uncultured Planctomycetia bacterium
GAGAACGAGCACGAGAACGATTTCGAGCCCGATTACGAGCACGCCACCGCCACCGCCACCGATACCGGATCAGGCACGGGGATCGAGGACGCGCGGCCTAGTCGAGGAAGTCCTTGTCCTTGATCTTCTTGGGCAGGTACTCCTCGCTCACGAAGCTGATCCTCTTCTTCGCAAGCGCCTCGAGCTCGAACTTCACGCCCGTCTTGAGCATGTTCCGTATCTCGCGCTGCCATTCCTTTTTCTGAAACCACGGGTATTCGAGGATCTGCTTGGCGCGCGAGATGTCCTGCTCCTCGAGCTTGATGTCGACCTCATCGAGGAAGGGGTAGCTTTCGCGGTCGTAGGAGGAGAGTCCGATGAACTTCGCCTGCGGCACCGCCATCCGGATGCTCTCGTAGGCGAGATTGATGCTCCCCTGCTTCACGACGCTGTAGATGTAGTATCCCCACGGGTCGTTATCGACGAACACGTAGACCGGCAGCTTCAGCTCCGTGACGAATCGGTTCAGGAGCCGACGGATCCCGCGAGGAGGCTGGCCGTTCCCGGTGAGCAGGATGCACTTGTGCTTCTGCCAGAACTTGTCCTCGTTGAGCCGCTCCCACAGCGCGTCCTTCTCGACCAGGAGCACGAACTTCGCGTCGCACTTCCGGAATTGGATGATCTCGGGTTCGACGATCGACGGGATCGCCCAGCCGCCGGATCCCATCCGTCGGGCATCGATGGTGTCGCCCTTGTCGACGATCGTGATGTCGCCGACCAGCGAGCCCTTCTTCGCGGCCTTGAGATTGAGCTCCTCGCGGAGGGCGTTCACCGCGACCTCGACGTCCTCGATGATCTCGTCCGACTCGTCCTGCTCCTCGAAGGTGTTCTCCTTGGTGTCCGCCACGGAGCGCTTCGTCATGTAGAACAGTTCCCTGATGCTGGCGGATTTCTGGCTCTCGATCAGGTCCTGACAGCTCGACGCGACCAGGAACGTCTGCATGAACTTCTTCGCCATGGACACATTGAAGAAGAAGCGCTCTTGCTTCGCGTTCCCCATCTCGATGATGAAGCGCTTCTCATTCCACTTCACGTTCGCCAGGGTGCGGAGCGGGATCCCGATCGAGGGGTTCTTCCCTTTCTGGATCGTCTTCACGACCTCGCCCGCTGCGCCGCGGAGGCGCTGGATGACCGCCTTGGACGTCTTCGATGCCATGGTTCGCCTCCTCTACTTCCCGTTCCCGCCGCCCTCGTTCCCATTCGACGGGGCCGGAGCGACGGGAGCGAGCGCCCCTTGCACCACGGCGTCCTCCGCCAGGCCGGTCGTCTTCTTCGCGATGCGCTTCAGGTCTTCCTGGAGCTTGGAGGCGGATGTCCCCGTCAGCTCGTGAAGCGACTGCGCCAGGATCCCGCTGTACTTCTCGAAGATGCTCCGCCTCTCCAGCTCGTTCTCCTGGCGCCTCTGGTGGCGGATATGGCCCTGCAGGCGCCGCCCGCAGTCCATCAGCGCCAGCTTGATCTCCTTCATGATCTCCGGGTAGGCCGCGACGGCCTCCTTCGACTCGCTCGTGAAGGGGACCCACACGGACGCGATGTGGATGATGAAGACCGCCGGCGCGATCGGGACGGACTTCTTCGGCTGCTGCAGGGCGTAGTTCCGCCAGTCCACCTCGATCACCGACTCCGTGATCGCGCACGCGCTCTTCTGGTAGAGGAGCGGCACGCGGTTGGCATACCGGTACAGCTCCACCGGCTCGTCCGCCGGCATCGCCCCGCCGTACGCGAGGGCCGCCTCCACCAGGAACGGGTTCCCGCGGTAGACGGAGGGCGTCCTCGTCGTCGCCGTGTAGAAGTCGGCCTGGATGAGGTTCTTCAGCCCCGCCACGAGCTTCTCCTCCCCGATCGGCACGATGCAGTCCGTCGGGGGGGCCATGATCTTCGTCTCCTGGACCGCGCGGAAGATCCGGTCCACCTCCTCGCGCGAGACCCGCCTCACCCTCATCTCGGGCTTGATGAGGGCCCGCTGGCAGATCTCCTCCGCGATGCGCGGAGAGACGCGGCAGAACTCGCTCGTCAGGAACCCTTTCACCCAGTGGCTCTTCGTCTCCTTGAGCATCTTCACGAGGACGCCCAGCTCGACGCCGTACGGGTGCGGCTTGATCTCCCGCGGCTCCGCGGGAAGGACGTCGCTCGCCCGCTCGTACATCTCCGCGGGCTCCCCCGGCGGCTGGTACATCACGCGGACGTGGGGGTTCGCGATCACCGTCTGCTTGAGGTAGTCCTCGATCGAGTGCCCCGCCTTCGAGTACCTCCCCTCCATTTCGATCTCGACGCGCGTCCCGTGCTCCTTCTCCCAGGGACGCTCCTCGTCCTTGAGGACCTCGGGGTTGTTCTTCGCCGTGTCGATGTGGATCTCGAAGTAGTGCGCGGGGCGCTTCGGGCCGATGCGCGAGATGATCTGCATCGGCTTCCCCGTCGTGATCTGGCCGTAGAGCCCCGCGGCGCTGATCCCGATCCCCTGCTGCCCGCGGGACATCTTCAGGCGGTGGAACTTCGACCCGTAGAGGAGCTTCCCGAAGATCTTCGGGATCTGGGCGCGGACGATCCCCGGTCCGTTGTCCTCGACAGCAATCCGGAAGCGGTCCTCGGCGACCTGCTTCACCTCGACCTTTACCTCCGGAAGGACGCCCGCCTCTTCGCAGGCGTCGAGGGAGTTGTCGACGGCCTCCTTGACGGCCGTGAGCATCGCCTTCGTCGGGTTCGAGAATCCCAGCAGGTGGCGGTTCTTCGCGAAGAACTCGCTCACGCTGATCTCGCGCTGCTTCGTCGCCATCTCCACCGCCGTGCGGCGGAACTTCGGCAGCGGCGCCTCCGCGTCCGTGACATCGACGGGCGCCAGGACGGGGGGCGTCTCCTTGCGCGCGGGCACGGCGTGGGCCGCGATCATGCGATGCGGCTTCTTCTTGGTCTTCTTCATCGCTCCTCGGACTGATGGGCCGGCTGGAAGGCGGCGTATGGTATTCCCGGCCCTCCGGAGCGTCAAGGAAACGGCGGCGCGCCGGAATTCCCTCGACTTCCGGCGACGTGAAAGCGACGATCCGCACCCGTTTTTCAAGGAGGATCCCATGCTGAGGTATGCCCTGGCGCTCCTCGTCGCGCTGCCGTTGGCCGCGGCCGAGAGCAAGGTGACCTGGAAGAAGACCCTCGACGAGGCCCTCTCGGAGGCCAAATCGTCGCACAAACTCGTCCTCGTCGACTTTTTCTCCGAGGGCTGAGGCGGCTGCGCGAAGCTGGATACCGTGACGTATCCGGACGGCGAGTTCGGGACCTGGGTCAACGAGACGTTCGTCGCCGTGAAGCTGAAC
>CAZYRM010000451.1:0-3344 GCA_964649705.1 uncultured Planctomycetia bacterium
GGAGGTCCTCATCGCCCTCGTCCGCGACCTGCGCGGGTTCTACCTCGACGAGGAGTCCTTCTCGTCCGGCGTGAACAGCGGCTACTCGCTCATGAGCGTCCGGTACGGCTACTCCGGATCGAGCGGCAGCATCGGCCAGATCCGCCAGACGAGCGCGATCTCCCTTGCGAAGTCGCAGCAGGTGGCCGACGCCATGCTGGCCCACCGCGCGGCCACGCCGTTCCGGACGTGGCAGGACTTCAACGACTTCCTCTGGAGCGACCTCTTCCGAGCCGGCATCCTCGACCGGAGGCAGATCGACGTCCTGAAGGCGAACTTCAATCCGAACTCGAACATCAACGATTTCAACCCCGAGTACTTCCGGTTCGCGTGGGTCGACAAATCCGACCTCGAGTTCTGGACGACGGAGCTGACGTTCACGCCGACGGGCTACTACGGGATCGAGTCGATCGGGCGCGTGCTGAACGAGGCTCGCGAGGTGGTCGCCGAGGCCGAGCTGCTGGTCGACGCGAAGCTCTTCGAACTCTACCGGGAGACGACGCAGAAGGACTTCCTCACCGAGGTCTGGCGTGACGGCGCGCCGATGGACTCGGTGATCAGCCGCGAGCGCGGCCCCGGGAGGACGAGCGGGGGCCTGGCGCTGACGACGTTCCCGGAGATGCCCGACCCGACGCGGCTGCGCGACGCGGACTACGACGGGCACGTCACGCTGGCCACGAAGCAGACTCTCGGCGGGGGGGCCGCGTTCCAGGCGAGCTTCTTCGACAGCGGCCTCGACGCCGACTCGGGGCACGTGCGCGTCCCCGACACGAACGGGCCTTACAACGACCGCCTCCTCGACCAGGCCGGCGGTTCGGGTTCCTGGCGGCCCGGGAAGCTCTTCCCGGACGGGGCGTACTGCGAGCTCGACTCGGTGCCGATGTACCGTTTCCAGCCCCGCAAGATGGACGACTTCACGGTCAGCTTCTGGATCAAGCCGCACTTCTTCCCCGAACACGCGGGGCGGACACGGGTCTTCCTCACCTGGCAGAAGGCGGGCGCCTCGTTCTGGAGCCCCGTCATGCCGCTTGGGGTCTACTGCACGGTCACGAGCTACATCGAGGACAAGTCGGTCGGGGGGTACGAGTACCAGGAGCCGTGGGATACGCCGGCGATCCTCGCCGGGGGAACGGTGGACCGGTACCAGGGGGCGTGCGCGAGCCCGTGCGTCAATCACCTGGAGCACGGCCACGCGTGGATCAGCCGCGGGGGAGAGAACTGGGGCACGATGTTCGAGGGGGGGAAGTGGATGCACGTCGGGTGGGTCCACGACGGCAAGTCGTTCCGCGGGAGGCCGTACTCGTACCCCGGGACGAAGCACGAGGACCTCGACGTCATCTACGTCAACGGGCGGAAGGTTTCGGGCGTGTTCTCCTACCAGACAGGCGACGTCAGCGGCCCGACGGACTACGCGGGGGAGATCCTCAGGCTCGGAGAGCGGAGCTCGGCGAGGGCGCTCAATACGGTCCCCGACGCCACGCTGGACGAGGTGCTGGTGTGGGAGGGGGCCGGGGTACCGCGCTCGGAGCAGCAGATCCTCGACGAGTACGGCGACGGCCGTTTCTACAACGGGGACGACGGGACGTTCACGAGCCAGGCGATCGACCTCGCGGCCACGGCGGGGATCGCGCCCGGCACGCCGGTGCGGATCGGGATGGTGAGCTGGACGAGGTACCTGCCGACGAGCCTCCCGGGTTCGCGGATCACGCTGGAGCTGCTGCGCGCGAGCGATGGGTCGCCCCTGGCGGGGACGGGGGTCCTCGCGCAGGCGGGCGGAGAGCGGGTCATGGTCGCCACGGCGGATCCGATCCGCTACCGCGTCCACATCGAGGCGGGGGCGGGGGGAACGACGCCGATCGTCGACACGCCGGTCTTCGACGACATCACGATCACGTTCAGTCGAGGCCCGCGCATGATGTCCTGGGCGTGGGTCTGCCGGAGGTAGCGCTCCGTCAGGTAGATTCCTGGGGTTCGGTCGTTCCCGTTCCCCTTCCCGTTCCCCTTCCCCTTCCCAGCGCTTGGAGCACCCTGGGAACGGGAATGGGAACGGGAATGGGAACGGGAACGACCGAACAAGCAGGAATCGATCTGACAGAACAGTAGAGAGGGAAGGCCATGGGAGTCGGCATCCGGTTGGCCCTGCTCGTCCCCCTGCTGGTCTCGGCCGGCGGTAGCGGAGGCGACCGCGCGCCGGTGGCCCTGGAGGAGGTGGTGATCGAGCTGACGGCGGGCCAGGCCTCGGAGTTCTCGTACGCGCCGGGGGCGGACCGAGTCGCCTATCGGCTCGACTGGGCGGAGGGGCGGGTGGGGCTATGGGTGTGCGATCGGCCGAAGGAGCAGCACTTCCACGTCGTCCCGGAGGTGGCGGACGAGCGGGTCCACGTCCTGGCGCTCTCGCCCGACGGGGGGCACCTGGCCTACATGCGGACCTCTGCGGAGGCCCCGCCGAGGCTGCTCGGCGTAGGCGTGGTCGGCATCGAGTCCGGCAGGAAGTTGGAGCTGCCGGGCACGGCGGCGGCGTGGACGGGAAAGGGGGACCGTCTCGCGGTCGCGGACCCGTCGGGCGGCGTGATCTCGGTCGTCGAGGTCCCCTCGATGGAGACGCGCATTGTGACGAAGACGCCGCGGGCGGGGGACCCGTACGAGCAGCCGTGTCTGGCCTGGTCGCCGGACGGATCGCGGCTCGCCTACACGATCTCCGAGCCAGAGGGGCCGATGACCTCGATCTGGGTGGTCCCCGCGGAGGGGGGCGACGCGCGCCTTGCGGTGACGGACGGGGAGGGATGTGCGTCGCTCGTTCCGTTCTGGTCGCCGGACGGGCGGCTGGCCTGGAGGCTGACGAACGTGGACGACCCGGCGGGGACGCGGCACTACGTGCAGGAGGCGGACGCGCAGGTCCGCGAGCTGGGCAAAGGCGTCCCGCTCAACCTCGCGGGGGGCCCTTCGTGGCGCCCGGATGGGTCGGCGATCGTCTTCGCCCGCACGGTGGAGCCCACGGAGTCGACGGGCGTGTCGACGACAGACCTGTGGGAGCTGGACGTCGCGAGCGGGGAGCTCAGGCGCCTCACGGACGCCGGGGACGCCTCGGGCGAGGTCGTCTGGTCCCCGACGGGCGGGATGGTCTGGCTCACGGACGGCCGCCGGCTGCGTTCCGCGAGGCTCGGGGCGCGCTAGTGTCGCGTCAAGCGCTACTCTGTGGGTAGGATGGGTGCCCGCGTTCGAGATCCAGATCCCAAATCCCAGATCCCAACGAGATCCCAAATCCTAACAAGTGGGTAGGCATCGTGTTGGGATTTGGGATCTCG
>CAZYRM010000452.1:0-3333 GCA_964649705.1 uncultured Planctomycetia bacterium
CGAGTGCTCGTTCATCTTGTCGTGGCCGGAGAGGACGAGGTCGACGCCGTACCGCTCGAACAGCGGCTGGAACCGCGAGCGGAGCGGGATGCGCTCCAACACCTCCCGGTAGAGGGGACCCGAGCTGAAGAGCGGCACGTGCATGACGACCACCTTGAATGTCGGGTCGTTCACGCCGTCCGTCGCCGCGCGGAGCGTCGCGTCGAGCCAGTCTCGCTGCGTCGTGAAGATCCGCGAGGGGCTCTCCAGGTACCAGGTGCTGTTGAGCGTGATGACGAGCGTGTTGCCGTTGCGGACCGTGAACCACTCCTCGTTCCCCGGATTGTTCATCACCGCGCGGAACATCGTCTTCCCCAGCCAGCCGGGGATGGGAATTCCGGCGCTCGTGTTGTACGTGTGGTTCCCGACCGCGGCGAACAGGGGGACCTGCGGGTAGAACGAGTTGCCGAAGGTGAAGAAGTCGTCCCACTCGTTGCGGACGAGCCCGTTGTCGACCTGATCGGACGCGTCGAGGACGCAGAACGGGTTGGCGGCGAGGACCTCCTCGGAGAACCCGCCGACCTCGTCCTCCGTGTGCGTCTCTCCCATCGCTACGAACGAGAAGGACGGGCTCCCGGTGGAGGCCGTGCGGAAGCTGCCGGTGCCCGTGAACCCGCCTCCCGTCACCCGGTAGAAGTACCGCGTGCCGGCCGTCAGCCCCGTGAGCCTGACCTGATGCTCGCGGACGGAGGACGTCTGCGTCGCCGTCGACCCGTACGACTGCGTCGTTCCGAACTCCGCGGTCCCCGTCCCCGTGCTGGAGGTCACCCAGCAGACGACGGCGCCGGTCGCGGTGACGTTCTGGATGTAGGGGCCGAACGTGCCGTCGCGCGATTGGGTCCACGCGGACGCGGTCATGAGAACCAGGGCCGTCACCGTCGCCAGAGCGCCGCGCATCCAAGCCTCCTCGTTCGTCCGGTCCCGTCCCGGGGGAGGCACCACGATGCAATCGGGGGACCAGGAATCGGCACCCCTTCGGGCGAAAACATGCTTACGCCGCAAGGGGTTGCAGCTTTCCTCGTGTGCCGCTGACTGGCCGGGCTCCGGACATGTCACCTTCCTGCAACGTCGATCGACCCCAAGTCCAGTTCGTCCCCGCCGAATGCCGATGCAACTCGAATGGCGGGGAGTGTCTCCTCGCCGGGCGGGGAAGGTGCGTCCGGAGCCCTGTGGAGAGTCCGATGCGGGCCCTGTGGGTTCTTCTCCTCGCGTGCGCCGCGGCCCTCCCGGGGTGCATGCCGAGCCGGACCCTGCACGAGCGGCCGCACCTGCAGCACTGGGACCCCGCGCAGGCCCGCGAGGTCCTGGTCGCCTCGCTCGAGTACGCGGGGATGCGGGACATCCACGTAGGGTGCCGGTCCTTCTCGTTCGTGGAGCCGCTGGACGGGCCCTTCATCGACAACTGCGAGCGGATCGAGGTCGAGTACGCCGACATCGAGTGGGTCGAGATGACGGTCACCGAGCTCGACTACCGCGTCTGCGTCCACCAGTGCTCCAAAGGCGGGGCCTACGCCGCCGAGCTCCCCTTCGCCACGCGCCGCTCCGCGCGCCATTGCGCCGACGCGCTCGCGACGCTCGCGCACGAGTAGAGTCGCGGCAAGCGCTATCCTGACGGTAGGGTCGATGCCCGCGATCAAGATCCAGATCCCAAATCCCAGATCCTAGCGAGATCCCAGATCCTAACAAGTGTGCAGACATGGTGTTGGGATCTGGGATCTCGTTAGGATCTGGGATTTGGGATCTGGATCTCGATCGCGGGCATCGACCCTACCGCCAGGACAACGCTTGCCGCGACAGCCGCGCCAGCACGTCGTTGACGCCTGCCTCGGTCTCCTCCGCCCGCGCCTCCTCGATGCGGTCCTCGACGCCCTCCAGGGCGCGCAGCCCAGGGCGAGCGGCGAGGGAGGCCTCGAGCGCCTCCGCCGAGGCGAGCCTCACGGCGGGGGAGGGGTCCTGGAGCGCGGCGAGGAGGACCTCGACCGCCCCTCCGTCCCGCGCCGGTGCGATCGACGCCAGCGCGTTCGCGCGACGGCCGTCGTCGGGGTCCGCCACGGCCATCAGGAGCAGCGGGGGCTCCTGGTCGACCCGCCTCCCGTCGCGGAGAAGGTACGCGAGGTAGCGCCCCATCCCGCGGTGGCGCTCCTGGACGAACAGCGTGAACAGCGCGTCGGCCGTCTGGGGGTAGTTCCTCACGATCCCCGCCATCCCCTGGTCGATCAGCGCCATCCGCTGCGCGTCCGGCTCCGTCGCCTCCAGCGACGCGCGGTACTCCTCGACGAGACGTCGGAGGACGTCGTCCGGGTGCTCCAGGTCGAGCCCGAGGGTCTCCAACGCTCGGCGGCCCGGGTCGGTGGCCGGCGGCGGACTAGCGGGCGAGCTGCCAGGCTCGCCGGCAAGCGGGCGGCGGGCGGGCGCGGAGCCGGGTCGCGACGCGGGGCCGAGAAGGACCTCCCACGTGCCGTCGCTCTCGGACTCGGATTCCGAGGTCTCCTCCTCGATTCCAGCGGCAATCGCAGGCAGGGCCGCCAGCGGCGGCGCGGCGTCCGATGTCGACCCCTCGACCAGGGGGAGAGGCTCGGCCAGGGGCTCGGGAAGGACGGGGAGGCTCGCGAGCGCGCGGGAGGCCCTCGGGCCGGCGGCGGCCGAGGCCGACTCGCCCTGCTCCGCAGGCGCCGACTCCTGAGAGGGCGGGGCCGATGAACGCGCGGGCTCCGCATGGGCGCGTCGAGGTGCCCGCGCCGAGCCGCGCGGCATGGCCGCCGCCGTCCAGAGCACGGCCGCGGCCGTCGCCAGGGCGAGTGTGGTCCGGAGCGGCGTCACGTCGCCTCCCAGCTATTGGAAGAAGAAGATGTCGCGCTGCACGGCGCCGAGGCGCTCCCGCCACCAGAGGTGCGTCGTCCCCGCCAGCGTGCCGACCAGGCCCACGACGCCGGGGTCGCCCCCGCCGCCCAGCGAATCGGTCGTGGCGCTCACCGAGACGTTCGTCGCGGCGCCGAACGCGCCGCCCGTGAAGGTGGAGGTCACCACCTCGCGGAACGACCCCGCGGCCCCGTTCACCCACGCGAACCGTCCGCCCGCGGGGATCTGCGCGGAGCCGGCCACGCGCGACAGGACGGCGGCGGCCCCCGTGCGCGACAGGTTCGCCTCCGCGCCGAACGCCGCCGCGGCGGGGCGGGACGCGCCGAAGGCCTCCATGACCCCGCCCGCCGTCGCCGGCGCGTCGTACACGACCGCGACGCGGTCCGAAGAGTCGCGGACCGACTCGATCCTCCCCGCCCCCTCGCCCGCCTCGGG
>CAZYRM010000453.1:0-1857 GCA_964649705.1 uncultured Planctomycetia bacterium
CCTCCCCCATCTCGCCCACCGCGCTCGAGAGCCCCCCCGCGCCGCAGTCCGTGATCGCGGTGTAGAGCCCGGCGTCGCGCGCGGCGAGGACGGCGTCGAGGACCCGCTTCTCCACGATGGCGTTCCCGATCTGCACCGATCCGCCGGAGACGCGCTCGGACTGCTCCGTGAGAGGCACGCTCGAGAACGTCGCGCCGTGGATCCCGTCGCGGCCGGTCCGACCGCCCACGACGACGACGAGGTCTCCGCTCTTCGCGGCCTTCTCGACCTTGTCGCGCGGCATGATCCCGACCGTCCCGCAGAAGACGAGCGGATTGCCGACGTACCGCGCGTCGAAGAGCACCGCCCCGTTCGCGGTCGGGATCCCCATCCGGTTGCCGTAGTCGCGCACGCCCGCGACGACCCCCTTCAGCACCCGCTTCGGATGGAGGGAGCCCTTGGGGACCTTCTCCTCCGCAAGGTCGGGCGGACCGACGCAGAACACGTCGGTGTTCAGGATCGGCTTCGCGCCGAGCCCGCAGCCAAGGCAGTCGCGGATCACGCCTCCGACGCCCGTTCCCGCGCCTCCGTACGGCTCGATCGCGCTCGGGTGGTTGTGCGTCTCGACCTTCACGCAGATCGCCCACTTGTCGTCAAAGGCGATCACGCCCGCGTTGTCGCGGAAGACGGAGAGGCACCACGGCTTCTCCAGCTCCTGCGTGACGCGGAAGACGGTCTGCTTGAGGAGGTTGTCGAACCGCTCCGACTTCGCCGTCCCCTCGCGGTAGCTGACGATGCCGGTGAGCGTCTTGTGCTTGCAGTGCTCGCTCCAGGTCTGCGCGAGCGACTCCATCTCCGCGTCGCTCGGGTCGCGGCCCGCCTTCTCGAAGTGGTCGCGGATCGCGCGCATCTCGGCGAGCGTGAGCGAGAGCCCCATCGCGCGGCTGATGTCCTCCAGCGTCTCGTCGGACTTCCCGCGGATCGGGACGTTGACGAGGCGGAACACGTAGGGGCTCCCCGACGGGATCCGCTCGGGCCCCGCCCCGCCGAGGTAGACCTCGTCGACGACGTCGTTTGCGAGGGCCTTGCGCACGAGGCGGTCGCGGTCCGCGTCGCTCACCTCGCCGACCAGGTCGTACCGCCAGCCGGTGCGGCAGGCCTTCACGGGGAGGTCGAGGTCGCGCGCGCCCTTGAGGAGGCTCCCCTCGACGGGGTCCATCACGCCGGGGCGGCGGAAGACGGTCACGGAACCCGCCCCGCCGCCTCGGTCGGCGCCGGGGCCGAGCGGGACGGCGCGGTGCTCCTGGACGACCGGATCGCACAGGAGGCGGGTCGCGAGGACCGCCACGCGGTCCGCTGGAAGATCCGTCTCGAGGAGGAAGAGCTGCGCGACGCGGGCCTCCTGGAGGCCCTTCACGCCGAGGTCGCGCGCGTCGGCGAGGACGCGGTCGGCATGGGGGTCCGTCAGGCCCGGACGCGGCTTGATTTCGATCTGCCACAACATGGGGGCGGAGTGTATCAGAATTCTCATTCCTCAACTCGCAGTTCTCAACAGAGTCCCAAGCCAGGATTCTCCACGACGGGGGTGGCGGACGCGCGGTTCGGGACTCTGTTGAACAATGCTAGGTTGAGAAATGGGAATTCCCGTGCTAGACTCGCCGCGTTTCGCCCGCCAGAGGGACTCATGGTCGGTTCCAGCGTCGGTGGCTATCGGATCCTGGAGAAGATCCGGGACGGCGGCGCGGGGACCGTGTTCAAGGCGCAGGGACCGAAGGGGGAGATCGTCGCGATCAAGATGATCTCCGAGGCCTGGAACGAGCAGCGCGACCGCCGAAAGGCGTTCAAGCGCGAGTCCGACACCACGCAGAAGCTCGTCCA
>CAZYRM010000453.1:1957-3295 GCA_964649705.1 uncultured Planctomycetia bacterium
CGGAGGGGAGCGTCCGGCTGATCGACTTCTCGATTGCGCAGACGAAGTGGGACCGATTCCTCTTCTCGTTCGGGAAGAAGGTGGACGGGACGCCGCTCTACATGGCGCCCGAGCAGATCCGGAACGAGTCGCAGGACCAGCGCGCGGACATGTACTCGTACGGCGTGATGGTCTTCGAGCTCATGACACGGCGCCCGCCCTTCATCGGGGCGTCGGTGGACTCGATCCTCGAGAAGCACCTGAAGGCGGCGCCGCCCTCGATGAGGTCGATCGTGCAGGACGTCTCGCCGGAGCTGGACGAGCTGGTGACGAGGCTGCTCTCGAAGAAGGCGGCGGACCGCCCGTCGGACATGAGCCTCGTCATCGCGGTCCTGAACCGCTTGGTGAAGAAGGAGGAGGAGGCCCGACTGAGGGACTCGAGGGGGCCGTCGCGCGTGGTCGCCGCGGTCGGAACGGCGGGGACCACGCAAGTCCCGGGGACGCGGGCGGTGGGGTCCAGGCCGACGCCCTCGACGGTCCCCGCGGTTCCAGGCGGGACGAGGCAGACGCCCTCCGCGGTCCCGGCGGTCGGGTCGGCGGGGACGAAGCCGCCGAGCTCCACGGCGCTTCCCCCGGTTGCGGCCGCGACGCCGAAGCCGCCCAGCTCCACTGCACTGCCCCCGGTGACGCCCGCGACGCCGGAGCCGCCGATCTCCACTGCACTGCCCCCGGTGGCGGCTGCGACGCCGAAGCCGCCCAGCTCCACGGCGCTCACGCCGACGAAGCCGGCCGGGGCGCCCGAGCCCGCGCCAGCCGAGGCCACGACGACCGCCGGCGCCCCGGGGGGGACGCGAACCCAGACGAAGGTCCGCGTGCCCGCGGCGCAGGGAACGACGCGGACTCAGACAAAGGCAGGCGTCCCGCCCGCACAGTCCGTCACGAGGACGCAGACGAAGTCGAGGCCCCCGGGCAGCGCCGCGGCGGCCGCGCCGGCACCCGCCTTGACAGGCGCTCCGCCCGCAACCGCCCCGGTGCCCCCGCAGGCGCCGAAGTCCGAGGCTCCCCCGCCGCCCGTCCCGGCGGCGGCGACGGCTGGGGGAGCTGCCGCGCCGCCCGCGACCTCCCCCGCCGCGGGGCCGGTGACGGCCCCCGCCGCGAAGGAGGCCGCGGAGGCGACGTCGAAGCCCGCAACCGACGAAGACGCGCCGCGAGTCGAGCCAACCCCCGAACCGCCGAAGGGGAACGAATGAACGAGCTGGACTTCGAGCGCCCGATCATCGAGCTGGAGAACGAGATCACCAAGCTCGAGGAGCTCTCGGGGAAGAGCGACATGAACCTCAGCGGGCACATCCGCGAGCT
>CAZYRM010000454.1:0-3292 GCA_964649705.1 uncultured Planctomycetia bacterium
GCTCCCAGTCCGCCAGCTGGTGCTCGGTCCGGTCGATGGGCTCCTGGGTGGGCCATCCTCCCCGGTCGTGCACTCTGGGCATAGTGTTGTGCTTTTCCCGGGGGGGGGGCGGGTGCCTAAGTCCGGGGGGGGCCCCCCGGGGGGGGGGGGGGGGGCGGGGGGGGGGGGGGGGTGTCCCCGCCCTCCCAGGGATGATCTACTTGCCGCACTCGCAGGCGTTCATGTCGCACTCGCCGACGTTGGTGGCGAACATCCAGTTGTAGCCGTCCGGATCGGTGAACCACACGGTCCGGTCGCCCCAGAACTGGTTCGTGGGCTCCTGCTTGCACGTCGCGCCCGCGGCCTTGGCCTTCTTCGCGAGGGCGTCGACGTTCTCGTGGTAGAAGTACAGCGTGATCCCCAGGCCCCTCGTCCCCGCGACGTAGTTCGGGCACTCGGGGGAGTCGGGTCCGAGCATCAGCACCTGGTCGTGGTACGTCAGCTCGGCGTGCATGATCTTCCCGTCCTGGCCGGGGATCTGCTCGCGACACTTCAGGCCGAACGCCTTCTCGTAGAACTTGATCGACGCCGTCGGGTCCTTGACGCCGAGGCAGGGGGCCAGCCACGAGAAGCTCTCGGGCTTCGGGGGCCGCGGGGTCGTCTTCTTCGCCACCGCCTTCTTGGACCTGGGAGGGGTCGCGACCGCCGCGCCGCCGCCCTTCTTCGTCGCCATGCATCTTCTCCTATGTAAAGAAGCCGACTCCTGTACCCGCCCGGGGAGGGGGTGTCAACCAAAGACCGGCCGGGCACTCTACGGCGTGACCAGCGTCCCGGATCGGCCCGCCAGCGCGTCCTCGAGGCGGTCGGGGCAGGTGACGATCGCCCGCCGACCGCCTCGATCGAGGAACTGGAGGATCGCCTCGATCTTTGGAGCCATCGACCCCTTGCCGAACTGCCCCTCCGCCAGCCAGCCGCGCGCCTCCGCCGCCGTCATCCGATCGACCGCCCGCTGCGTCGGCTTCTTGAAGTCGAGGCAGACGCGCTCCACGGCCGTCGAGATGACGAACAGGTCCGCCTCCAGGCGGCTCGCCAGGAGCGCCGAGGCGTAATCCTTGTCGATCACCGCCTCCACGCCGTGCAGGTCCCCGTCCGCGCCCCTCACCACCGGGATCCCGCCGCCGCCGACCGCCGTCACGACGTAGCCGGCCTCGACCAGGTGCCGGATGCATTCCAGCTCGACGATCGCCTTCGGAGCGGGGCTCGCCACCACCCTCCTCCAGCCCCGCCCCGCGTCCTCCGAGATCGACCACCCCTCCGCCGCGGCGCGCGTCCGCGCGGTCGCCTCGTCCATGAACGAGCCGATCGGCTTGGTCGGCTTCTTGAAGGCCGGGTCGTCCGCGTCGACCTCGACTTGGGTCACCACCGTCACCGCGTGCTTGTCGAGCCCGCGGCGGCGGAATTCGTTGTCGAGGCTCTGCTGGATCATGTACCCGATCGCCCCCTGCGTGTCCGCCCCGCAGGAGTCGAGCGGGACCTCGTGCAGCTCGTGACGGGCCAGCTCCGATCGGCGCACGATGAACCCGACCTGCGGCCCGTTCCCGTGGGTGATCACGAAGCGATGGCCCGTGGCGATCGCCGCCGCGACGTGGCGGCAGGTCTCCCTCGTCAGGGACCACTGGTCCGGGACGGTCTGGTGGGCGGAGTCCCGGATGAGGGAGTTTCCCCCGATGGCCACGACGACGAGCGGAGCGCGTTCCATCCTACCCCCGCCTCGGGGCCGCCGTGTCCAGGCACTTGAGGAGCACCCCCGCGGGGTCCGCGAACCGCGTCGCGAGGATCATCGAGGCGATCACGTACGGCTTGTATCCCGCCTCGCGGTAGGTGTCCAGCCGGGCCCGCTCGAACACGGAGGCGCTGACCTCCCCCTCCTTGCAGCTCACCCCGCTCACGTCCGCCGGGAGGCAGTGCATGTAGAGGGCCTTTCCGGAGCGCGTCCGGCGCATCATGTCGTCGTTCGCCTCCCAGTCCTTGTGCGTCGCGTTCTGCGCGAGGCACTCCTTCTCCAGCGCCGCGAGCTTCTCCCTCTCGCCCGCGCGAAGGAGCTTCGTCCGCTGCCTCATCACCGCGAGGGGCGCCCAGCTCTTCGGGTAGACGGCGTCGGCCCCCTCGAACGCCTCTCCCATGTCCTTCGTCATGCGGAACGACCCGCCGCTCTCCGCGGCGAACCTCCGCGCCGCCTCCAGGGGCTCGTCGAGCAGCTCGTACCCCTCGGGGTGGGCGAGCGTGACGTGCGCTCCGAACCGGGTCATCAGCGCGACGACTCCCTGCGGCACCGAAAGGGGCTTCCCGTAGCTCGGGGAGTAGGCCCACGTCATCGCGAGCTTCTTCCCGCGGAGGCCCTCGAAGCCGCCGAAGCGGTCGAGGAGGTGCGCGAGGTCCGAGAGGCTCTGGGTGGGGTGGTCGAGGTCGCACTGGAGGTTGACCACCGCGGGGCGGTCGGGCAGGACCCCGTTCTTGAACCCGTCCTCGACGGCGTCGGCGACCTCGCGCATGTACCGGTTCCCCTCGCCGGGGTACATGTCGTCGCGGATCCCGATCGTCTCCGTGAGGAAGGAGATCATGTTCGCCGTCTCGCGGACCGTCTCCCCGTGGGCCACCTGCGAGGTCGACTCGTCCAGCTCCTCGGTGGCGAGCCCCAGGAGGTTGCACGCCGAGCGGAACGAGTAGCGCGTGCGCGTCGACTTGTCGCGGAAGATGGAGACGCCGAGCCCCGTCTCGAAGACGCGGGTCGAGGTCCCCGCGCGCACGAGGTCGCGCAGGACCTCGGCGCCGAGGAGGACCGTGCGGAGCGCGTCGTCGCCCTGCTGCCAGGTGAGCAGGAAGTCCTTCCGGTGGAGGCCTCCGCGCAGCGCGGCGAGCGCGGCGATCTTCTCGCGGACGTGCTGGTGAGCCATCAGCGTGCCCTCTCCTCGACGAACAAGCGGGGGAAGGTGGCGTAGAACCTCGCGGCGCGCGTGAGGTGCTCCACGGGGCACTGGTCCTCGGGGGAGTGCGCGTGGATCTCGTTCGCGGGGCCGAAGCCGACCGTGGGGACGCCGAACATCCCGCAGGTCGCCACGCCGTTCGTGGAGAAGGTCCACTTGCCCACGACGGGCGGGCGGTCGAGCGCGAGCCCGGCGGCCCTCACCGCGGCCCGGACCGCCGGCGTGCCCTCCTCGACGACCCAGGTCGGGTAGTACTTCTTCGTCGGGTAGACGAGCCCCGTGTACGCCGCGCGGGCGTAGTCGAGGACGGTGACGGAGGCCTCCGCGCG
>CAZYRM010000455.1:0-3283 GCA_964649705.1 uncultured Planctomycetia bacterium
CTCCTCGACCGGGTCGCCTCGCGGTCGGAGTTCTCCGACGTGATCTGGGAGATGCAGGGCGAGCTCGGCACGTCGCACTGCTACGAGATCGGCGGCGACTACCGCAGGCCGCCCCGGTACGACGTGGGTCTGCTCGGGGCCGACTTCGCCTGGGCCGGCAAGGGCTGGCGCGTGACCCGCCTGCACCGCGGCGACGGGTGGCGCGAGGGGGCCGGCTCCCCGCTCTGCGCCCCAGGCGTGAATGTCCGCGTCGGCGACGTGATCGTGGCCATCCAGGGGAGGCGCACGTCGCGCAGCGTCTCCCCGCACGAGCAGCTCCTCCACTGCGCCGGCGCGGAGGTCCTCCTCAAGCTCGCAAACGGCCGGGAGGCGACCGTCCGCGCCCTGCGGGACGAGACGCCCGCGCGGTACCGCGAGTGGGTGGAGGCGAACCGGCGCCACGTGCACCAGGCGACGAGGGGGAGCGCCGGGTACGTCCACGTCCCCGACATGGGGGCGGCGGGGTACGCGGAGTTCCACCGTGCGTACCTTGCCGAAGTCGACCGCGAGGCGCTCATCGTCGACGTGCGCTTCAACGGGGGCGGCCACGTCTCGCCGCTCCTCCTGGAGAAGCTTGCGCGGCGCCGCCTGGGGTTCGACGTGAACCGCTGGGGGCAGCCGTTCCCGTATCCGAACGACTCCCCCGCCGGCCCGCTCGTCGCGCTGACGAACGAGTCGGCCGGCTCCGATGGCGACATCTTCTCCCACTGCTTCAAGCTCCTCGGGCTCGGGCCGCTCATCGGCAAGCGGACGTGGGGGGGAGTGGTGGGGATCTGGCCGAGGCACTTCCTCGCCGACGGGAGCCTCACGACGCAGCCGGAGTTCTCGTTCTGGTTCCGCGACGTCGGCTTCGGCGTGGAGAACTACGGGACCGATCCGGACATCGAGGTGGACATCCTGCCGCAGGACGCGGCGAAGGGGCGCGATCCGCAGCTCGAGAAGGGGATCGAGGTCGTCCTCGGCCTGCTGAAGAAGCACCGGCCGCTCGCCATCGACCTCAAGGCGCGTCCTCGGCTCTCCGTGCCGACGCTGCCGAGGCGGAAGTGAACCTCTGGTCCGACCCTGGGAGACGATTCGATGGGGGAGTGCGGTAGCTGCAGCGGCGGGAAGGGCGGTCCGATGTCGCTGGGGCGGGAGCTGGTCGAGTTCGTCCTGCAGGCGCACGACGGGGCGGTGGCCGTCTCGCCCATCCCGAACGGGGGCCTGCGGACGAAATGTCAGGGGTGCGGGGAGCCGTTCACGCTGACGACCTTCGTCGGCGTCTGCCCCGCCTGCGGGGGCGTCCACGCCGTGAGTCCGCCGCGATGCGCCGATCCGGCGAACATCCAGTTCGCGGGGAAGGACTTCGCGGTCTAGGTCCCGGCGCGCACCAAGGTGCGGAGACCCCCCGGAGTTCGCGCGATTCGGACCGTTCGTTCCGGTCCTGTGAGCTCACGCCCCGCCCGGGCGCGCCAGGAGCCCTCGTCGCGCCCCGTTTCGGCCCCGCCCCTGGATCGCCGCGTGCTGGCAGGTAGTCCACGGCGCGAGGCGGCTCGCGCCATCGGCAGGCCGCCCCGCCACCCATTGCAGCGGAGGTGGGTCATGTCTCCACAGGATCGGCGGGACCGCGGCAGCATCCTCCTCGTCGCGGTGGTGCTGGTCATCATCGTGGTCGGCCTCTCCGGCGCCTACCTCGTGATGTCCGACGTGCTCGGCCGTCGTGTCACCGAGGGGAGCGGCGCGATCGACGCCCGTGCGGCGGCGGAGGAGGGGGTCGACTTCGCGCGCGGCCGGCTCCTGGCGCTGGTCGACACGCAGTCGGAGGACCGCACGGCCGCCTGGAGCGGGGTGCTCGACGACGAGGACGGCGTGCCCCCCTGGGCGGATGGCGTCCCGACGCGCCAGGGGAGCTACACGATCCGAGTCCTCGACAACGACGACGGCGACGGGAATCCGTACGACGACTCCGACGAAACCCTCCTCCTGGAGGCCACGGGGTACGGCACACCCCGCGGCGCGGAGGGGCCGGCGCACGTGATCCGCTGCGCCGTGACGCTTGAGGTGAACGACCCGACGGCGAAGTACGCGATCCTCACCAACGACGACCTCCATGTCTACGGCGCCATGCTGGTCGACGGCACCCTTGGGCGGATCCACTCGGATCAGGACCTGACGGTCCAGGGCGCGACGACGATCTCCCGCTCTGCCACGGCGAGCGGATCGATCTCGACCGTGGGAGACGCCTACGCCATCGGAGGCGAATTCCTCCCCGATCGCCCGATCATCCCGATCAAACCCGTGCAGCCTTCGGACTACCGCCCGTTCGCCGACTTCATCCTGACGGCGGACGGGCGCGTGCTGGAGGGCTCGACGGGGCGGGTCCTTTTCGACGCGGGGGCGGCCGCCGGGCCCGGTCCGCGAGGCGGCGGGGGCGGGACGCACAACGGCTTCACGTGGGACGCGCGGCAGGGCTGGTCCACGGTGACGAGCGGCTGGGTGGACGGAACGTACTACGTCGAAGGGAGCCTGACCATGAACCACGGCGGCGAGGCGGCCCGCCCGTGGCGCGTGACGATCGTCACGGAGGGGAGCGTCTCGATGCAGGGGAATCCGTACCTCGCGCCCTACCTGAACGGCGCTGAGCTGCTCGTCGCGGGCGGAGACATCTACGCGCGCGGGACGGGGTCGAATGCGCAGGTCGAGGGGCTGATCCTCGCGCACGAGCAGGTGGACCTGAGCGGCAACATCACGATCCACGGCCGCGTCGTCGCGGAGTCGGCGGTCAACACCGCGGGCTCCCCGGTAGCTGACAACGCGAACCCGCTCCTGGTGGAGTGCGGCGGCGGGGTCCATGTCGAGTACAACGACCGCATCTACCGGTCGCTCTCCACCGAGTTCCGCCTCCCCGTCCGCTCCTGGCAGGAGGAGCTGCCGACGAACGTGGCGCCCTTCTCGGACTAGTGACGCGTCAAGCGCTATCCTGTGGGATTGGATGGCTGCCCGCGCTCGAGATCCAGATCCCAAATCCCAGATCCGAACGAGATCCCAGATCCTAACAAGCGCGCAGGCATTGTGTTGGGATCTGGGATCTCGTTGGGATCAGGGATCTTGGATCTGGATCTTGAGCGCGGGCACGCATCCGACCCACAAGATAGCGCTTGACGCGACACTAGGGCACGTCAAGCCGATGCCCTCCCCTCGCCGATAAGAGATCGGGGGGATCGTCTTGAGGGAGGGCGTTTCGGCGTGGCCGAACGGGGGCTGT
>CAZYRM010000456.1:0-3243 GCA_964649705.1 uncultured Planctomycetia bacterium
TCGGCCCCTTCTACCCCGAGGGGACCGAGTCGCGCGACATGCTCCGCTTCTACGCCACCCGCTTCCGCTCCGTCGAGCTCGACGCCAGCTTCTACCGCTGCCCCACCCGGGACCAGACCGCCCACTGGGCCCGATCCGTCCCCGCCGGCTTCCGCTTCTCCGCCAAGGTCCCCCAGGCCATCACGCACGAGAAGATGCTCGTCGACGCCCAGGAGGACCTCGCCGCCTTCCTCTCCGCGATGGACGTCCTCGGAGACAAGCTCGGCGTGCTCGTCTTTCAGTTCCCCTACTTCAACAAGCAGGCCTTCAAGACCGCCGACCCGTTCCTCGAGCGCCTGGAGGCCTTCCTCCCGACCCTCCCGAACGGCTACCGCTTCGCCCTCGAGATCCGCAACAAGGCCTGGGTGTCCACCCGCTTCCTCGACCTCCTCCGCAAGCACAGCGTCGCCTACGTCCTCATCGATCACCCCTGGATGCACCCCGTCCGACAGCTCATGGAGAAGCACGACGTCGTCACCTCGAGTTTCAGCTACATCCGATGGCTCGGCGACCGCCACAAGATCGAGGAGACCACGAAGGAGTGGGGCAAGCTCGTCGTGGACCGCTCCCCCGAGATGAAGGACTGGGTCCCCGCCGTCCGCCAGCTCCTGGACAAGGAGATCGACGTCTTCTCCTACTTCAACAACCACTACGCCGGCCATGCCCCGGGCTCGATCGCCCTCTTCGAGGACGCCTGGCGCGCCACCTCCTGAGCCCCTCCGGTCGAAAACAAGCGAAAAAACGCCGATCGCGCACAACCCCTCCGCGCGACTTGCCGACGCTTCCGGGCGGGTGATATCATGCCCATCGGAGGTCGCGAATGGACTCGCAGATGATGTCCGAGATCGAGGCCATCGGCCGCGCGCACGCCGCGCGCCGCCGCGCCGTCGTCGACTTCATGGCCCAGTACGACCTCGCCCTCCTCAAGAGCACGTTCGCCGAGTCCCTCGCCGAGTACAAGCAGGCGAACGACGTGCAGCCCCAGGTCGAGCAGTTCCTCCGCGCGTGCATGGAGTCGAACCACGTGACCGACGCCGCCGAGGTCTTCGGCACCGGCCGCGCCATCCGCGAGATCCAGGAGGCCCTCGCCTGGCTCGAACGCGAACGCGACCCCGAGGAAGAGCCCGAGCCCTCCCTCGCCGAGCGCGTCGTGGAGTTCCTCGACGTCTTCCACCGGAAGGTGATTGCCAACCTGATCGCGAACAACCTGGCCCTGCTCGACGACGGCGAGGATCCCTCACCGGAGCTCTACGAGAAGGCCTACTGCCGCACGGTCGACCAGATCGGCGGGATGCCGACGATCGAGCGGTTCTACATGCGGGCGAGGTCGTTCACGGGAGAGATCCTCGAGCTGCTCGACAGCCAGTCCGACGCCCAAAGCGGCCCGGAGACCCTCAGGATGGCCCGTACGCTCCTTTCCATCGAGCGCCTGCGCGCGCGGAGGGAGCTCGACCACTATCGCCGCCTCTACGTCGACCGTCGGGGAACTCCCGGCCTCCCCGGGCCGTCGAATCGTGAGTCCGCCGGGGCTTGATTCGCGAACCAGGACGTGGTTCATTAGTTGATGTAGCGCAGAGGGGGTGGAGGCCCCAAAGAGGTGAAGGACGTGACGCAGCCCTCGCCCGTTGCGAAAGACCTGCTCGCCCAGATCCAGCTTGCGACCGAGAAGCTGAAGAACGGCTATCTCACGTACGCGGCGGACCTGAAGAAGTGCCTCGTCCAGGCGGGGCTCTTCGACGAGCGCTCGTACAACAAGCTCCTCTCCGACGCGCGCTCCGCGTTCCACAGGCGGACCGCGCCCGAGTTCGACCGCCAGATCCGCGAGATCGAGTCCCTCCCCGAGTTCCAGGTGAAGAACGAGGAGTACCTCACGCTCCTCCGGCGCCGCGTCTACCAGATCCTCTGCGCGAAGTCGCCCGAGGAGGCCTTCGAGCGGATCTCCTACCTCCGCGCGTTCCTCGCCGAGTTCTACTTCGACTCCGAGGTCCTGCTCAAGCGGCTCCTGGGAGAGACGATCTACAAGAGCTACGTGGAGCAGCGGGACGCGAGGAAGCGGCCCAGCACCTAATGTCCTCCCTCCGCGAGCTGGCGGCCGAGGTCGCCCGACGACTCTCCGCGCGCGGCCACCGCGCCCTCTTCGCCGGCGGCTGCGTCCGCGACCAGCTCCTCGGACGCGATCCCAAGGACTTCGACATCGCCACGAGCGCCCGTCCCGAGGAGGTCCTCCAGGTCTACCCCCACGCCGTCCTCGTCGGGATCCAGTTCGGCGTCGTCCGCGTCCACCACCGCGGCGAGGAGTTCGAGGTCGCCACGTTCCGCCGAGAGGGGGCCTACCTCGACGGCCGCCGCCCGAGCGAGGTCACCTTCACCGACGAGCGCGAGGACGCGCTCAGGCGCGACTTCACGATCAACGGGATGTTCCAGGACCCGGCGACCGGCGAGGTCATCGACCACGTGGGAGGCCGAGCCGACCTCGCGGCGCGCGTCGTCCGCGCGATCGGCGACGCGAGGGCCCGGTTCACCGAGGACCACCTCCGCCTGGTGCGAGCCGTCCGGTTCGCCGCCGGGCTCGGTTTCGCGCTCGACCCGGCCACGCAGGAGGCCGTCCGCGAGATGGCGCCGCTCGTCTCGACCGTCAGCGCGGAGCGCGTCCGCGACGAGGTGTGGAAGCTCCTCTCGGGACCCGACCCGAGGAGGGGGCTGGAACTGCTGGACGCCACCGGCCTCCTGGCGCATATTCTCCCCGAGGTCGAGGCGACCAAGGGCGTGCCGCAGCCTCCAGACTTCCATCCGGAGGGGGACGTCTGGCAGCACACGCTCCTCGTGATGGGCAGCCTGGAGCGACCCGCGGCCGAGCTGGCCTTCGCCGCGCTCCTGCACGACATCGGGAAGCCGAAGACGCTCGTCGTCGCCGACCGGATCCGCTTCGACCGCCACGCCGAGGTCGGCGGGGAGATGGCCGAGGAGGTCTGCCGGCGTTTGAAGTGCTCCACGTCGGAGACCGAGACCGTGACCGCGCTCGTCCGGGACCACATGAAGTTCATGAACGTCCGCGACATGAAGCCGAGCACGCTCAAGCGGTTCTTCCGCGAGCCGCACTTCGAGGCGCTCCTGGCGCTGCACAAGGCCGACTGCCTCGGCTGCCACCGGGACCTCGGCCACTGGCAGTTCTGCGTCGACAAGCTGGCGGAGTTCGAGGCGCAC
>CAZYRM010000457.1:0-3237 GCA_964649705.1 uncultured Planctomycetia bacterium
TCTTCATCGCCTGGTGGATCTGCGTCATCCCCGTGGCCTGCTGCCCCGCGGAGGCGGAGATCTGCGTCGCGGCCTGCGCCGTCTCGGCGATCGTCTCCGCGAGGCTCCTGATCGTCTCCCCGGCCTCACGGACGATGCGCATCCCCTCCGAGACGCTCTTGGTCCCCTCCTCGGTCGCCATGACGGCGCCGTTCGTCGCCTTCTGGATCTCGCCGAGGATCTGGCGGACCTGCCCCGTGGCCTTCTTCGACTGTTCGGCGAGGGCGCGGACCTCGGAGGCGACCACGGCGAACCCCTTCCCCTGCTCCCCGGCGCGGGCGGCCTCGATCGCGGCGTTGAGCGAGAGGAGGTTCGTCTGGTCGGCGATGTCGTTGACGGCGCCGATGATGTCGCCGATCGCCTGGGCGCGCTCGGCGAGGGCGAGGATGCTCGACGCGGTCGCCTCCGATTGCGTGCGGACGCGCTCCATCGCGCCAAGCGTGTCGTCGACGGCCTTCCGCCCCGCGCCGCCGATCTCGAGCGCGCGGTGGGAGGCGTCCGCGACGGCGCGGGCCCGCTGCGTGGCCTGCTCCGTCGTTCGTACGACCTCGTCGACCGTCGTGACCGTCTCGGTGACGGCCGAGGCCTCTTCCTGGGCACCGGAGGCCTGCTGCGTCGTGCTGGCGAGGATCTCGGCCGCCGACGCGGCGAGCTGGTTCGCCGACTCGGTGATCGTGGCGAGGAGCTTCTCGACGCGCGTTCGGGCGTCCCGCTCCCCGGCGAGCGTCGTGCGGAGGGAGCCGGCCATCCGGTTGAACTCGCCCGCGAGCTCGCCGACCTCGTCGCGCGAGGCGACCTCGATGCGGTGGTCGAGGTCGCCCTTGCCCAGCCGCTCGGCCCCCGCCCGCACGGCCGCGAGCGGTGCGGTGATGGTCCGCGCGACGAGGAACGCGATCCCGACCATGAGGAGGACGGCCACCCCGGACCCGTAGGTCACGGCGGCGTAGACCGTCTCGCGCTTCGCCTGGGCGTCGGCCATGCGCGTCGCGAGGTTCGCCTTCTCGTCCTTGATCATCTGCTCCACGTCGTCAACCACCCGTTGCGTGGCGTCGACGCCCGATCCCTGGGCGACGAGTTGCGCGGCGGCCTCCAGCCCCTTCTCCTTGCGGACGCCGATCCCCTCGTCGAGGCTCGCGATCCGCGTGTCCCGGTGGTCCTGGAGGTCGCGGACCCGTCGCTGCAACGCGGCGTCGTTCGCGATCTGCCTCTCGATCTCGCGGAGGTCCGCATCCAGGGCCGCGCGCGACGAGGCGTACGACGTCAGCCACTTCTCGTCGCCCGACAGCAGGTAGCGCCGCTGGTACGACTCCACCTCGAGCAGGTGCGTGTGGACGCCGTCCAGCGTCTCGATCAACAGGTGCGTGGACGCGACGCGGTCGGAGGTCTCCTCGAGCCCCTGCTGCGTCCGGTAGACCAGGGCGGAGAGCCCGAGCAGGACGACGAGGGACACCCCGCACCCGACGGCCAGCTTCATCCAGATCCGCATCGTTCACCTCCGTGCAAGCTCACGCGGGCGTCACGCCTGCCCCGTCCGTCCGCGGCCGAAGCGGGCGTCCGCCAGGAGCGCCTCTCCGTCCAGGACGATCACCGCCTGCGCCGTCACGCCGAGCACGATCGCCTGCTCCGTCCCCGGAGGGAGCGCGGACGCGGGCAGGATCGCGGAGCGCGGCAGGCGCTCGACGTCGAGGGCCGCGTCCGCGAGGACGGCGAAGACGTCCCCCTCCCGCTCCAGCACGATCGCGCGCGCGAGGTCGGTGAGCCGGTTCCGAGGCACGCCCAGGAGCGGGCGCAGGTCGAACACGGGCAGGACCTCCCCGCGCAGGTTGGTCACGCCGATCAGCGTCTGCGGGGCGAGGGGCACCGAGGCGAACTCGCCGAATCGGGCCACCTCACGGACGAAGCGCGTCTCGACCGCGTAGGTCTCCGCTGCGAGCGAGAAGAGGAGGAGCTCGATCGAGGCCTCGTCGGCCTCCTTCGGCGGCACGCGGGCCAGCGTCCGGGCCCTCGCCTCCAACCTCGCGCGGACCGCCTCGGGGTCGATCATGGCTTCTCCTCGAGCAGTTCGAGCCTCGCCCGGGCCGCTCCGGCGAGGCGCGTGAACGTCTCTCCGTCGGCCAGGGGCGCCGCCCCGTCGGGCGGGCAGGCCTCGGCGATCGAGAGCGCGTTGCGGAATGCCCGCCGCGCGCCCTCCATGTCCCCCGACCGGTCGAGCACGGAGCCGAGCACGAAGTGGACCGCGGCGAGCGACGGGTCCAGGTAGAGGGCTCGGCGGAGCTCCCGTGCCGCCTCGGCGTCGCGCCCCGCGGCCCACAGGAGGACGCCCCGCAGGTAGCGCAGCTCGGCCGAGAGCGGGCTGCGCGCGCATGAAGACGCCGCCGCGACGGCCGCCTCCAAGGGGCCGCGTTGGTTGGCCAGCTCGCGGATCCGCTCGGCCTCACCGGGTTCCGCGGGCATCGCCGGCGGCCGGGGCGGAGCCGCGGCGGGCACCGGGACCGGCAGGGCGGGCAGGGCCGGCGGAGGCTCGGGGACCTCCGTCGCAGGCGGCGCCTGTGCGAGGAACGCCGTGCGCGGACCGCGCCTCCGGTAGAACACCCCCCACGGCGTCGTGACGACGTCAAACGGCGCGGAGCCCCCGAGCGGCGGGTCGGACGGCCCCGTGACCAGCCACCCGCCGTCCACGAGCGTCGCGTGTAGCCGCGCGGCGACCCGCTCGACGGCCTGCTTGCCGAAGTAGATGAGGACGTTCCGGCAGAGGACCAGGTCCAGGCCCCACGTCCCTGTCGCCAGCGACGGATACGCGTCCAGGGCCAGGTTGAGGTACTCGAACGAGACCTTGCGGCGGAGGCGATCGTCGAGCAGGAACGCCGGGCCGTCCCGTCGGAAGTACCGATCGACGCGGCGCGGGTCGACGCCTCGGAGCGACCAGGACGAGTACACGCCCTTCTTCGCCCTTGCGAGCGAGGGCCGTGAGACGTCGGTCGCGAGGATGCTCCCCCGGTCCGACAGCCCCACCTCGTCGAGGAGGACGGCGAGCGAGTAGGCCTCCTCCCCGGACGCGCACGCCGCGCTCCAGACCCGCACCGGCTGCTCCTCCCCCCTCCGTGCCACGGCCTCCGGCAGCACCTCGCGGCGGATGAACTCGAAGTGGTCCGGCTCGCGGAAGAAGTAGGTCTCGCCGACGGTCACCTCCGCGAGGAG
>CAZYRM010000458.1:0-3227 GCA_964649705.1 uncultured Planctomycetia bacterium
CGAAGGCCCCCTGGAACCACCCCGCGACGGGGCAGAAGAGGCGGGGGTCGTCCATGGCGAAGAGGAGGGCGCGGGCGCCCGCGGCGAACTGGGGGATGCCAGGGACTTCGAGCGTCTGGGAGCCCAGGCCCGGGACGATCGCGGTGCCGCCGAGGAACCGCAGGGCGACCCGCTGTCCGGCGTCCGCATTCTTGACGCCCTCCAGGACCTCGAACTCGACGCGGGTGAAGATCTGGCCTTCCGCGGCGTCCCAGGAGCTCTCGGTGGAGAGGACGCGCGCGGTGAAGATCCGGTCGGCCTGGGAGGTGACGCTTGCGAGGTCCTGCTTCTCGAGGGTGGTGGCGGACAGGACGGCGGGGCTCACCGCCGCCACCAGGGCCACCAGCATCCTCGTTCGGAACCCGCGCATCTTCGACTTCCCTACATAGACCCACTCACCTTGGTTAGCATGGACCTTGCCCCTCTCTCGTGTGCGTTCGGAATTGTATGCGATTTCCAACCACTTACAGGATCATCATTAACGCCGCATGCACCGCTCTCGAATCCCGGACACGAGAGTCGGTACCGGCGGTCGGAACCCAGCCGGAGGCGCACGCACGTGAGCGCGTGCGCAGAACTTGTGTGCGAACGCAAGGTTGTGAGCCCGTCGCTCGCCGGAGACGACTGTAAGCGTCCGCTTACAGGGTAAGGAACGGTTTTCAGGCGGCAAGGCGCCCGCCCGGCGCTTCCAATCCTGGGATCCGGCATGGTTCAATCTCACGCGTCCATGGGTAGCACGACGCGACCGAGACGAGTGATGCGCCCCGCTTCACAAGGCACAAGGCTCAATGACCACCTCTCAACGAAGCGCCAAGTCGCAAGTCTTGAACTCGGCAGTCCTTCAGCCTTTCACCTTGGACCTTGTGTGAGAGTTGGTCATTGAGTCTTGGGACTTGTTGGCGAGACGCGCTCCTGACCTGGATGCTGCCGGGAGTGTTACCCACGCCTGAATCATGCCTGGGATCCCCCCGATACCGGTCGTATCATCGTGTAATGTAGGAGCCGCCGCCATGTCCGAATCGTCGAGCGTCGTCACCGAGGCCCACTTCCGCTATGTCGCCGAGCGCACCGTCCCCGAGGACGCCTTCCTCCAGGACCTGAAGGCCGCGGCGAGGCAGGAGGGGATCCCGCCCATCTGGATCGCCCCCGAGCAGGCGAGCTTCATGCAAGTCCTCCTGAAGCTCGCTCGCGCGCGCGACGTGGTCGAGGTCGGCACGCTCGCCGGCTACTCCGCGATTGCGATGGCCCGGGCGCTACCGACCGACGGCCGGGTCCGGACGATCGAGCTCGTCGGCAAGCACGCCGACTTTGCGGAGCGCTGGGTCGCGCGATCGGACGTGGCGGGGCGGGTCGTCGTCCACCGCGGGGCGGGCGCGGACGTGCTGCCGACCTTTGCGCCCGACTCGGCGGACGCGGCCTTCCTCGACGCGGACAAGGCCAGCTATCCGCTCTACCTCGCGCACGCGATGCGGATCGTCAGGCGAGGGGGCCTCATCATGGTGGACAACGCCTTCGCGTTCGGCGAGCTGTTCGCCGAGACTCCGCGGGATCGCGAGGTGGGCGCGGTCCGCGCCTTCAACGATCACATGGCGGAGATGCCGGGCCTCCACGGCGTGATCGTGCCGATCGGCGACGGGCTCTGGGTCGCGGTGAGGGAGTAGTCGCCGCACCCGGCGTGCTTGCATTGGACGAATCGTAGTTTATAATTCGTCCCGATGCGCGCCTCCCCCTCACGAACCGTCGCGGCCCCCCCGAGCGACGAGATCCGCCTGCTCGCGGAGTTCCGGGAGGGGAGCGCCACCTTCCCGCACCTGCTGCGCCCCCTGCGCCCGTACCAGGCGCGCGGGGCCCTCTTCGCGGCGTGCAGGGGCCGAGTCGTCCTCGCCGACGAGATGGGGCTCGGGAAGTCCGCCCAGGCGATCGCCGCCGCGCTCCTCCTCGCCCGCCGAGCCGGCGTCCGCCGCGTGCTCGTCCTCTGCCCCTCGGGCCACGTCCAGGGCTGGATGGACGAGATTGCCGCCGTCACCGATCGACCCGTCGGAGGCCCCGACGACGCGATCCCCGAGGGCGACCCGTCGTTCCGCGTCGCCCCGCTCGCCTCCGCTTGGCGCGACCGCCGCCTGCTCGCCGCGTCCCCGCCCGACCTCGTCGTCCTCGACCAGGCCTACCGCGTCGCCCGCTGGGAGGGGCGCCTCGGCCGCGGGATCCTCGCCCTCCGTTCCCCATACGTGATCGCCCTCACGGGGGTCGCCTCCGAGTGCGACCCCGAGTGGATCCACCCGCTCGTCCGCCTCCTCGCGCCCGGCGCCCTCGACGCAGATGACGCCCACGCCGCACGGTACCTCCGACTCGACGACCGCGAGGCCGTCGCGGGCGTACGCCACCTCGACGAGCTCCGAAGACGCCTCGCGACCGTCGCCCTCCGCCGCCGCGCCGAGGAGGTCTCCCAGGAGCTGCCCGGCGTGATCGAGTCGATCGTCCCCGCGGCGGACTCGGTGAACCCGGACCCCGGCGGCGGCGCGCGGTCGCGGCTCGACGCCCTTCGGCGCCCCGACGCGGCGGGGCGGACGGCAGAGCTTCACTACCTGCTCCGGGAGCTGGTGAAGGCCAACGGCCACCGCGTCGTGGTGTTCGCCCAGGACGCCGACCTCGTCTGCGCGGCGACGCCCGTCTGCGAGCGGCTGAAGGTCGGCCACGCGTGCCTCTGGAGCCGCCTCTCGCCGGCGGAGGAGCGCGAGGTCTCGCGGCAGTTCCTGCTCCACCCCGATCTCCGGGTCTTCGTCGGCACGGACGACGCCATCCCTGAGGCCGTCCTCGCCGCCACGCGGCACCGGATCTGCCTCGACGTCCCCTGGTCGCGCGCCGCCTTCGACCGCCGTGGGTCCGGCGGACCCGCGCCGGTGCACCGCATCCAGCTCCTCTCGCGCCGCCCCGTCGAGTCGGCGCTCCTCGCCTGGCACCGCTCGGGCGCACAGCCCGACCCCGCGGCCCTGCTCCGCGCCCGCCCGCGCGAGCTGCTCGCGCGCCTCCTCGGTCGCGGCGCGCGGCGCTAGGGTCGCGTCAAGCGCTATGCTGCGAGTCGCATGGGTGCCCGCGTTCGAGATCCAGATCCCAAATCCCAGATCCCAGCGCAGGCGTTGCCCGCATCCCACAGGCGAACTGTGTCCGGGCCGTGTATTCACCACAGA
>CAZYRM010000459.1:0-3193 GCA_964649705.1 uncultured Planctomycetia bacterium
TCGGGAAGGGCGGCATGGGGGAGGTCTACCGCGCCGTCGACAAGCGGACCTCGCGGCTGGTCGCCTTGAAGCTCCTCTCGCCGTCCTTCGCCGGCGACGAGGCCCTGGTCGCCCGCTTCGCGCAGGAGCAGGCCGTCCACGCGGCGCTGGACCACCCGAACATCGTGAAGGCCCTCTCGCCGATCGAGCAGCACGAGGGCACGTGGTGCTTCGCGATGGAGTACATCCCGTCGATCAACCTGGCGATGCTGATCCGCGGGATGGGGAGGCTGTCGGCGGAGAACACGGCGTGCATCGCCGCGCAGGTGCTGTCGGCGCTGTCGTTCGCCCACGCGAAGGGGATCATCCACCGCGACATCAAGCCGGGAAACCTGCTCGTGGACCGCGACGGCCGCGTCCACGTCACCGACTTCGGCCTGGCGCGGGCCGAGGACCTGACCCGCCTGACGATGTCGGGGCAGGTGATGGGGACGGCCGAGTACATGTCGCCCGAGCAGGCCGAGGGGACGGAGCCCGACCCGCGGGGCGACCTCTACTCCTTCGGCGTGGTGCTGTACGAGGCGCTCCACGGAGAGGTCCCGTTCCGGGGAAACCACCCGCTCGCGGTGCTGAAGATGCACGCGGAGGCCCCGCTGCCGACATCGGCGCACGTCACGCCGGCGTTCGAGCCGATCCTCGCCAGGGCGATGGCGAAGACCCCCGAGGGGCGCTACGCCGACGCCGCGGCGATGAGGCAGGCGGTCGTCGCGGCCTACCCGGGCGCGGAGTCGCGGATGCTCGACGTGACGGGCTTCCCGCTGGAGGCGCTGACGGCGGAGACGGCCCCTGATGTGCCGCGGGTGCGCAACCTGGGCGTCGTCGCGACTGTCGTGACCGTGGTCTTTCTCCTCGGACTGGGGGCCTGGGTCTGGCTCGGGACGACGAAGCACTCCCCGCCGAAGGCCGCCACGCGGTCCGCGGTCGTCGTCGTGGAAGGGAAGGAGTACGACGGGGAGGTCGTGGAGATCCACGACGATCGGATCCTCTTCCGCGGGAAGGACGGCACCGAGCAGGCCTGGGAGATCGGCCAGGTCGAGAAGATTACCTACCGGTAGTCCTACAGCGCCGCTCGCGACGGGGATCGGTGGCGGTGGCGTGCTCGTAATCGGGCTCGACATCGTTCTCGTGCTCGTTCTCGGTCTCGTTCTCGGCTCGTGCGCGCTCGATCCGAGAACGAGGCCGAGAACGAGCACGAGAACGATTTCGAGCCCGATTACGAGCACGCCACCGCCACCGACCCTCATGCGTCGAGGATTTCGACGACGGTGTCGAATTCCTCGACGGTCCCCGCGGGGCGTTCGTTGCCGGCCAACGACTTGCGGCGAGGCACGAGGCGTGCAGAGACGATGCGTGGTTCGATGTACGGAGGTTCAACCATGGTGTCCGCCCGAGTCGTCCTCGCCCTCGTCCTGCTGACGTCCCTGGTCTCCGCGGAGGAGCGGAGGGTCCGGATCAGGCTCCAGGACGGGAGCGTGATCGAGGCCACGCTCGTCGACTTCGGATCCAGGACGTACCGCTTCCGCATCAACGGGGAACTCAGGTCGTTCACCGAGGACCAGATCGTCGAGATCGACTTTCGGGCCCTGAGCTCGGACCCGACCCCCGTGCCTCCGCCGCAGGCCGAGGGTGCGCTGGTCGTGAGCGACGCGGACCTCCGAGCGACGCTCGAGGCGATCGCGCAGCGACACGGTCTCTCCCTGGTCCTGGGGCCGTCGGTCCGCGGGACGGTGAGCGCGTACATCCCCGAGGGCTCGCCGAGGGCCGTGATCGACGCCATCTCGAACGCCTGCAACTTCCGCGTCGATGAGGCGAACGGGATCCTGGCGCTGACGCCCGCCCCCATCGAGTTGCCGCGCTTCGAGCCACCCGCGGGCGGGGGACCTCCCGCGACGCTCGACGTCAAGGACGCCGACATCCGTCAGGTCCTCCCGCTCCTCGCGAAGAGCGCCGGGTGCTCCGTCGTCTGCGGCCCGTCGGTCCGCGGGACCGTGACGCTCAGGTTCAACGGCGTGCCGGCCTACGTCGCGCTCGAGAGCGCCGCAGAGGCGGTCAACTGCGGCCTGTTCGTGACCAGGGACGGCATCCTGATCGTCGTCCCGGCGCCCCCGCGCGAGCGGGTTGCGAAGACCGACCCGCGTGGAGCCGACGCCGTGGCGGAGCTCCAGCGGGACCTGGACCGCCTGGTGGCGGAGCTCAAGAGGCGCGCCGATGAGGTGAGGAGGACGGGGCCCGGCAACGCGGAGTTGCCCGAGGAGGTGGCCCGCGCCGTGGAATGCATGCAACGCGCGCAGGAACTCCTCGCAGCCGGGATTGCGACTCCGGCCGAGGTCGAGGAGGCGCGAGAGGCGCTCCTGGACGCGCAGAAGACGTTCGGCCTCATCGCGCCGGATGTGTGGGCGAAGGCGAAGTTCGAGTCGCTGCGGGCAAGCGAGGCGCGGGCACGGAAACTCCTCGACAGCGGCGTCGGGACGGAGATCGACCTCCTCCGCGCGCAGTTCCGCGTGGGCCAGCTCGAGAATGTGCTTGGGCAGCTCTCCGACGATGAGTTCCTGAGGCGGTGCGACGAGGCCCTCTCCCGCGAGAGGGCGATCCGACAGGCCCAGTTCGACGAGAGGACGCTCTCCGCGGCCGAGCTGGCGGCCTCACGCCTGGAGATGGCGAAGGCTGGCGGGTTCTACAGGCCCCTCCCGAAGGAGAAGAAGTCCGACGCCGTCGGCAAGCTCGTGACCGACGACTTCTACAAGCGTCCGGAGAACCGGTTCGAGCTCAAGCCGCGGTGGAAGGCCGAGGTGAAGGGCCTGTACGGCTGCGCGGGGGGCGACCCCGCCGGCGACGGCGATGTCTCCGTATACGCCTCTACGGAGGCCGGCGAGATGCTGGTCTTCGACAGGTCAGGAACGCGGATCGGATCCGAGAAGCACCCGGCCGGCATCCTGCGCATCGTCGACATCGACGGGAAGGGCGGCGCCGAGCTCCTCCAGATCCAGAACTTCATGTTCGGTAGCTTCGACGTCTGGGGTGCGGACGAAGGCAGGTACTGGGGTCGCAAGCTCTGGAGGGGGCAGTCGAAGTTCGGGGGGCTGAACGTCCCGCAGGTGGCCGACATGGACGGGGACGGCGACATGGAGGTCATCGTCGCGGCGTACGGCGGCGG
>CAZYRM010000460.1:0-3192 GCA_964649705.1 uncultured Planctomycetia bacterium
CGCGGTCGTAGTCGCTGTCGCTCTCCTCGGCCTCGCGCTTGATCTGCGCCGCGCGGGCGGCGACGTCGGTCGCCTTTCCGCGGCCCTTGACGATCGTGGTGAACTCGGCGCTGATCGTGACCTTCTCCGCCTGGCCCAGGTCGCCGAGCTTGACCTGCTCGAGGTCGATCCCGAGGTCCTTGAAGATCGGCTTCCCGCCCGTCAGGATCGCGATGTCCTCGAGCATCGCCTTCCTGCGGTCGCCGTACCCCGGGGCCTTCACGGCGCAGACGTTGAGGATCCCGCGCAGGCGGTTGACGACGAGCGTCGCGAGGGCCTCTCCCTCGATGTCCTCGGCGATGATGAGCAGCGGGTGCTTCGCCTCGGCGGCCTTCTCGAGGAGGGGGATGAGCTTCGGCACGCTCGAAATCTTCTCCTCATGGATGAGGATGTAGGGGTTCTCGAGCACGCAGGTGATCGCGTCGGGGTCGGTGACGAAGTGAGGGGAGAGGAACCCGCGGTCGAACTGCATCCCCTCGACGATCTTGACCTCGGTCTTCGTCTGCTTCCCGTCCTCGATCGTGATGACGCCGTCCTTGCCGACCTTCTTCATGGCGTCGGCGATGAGCTTGCCGACCTCCTCGTCGTGCGCGGAGACGGTGGCGATCTGGAGGATCTCGGCGTCGGTGGCGACGGGGCGCGAGAGCTTCTTGAGGTCCTCGACGACGGCGTCGGTCCCCTTCCAGAAGCCGCGCGTGATCGCCATCGGGTCGGCGCCGGCGGTGACGGCCCTGAGGCCGCCGAGGAAGAGGGCCTCGCCGAGGATGGTGGCGGTCGTGGTGCCGTCGCCGGCCTGGTCGTTGGTCTTCGACGCGGCCTGCTTGATGACCTGGGCGCCGGCGTTCTCGTACGGATCGATCAGCTCGATCTCCTCGGCGACGGTGGCGCCGTCGGAGGTGACGTTGGGCGCGCCCCAGCCCTTGTCGAGGACGACGTTCCGGCCCTTGGGGCCGAGGGTGGGACGGACGGCGCGGGCAACCTTCTCGACGCCCCTCTTGAGGGCGGCGCGGGCATCCTGGTCGAAGCTGAGCTGCTTGGACATGGAAACGGGTCCTCCAGGCGTGATGGACTTTCTCCGGAGAGCTGCCGGAGATCGGCAAGGATCGTGCCGGGGCGATCCGGAGTGAGCGCACGCGCAAGGGTCCGCCGGAAGGGAGGTTGGGGGAATGGCTTGCGGGGTCGTGCGCTGTCAATCTGGCAGCGGGGGTCGTTCGCTGTCACTTTGGCAGGCGGCCGCAAACCGGTGCCATCCTGGATCGCGTCGAATCCAATGTAGGGGCAACCCGCAGGGTCGCCCCTGGCCGCGCACACGAAACCGTGTAGAATCGTGGCGATGAGCTCCCCCTGGCGCATCGGAATCGACCTCGGCGGGACGAAGATCGAGGCGGTCGTCGGCCGGCCCACGGCCGAGGGCTTCGACGTCGCCTGGCGGAGGCGCGTCCCCACCGAGCGGGAGCGCGGGTACGAGCACATCGTCGAGGCGACCGCGGCGCTGGCGCGTGAGGCCGCCTGCGCGGTGAATGCGCGTCTGGAGGAGGTCCACGTCGGCGTCGGGATGCCTGGGCACGTCACGCGGCGCGAGGGGGTCGTGAAGAACTCGAACACCACGTGCCTGATCGGGAGGCCGTTTCAAGACGACCTGTCGCGTGCGCTGGGACGGCCGGTGGCCTTCGACAACGATGCGAACTGCTTCGCGCTGGCCGAGACGCTCCTCGGCGCGGCGAGGGCGCATCGCGACGGCGTGGTCTTTGGCGTGATACTCGGCACGGGCGTCGGGGGAGGCGTCGTCTTCCGCGGGGAGGTATGGTCCGGGCCGCAGGGGATTGCGGGGGAGTGGGGCCACCACGCGGTCTTCCACGGGGCCGAGCAGCAAGCTGGCCTTGCCGGCCGGCCGTGCTACTGCGGGCAGCGGGGCTGCGCGGAGGCCTATCTCGGTGGACCGGCCGTCGAGGGGGACTACGCGGCGCGGTCAGGGGAGCGGCGCAGCCTCGCGGAGGTCGCGGCTCGCCGGGTGGTGGACCCGCACGCCCACGCGGCGATCGAGACGATGCTCGAGGCCTTCGGGCGGGGTCTCGCGAACGTGATCGACATCTTGGACCCGAGCGCGATCGTGCTGGGCGGAGGGGTCTCGAACCTGGACCTGCTCTACGACGAGGGACGGGACCGCGTGGCGAAGTACGTCTTCAACGACGAGCTGACGACGCCGATCGTGCGCAACGATCTGGGCGACTCCGCCGGCGTCCTCGGCGCGGCGCTGCTCGTGGGTTGATCCACAGATGCACACAGATTCGGGCAGTTCCAGGCGCCGTCTCTGTGTGCATCCGCGGGAATGCTCTTGATCGAGCGCGGCGGGTCGGCGTTACTGGAGTCAGCGACTGGGGGAAGTGGAACATGTTTCGTCGCCGCTCCGCCCGTCTGGAGCCCGACCGATGACCCGTCCCAGGGCCTGGGTCTGCTGGAGCAGCGGGAAGGACAGCGCGTGGGCCCTCCATGTTGCGCGCGCACAGGGAGAGGTCGACGTCGTCGGCCTCCTCACCACGCTCACCGAGCCGTACCAGCGCGTCTCCATGCACGGCGCGCGCATGGAACTCGTCCGCGCCCAGGCACGCGAGGCTGGCCTGCCGCTCCAGGAGGTCCCCATCCCCGCGCCGTGCCCGAACGAGGTGTACGAGACGCGCATGGCCGAGGCCATGGGGCGCGCGAAGGCCGACGGAGTCACCCACGTCGTCTTCGGCGACCTCTTCCTCCAGGACGTCCGCGCCTATCGCGAGGCAAACCTCGCGAAGGTCGGCATAACGCCCGTCTTCCCCCTCTGGGGCCGAACGACTTGGCTTCTCGCCCGCGAGATGCTCGCGGGCGGGCTCCGTGCGAACCTCGTCTGCATCGACCCGCGGCAGACGCCGCGCGAGCTCGCCGGGCGCGCGTTCGACTGGGGCCTGCTCGCCGAGTTCCCCGCCGGCATCGACCCGTGCGGAGAGAATGGCGAGTTCCACACGTTCGCCTGGGATGGCCCGATGTTCGCCCGTCCGATCCCCGTCCGCGTCGGCGACACCGTCGAGCGCGAGGGGTTCGTGTTCACCGACCTGATGCCGATGTAGTCCTACAACGCTACTCTCCAGCCGAATCGGTGGCGGTGGCGTGCTCGTAATCGGG
>CAZYRM010000461.1:0-3186 GCA_964649705.1 uncultured Planctomycetia bacterium
TTCATGGTCCTATTGCTCATGGCTCATGTGGCCTCCACTCGAGCCTTTAGAATTCGTACCTTTAACCTTCGTTGAAAATTGCTCATTGAAAATTGACCATTCTGCGTCGTCTCTCCCCGATCACTTCACCTCGAATTCCCTCTGGTTCCCCTGCCACCAGACCTCCCACAGGCTGGCGTTGTTCTGGTGGTTCTGGCCGGTGATCGCCTCGAGCGCCCCGCCCGCCGCGGAGTGCACCCCCTCGGACGCCTCCTGCGCGTTGACCCCGTCCTTCGCCGGGACCTCCCACGTGAGGAGCTTGATCAGGTGCGGGATGGCATCTTTCGACTTCGCGCACTTCGAGGCCTTCAGGGCGTCGGCCGCCGCGGCGTTCACCTTCCAGCGCTTCGGCTCCCGGGCGTTCACCTTGCTGATGTACGTCGGGATCCCCTCCTTGTGACCCATCCGGGCGAGGAGGCCGAGGGCCAGCGCGGCAATGTCGGCGTTGGCGTCGTTCGCCCGCGGCATCAGGTCGCCGGCCTTGATCTTGTCCTGGGCGACGCGGATCTCGAGCTCGGCACGGGCCCCCGCCGCCTTCGGCCCGCCCTCGCCGTACATCGCGAACAGCTCCTCGTTCGTCTTGGAGGAGAAGGTCGACTTGAAGTAGCCGTAGGCAAAATAGAGACCTACGCCGATCGCGATCAGGACGACGAGCTTCTTGGGCGTAATGGCCATGTCGATCCCTCCGAGGACAGGGGGGCGATCCTATCGCCCCCGGGGGCGCGATTGCAAACCGATTCCGGGGGTGCTATCATCCCGGCGTGAAGCGTCAGGGCTCATCCAAGAAGGGGACCGAGGTCCGCCGGCCGGGCCGGTCGAGCCCGGGGAGCCGCATGCTCCTCGGCGCCTTCGCGGCCGCCGCCGTGGTCGACTGGTACTGGCAGGGAGGCCTCTCGCGCGGCGTCGGACTCATCCCCGAGCGAGTCTTCCACGGCGAGGTCTGGCGGCTCCTCGGCTTCGTCCTCGTCCACCATCAGCTCTGGCAGCTCGTCTCGAATGCCCTCATCCTCTGGATCGTCGCGCGGCGCATCGAGGAGAGGTGGGGGACAGCGAAGTTCCTCTCCCTCTGCGTGGCGTGCTCCGTCGCGACCGCGACGATCGCCCTCCCGGGCTGCGTCGGGCGCCAGCCCTACCTCGGCGCCTCGGGAATGGTCCTCGGCCTCGTCCTGACGTACGCCTGGGTCTTCGGCCGCAAGCGCATTGTGGCCCACCTGCCCGCCGTGCAGCTCGCGGGGATCCTCGCGCTCATCGCGGGGATGGCCGCCTTCCAGCCCGACCCGATCACCCCGACCTGGGGCGCGGCGGGAGGAGGCGTCCTCGCGGCCGCCTTCTGGCTCACGGCGGAGCCCGTCGCCCTCCGCTGGCGCGTCGCGCGCAGCCGCCGCCTCCGCATCCGCAGGCAGTGCCGCATCGCCGAGATGCGCGACGTCGTCGACGGGATCCTCGACAAGATCAACCAGGGCGGGATGGAGAGCCTGACGCGCCAGGAGCTGCTGACGCTCCGTCGAGCGAGCCGCCTCTACGCCAGCGAGCGCGCCGTGGCTACGGCTCAGTCCGCAGCAGCCTCATCCCGTTGAGCGTCACGAGCAGCGACACGCCCATGTCGCTCGCGACCGCGCCCCAGAGGTTGACCCACCCCCCCAGCGCCAGCCCGAAGAAGGCGAACTTCACGGCCAGGCTCGCGGCGATGTTCCAGCGGATCGTCGAGACCGTGCGGCGCGAGAGGCGGATCAGGAACGGCACCCGCGAGAGGTCGTCCGCCATGAGCGCGATGTCCGCCGTCTCGATGGCCAGGTCGGTCCCCGCCGCGCCCATCGCGATGCCGACGTTCGCCTCCTTGAGCGCCGGCGCGTCGTTCACGCCGTCCCCGACCATGACCACACGTCCATAGCGGTCCCTGAGCTCCCGCACGACCTCCACCTTCCGCTCCGGCAGCACGCCGCCGTGGACGTTCTCGATCCCGAGCTGGCGGCCGACCGCCCCCGCCGCCGCGGGGCTGTCGCCCGAGAGGAGGATGACCTCCTGCCCGAGCTCGGTCCGAAGCGCCTTGACGCAGTCCGCCGCCTTCTCGCGCAGGCGGTCCCCCAGCGCGACGGCGCCGAGCAGATCGCCGCCCAGGGAGACGAACACCGCCGTCCGCCCGTCCGCCTCGATCCGCGCGAGCGCCGAGTCGAGCGGCGTGCACGAGACGCCCTCCGCCTCCAGGAACGCACGGCTCCCGAGCCTGCCGGCGCGGCCCTCGAGTTGCCCGCGGGCCCCGCGACCGGGGATCGACTCAAAGGCCTCCACGTCAGGCAGCGGCACGCGCTCGCGCCTGGCGTACTCGGAGATCGCCATCGAGAGCGGATGCTCGGACCGCGCCCCGAGGGCCCCGGCGATCGCGAGGACCCGCTCGCGCGTGGCCTCGCCGGCGGGGACGACCTCGTCGACGTCGTGGTGTCCCAGCGTGACCGTCCCCGTCTTGTCGAAGACCACCACGCGGCTCGCCCCGATCTGCTCCAGGTGGGAGCCTCCCTTGACGAGGACCCCCTTCCGCGAGGCGGAGGCGATCGCCGAGATCACCGAGACCGGCGTCGAGATGACCAGCGCGCACGGGCAGGCGACCACGAGGAGGACCATCGCGCGGCTGATCCACGGGGTCCACTCCGCGCCGTCGAGGAGCAGCGGGGCCGCCGTGGCGACGAAGAGCGCGACGACGAGGACCGACGGCGTGTACCACCTGGCGAACCGCTCGATCGTCCGCTGCGCGGGGGCCTTCCCCGCCTGCGCCTTCTCCACGAGGTGGATGATCCGCGCGATCGTGTTCTCGCGGTAGGGGCGCTTCGCCTCGACCTCGACGTGCCCCTTGCCGTTGATCGAGCCCGCATAGACCCAGTCGCCGACGGTCTTCACGACGGGGAGCGCCTCGCCGGTGATCGGCGCCTGGTTGATGGCCGTCGTTCCCGACAGGACGACGCCGTCGAGCGGAACCTTCTCGCCGGGTCGGACGACGATGCGGTCGCCGGGCGAGACCTCCTCGACGCGGACCATCGTCTCGCGTCCGTCGCGGAGGACGCGGGCCTCGGTGGGGGAGAGGGAGATGACGCTGCGGATCGCCCCCCTGGCCCGGTCGAACGTGAAGGTCTCGAGCGTCGTCCCGAGCGAGAA
>CAZYRM010000462.1:0-3184 GCA_964649705.1 uncultured Planctomycetia bacterium
GGTCAAGGACCTCGTCGACTCCGGCGACGTCTTCCACCCCCTCCGCTGGTCCCCCGCCGAGGCCCACCGCTTCCTCAAGGACGTCCCCGCCCTCGAGGAGTCCGGCCTCCTCGTCCGCATGCCCGACTGGTGGACCAAGAAGCCCCCGCGCGTCCGCGCCGAGGTCTCCCTCGGCAGCTCCGGCCACTCCTTCTTCGGCGCCGATACGCTGCTCGACTTCCGCGTTCGCCCCTGCGTCGACGGCGAGCCCCTCTCGGACGAGGAGTGGCGAGAGGTCCTCGCCGCCCGCGTGGGCCTCCTCCAGCTCAAGGGCCGCTGGGTCGAGGTCGACCGCGAGAAGCTCCAGCAGGCCCTCGATCACTGGAAGCGCGTCAAGCGGGACTTCGGGGAAGACGGCGTCTCGTTCCTCGCGGGGATGAGGCTCCTCGCCGGCGCGCCGATCGAGGCCGGCCAGGAGGGCGCCGCGGCCGACGGCGCCGCGTCGTGGACCGACGTCCACGCCGGCCCGTGGCTCGAGGAGCGCCTGCGCGAGATCCGCCAGCCCGAGGCCTTCCCCTCCGAGGCGCTCGCCCGGGACCTCCAGGCGACGCTCCGCCCCTACCAGTCGATCGGCGTCCGGTGGCTCTGGACCCTCGCCCGCCTCGGCCTCGGGGCCTGCCTCGCCGACGACATGGGCCTCGGAAAGACCCTCCAGGTCCTCGCCCTCCTGCTCCTGAGGAAGCGCGAACGCGCACCGGACCCCGCCATCCTCGTCCTCCCAGCGTCCCTCCTCGGCAACTGGAAGGGCGAGATCGAGCGCTTCGCGCCGTCCCTCTCCGTGAGGTTCCTCCACCCCGGGATCGCCCGAGGCGCCGATTTCGAGGCCGCCCAACGCGACCCGAAGCGCGCCCTCGCGGGGGCCGACGCGGTCTTCACGACGTATGGCATGCTCTCCCGCCTCGATTGGCTCTCGGACAGAAAGTGGGGCCTCGCCGTCCTGGACGAGGCGCAGGCGATCAAGAACCCCTCCGCGAGGCAGACAAAGGCGGCCAAGCGCCTTCAGGCCGCAGCGCGCGAAGGCCGTACGGCAGTTGGAGAAGCTGAAGAAGAAGGGCGTCGACGTCCAGCCCGTGAAGATCGAGGGGCGCACGATCGCGCACTCGTTCTGGGGCAAGGCGTGGTGCGAGCACCTGGAGAAGTTCAGCGACTACGCCAACCGCCTCCCGCGCGGACGGACCTACGTGCGGAACGGGTCGGTGTGCCACCTGGCGATCGAGAAGGGCACGATCCAGGCGAAGGTCAGCGGGTCGAGCCTGTACAACGTGAAGATCCAGATCCAGACGCTCCCCGAGGCGAAGTGGAAGGGCGTTAAGCAGCGCTGAGGCGGGGAGGCCCCGGTCACGCTCCGCCCTTCGCGCAGCACTTCTTGTACTTCTTCCCGCTGCCGCAGGGGCAGGGGTCGTTGCGGCCGACGCGCGCCTCCGCAACGATGGGCTCTCCGGCCTCCTCGTCGTCGCGCGTCGCGTCGTCGTCGAAGACGCGCGGCGCGTGGGCGTCGTCGTCCTGATCGAGCGCCGCGGCCAGGCTGTCCAGGTGCTCGCGGATCCAGAGGCGCTCCTCACGCGACTGGGAGAACGCCATCGCGCGCTGGACGACCTCCGTGCCCTCCCGCGCGCTGCCGAGGGCGATCAGCGCCTTTCCCGCATTGAAGAGCGCGGGCACGCTGCGCGGGTAGTCCCGGATCAGGTCCCGGGCGCGCTGCTGCCCCTCGGCCGGCTTCCCCGCGACCATCAAGAGTAGCGGCAACTCCGCGCGGAACCGCTCCGTGAGCGCGATGGGCGCCCACGCCTCCGCCAGCGCAATTGCCGCGTCCGCGAGCTTGTTCACGCCCAGCGGCATCAGGAGCTCCGCCACCCACATCGAAACGGGCACGCGGCAGCGCTCCTCCATCATCGTCACCCAACCTCCCGGGTCGTCCGGGCGGCTGATCGACGCGACCTTCGGGATGCGGATGGCCGCCTCCACGCGCCGTCGGAGCTGTTCCTCGTCGAGCTTCTCCTCGCGGCACTCGTCCTCGATGGCGAAGTCGGCCGCGAGGAGGAAGTCCGCCTCCGGGGCGCCGCCGTTCGAGAAGTGCCAGCCGCAGACGACCTCCGCGGCGTACTCCAGGAACTCGCGCAGCTCCCCTTCCGCGCGCAGGCGAAGGGACCAGAACGAGGCGAGGGAGTACGGCGAGTCGTACACGAAGGCCTCGGCGAAGCTCTCCTCCTTCGTGCACGAAAGCCCCAGCTCGGCCAGCCGCCACAGGACGCGGGAGAGGGTCCAATCGCCGAGCCCGTCCCCCCGCCACCCCTGCCCCTTCACGCGGAGACGCTCCGCCTCCGCCGCGACCTCCTCCAGGAGGCGACGGAATGCAGGGTCCTTTCCCTTCCAGACGTGGTCCCTTCCCATCCTTACCCTACGGGGGGAGCGACATGTCCCATCGCTTCGCGAGCGACGTGAGCAGGCTCCGCTCGACGGCCTTCATCGGCCCGTCCGCCAGCGCGAAGGCGTGGAGCGCCTTGAGCACCACCGCGCGCTCGTCCGGGGACTCGAAGACGCCCATCGTCTCCGCGAGCGACGGCGGCCGCGTGTCCTCCATGTCGGGCTTGCGCTTCAGACGCCTGGCCCAGTTCGCCAGGAGGTGCCGCTCGAGCCCCGAGACGTCGCGGTCCGCCCACGCGAGGTGGATGAGCCCCTGCCAGAACGCCAGCTTCTGGGGCTCCGTGAAGCGCTCCACGCGCGGCCCCGTCGGCGGCCACCACTCCTGCGCGAGGTCGTCAAGGAGCTCGTCCTCCGCGTCGTGGTAGTCGCCGTCGCACGTCGCCAGCTCGCAGAGCGCGCCGAAGAGCCGCGCCCGCGTGGTCGCGTCGGGAAAGGCCTGCGTCATCTCCGCGATGTCGAGCTTCGTGCGCTTCGCGACGTCAGCCTCGATCCCCATCTTCTTCGCCCACTCCTTGAGGCGCGTCGGCTCCTTCTCGTTGAGCTCGCCGTCCGCGTAGGCGACGGCCTTGAGCGCCTTCCAGATGGCCATTTTCTGGGCCTCGGAGAGGCCGACGATCTGGCCCTGCCAGGCAGCAAGCTGGCCTTGCCAATCCTTGGGCGACGGCGCGTCCGACATGCGTCCCTCCGGGTCAACGGCTCAAGCGGTCCATGGTCTTCTTCC
>CAZYRM010000463.1:0-3163 GCA_964649705.1 uncultured Planctomycetia bacterium
GCGGGCGCGGAGGTGGCGGCGTTGCCGCGTGCGGGCGCGGAGGTGGCGGCGTTGCAAGGCTCGGACGCCCCGCATGTCGAGGTCATAAGCCCCGAAGGGGCGCCATGGAACAGCCCAGGGCGCAGCCCTGGGTCCACGGCATTCCAAACGATTTCCGGAGCCCCGAAGGGGCGGCATACACCCTGATTTGGAGGAACACGTCGATGTCCCAGTCCCTGTCACAGGTTCTGCTTCACGTTGTCTTCAGCACCAAGGAGCGCCGCCCGTTCCTCCACCGCGAGATCGAGGATGAGCTGTACGCCTACCTCGGCGGGACCCTCCGCAACCTCGGTTCGCCTGCCCTCGTCATTGGAGGGGCGGACGACCATGTCCATATCCTGTGCCGTCTCTCGCGGACGATGGCGGTGAGCGATCTCCTCGAGGAGGTGAAGAAGAACTCGTCGAAGTGGATCAAAACCAAGGGACCCGGCTATCGCGACTTCGCATGGCAGGGCGGGTACGGGGTGTTCTCCGTCAGCCTCTCGAACGTGGAGGCGGTGAAGGCCTACATTTCGGGCCAGAGGGAACACCACCACCGGCACACGTTCCAGGAGGAGTTCCTCCACATCCTCCATCGGGCCGGCGTGGCATACGACGACCGGTACATCTGGGCATGAACATGGGTGTATGTCGCCCCTTCGGGGCTCCGATCATGTCATGGACCGGGAGGACCCAGGGCTGCGCCCTGGGCTATTCCATGCCGCCCCTTCGGGGCTGGTGAAGGGCCGCGACATGGCGGGGCGAGCGGCTGCGGGGCGCGATACCCATGGGCGTCTCGCCTCAAATACGCTGACATATCCATGACAACGATCCTCCCGTGCGTCCACTCCTACTACTCCCTGCAACGCGGCGTCGCGCACCCGCTCGCGGTGTGCGAGGCCGCGCGCTCTCTCGGGTATTCCGCCCTCGCGCTAACCGACACCAACGGCCTCTACGGCCTCTACCCCTTCCTCGAAGCCTGCCGAGAGACCGGCCTCTCCCCCATCCTCGGCGTTGAGCTGCGAACGGGCACCGTCAGCCCCGTGGTCGCCGCCTGCGCACCGGGAACCCCCGCGCCGGGCGCCGTGCGTGCGGCACATGCGCTCCGTGGGACGGCTTCCCTCACTCGCGCCGTCCTCCTCGCCCGCGACCGCGGCGGCTACGCCACCATCTGTCGCGCCATCTCCGCGTACCACCGCGCCGCAAGGCCGCTCGAGAAGTCCCTCATGGGGACTGCGACCGTCACTGAATCGTTCGACCTCATCGCCCATTTGAAGGCCGACCACGCCGGCGTCGTCGTCCTCTCCGACCACCCCCCCCTCGTCCGCGCCCTCCACGAGCCCCTCGGCCCCGACCGCCTCTTCGTCGAGCTCCGCACCGGCCACCGCACCTTCGCCGCCCTCCGTCTCGCCGAGGACCTCGGCCTCTCCCCCGTCGCCTCGTGCGACGCCTACATGCTCCATCCATCCGACCACCCCCTCCATCGCCTCCTGCGCGCCATCGACCTCGACACCTCCCTCTCCCGCGTCCCCGCGTCCGAGCTCTGCCTCCCCGAGGCCTGGCTCATGCCCCCCGACGCCCTCGCCCGCGCCTTCCGCCACTCCCCCGAGGCGATCACGAACGCCGCGCGCCTCGCCGAGACCCTCCACCGCGACTGGCGCTTCGATACCCTCGTCTTCCCCCCCTACCCTGGCCCCCCCGCGTTCCCCTCCGCCGCCGTCTACCTGCGGCGCCTCGCCGAGGAGGGCGTCACGCGGCGCTACGGCTCGATCTCCGACCGCGCCCGCGAGAGGCTCGATCGCGAGCTGGGGCTCATCGAGCGGAAGGGCTTCGCCGACTACTTCCTCGTCGTCTGGGACATCGTCACACGCTTCCCCCGCACCTGCGGGCGCGGGTCCGCCGCCGCGAGCCTCGTCGCCTACGCCCTCGGCATCACCCACGTCGACCCGATCCGCCACAACCTCTTCTTCGAGCGCTTCCTCAACGAAGGCCGCAAGGACCCCCCCGACATCGACGTCGACTTCCCCTGGGACGAGCGCGACCAGGTCATCGAGTACGTCTTCCGCCGCTACGGCCCCGAGCGGACCGCGATGATCTCGAACCACAACACCTTCCAGCCCCGCGCCGCGATCCGCGAGGTCGCCAAGGTCCACGGCATGCCAGAGCACGAGATCAAGGACGTCACGGAGCGCTTCCCGTGGCATTGGGACGAGGTCGACCTCGGCGACATGGTGAAGACCCACCCGATGTTCCAGGGGGCCGACCTCCGCCCCCCCTGGCCCGAGATCCTCGCGACCGCGCAGCGGATCCTCGGCTTCCCCCGCCTCCTCTCGACGCACTGCGGCGGCGTCGTCATCGCGCCGGGGCCGATCACCGACTACGTCCCCGTCGAGCCCGCGGCGAAGGGGGTCCACGTCGTCCAGTGGGAGAAGGAGGCCGCGGAGGAGTTCGGCCTCGTCAAGCTCGACCTCCTCGGGAACCGCTCCCTCGCCGTGATCCGCGACGCCTGCGCGCGCCTCCGGCGCGACCAGGGGATCGAGATCGACGACGCCCGCTTCTCGCCGCTCGACGACCCCGAGACGCTCAGGCTCCTGGCGGAGGGGAAGACGATGGGCGTCTTCTACGTGGAGTCCCCCGCGATGCGGCAGCTCCAGCAGAAGACGGGGCGGGGCGACTTCGAGCACCTCACCCTCCACAGCTCGATCATTCGTCCCGCGGCGAACCGCTTCATCCGCGAGTACGTCCGCCGCCTGCGCGGGGGGGCGTACGAGCCGCTCCACCCCGCGCTCGAGGAGATCCTCGCGGAGAGCTACGGGATCATGAGCTACCAGGAGGACGTCGCGAAGGTCGCCATGGCGATGGCGGGGTTCGACGCGTCCGAGGCCGATGGGCTGAGGAAGATCCTCTCCAAGAAGGACCCGCGCAAGAAGCTCGAGGACGCCCGCCAGCGCTTCGAGGAGGGCTCGCGTGCGCGCGGGTTCGACCGCGGGGTGATCGAGAAGGTCTGGGAGATGATCGAGAGCTTCCGCGGGTACAGCTTCTGCAAGCCTCACTCGGCCTCGTACGCCCTTGTCTCGTTCCGCTCGGCGTGGCTCAGGGCGCACCACCCGGCGGAGTTCGTGGCGGCCGTGATCTCGAACCAGGG
>CAZYRM010000464.1:0-3162 GCA_964649705.1 uncultured Planctomycetia bacterium
GCTGGCATATCTCGCCCCTTCGGGGCTCGGCGTTCATAGTACGTTGTAGTGCTAGCGTCCCGCGACGCAGTCGCAGATGCAGTGCAGGATGGCCAGGTGGATGACCTCCACCTTGCCGTAGCTCATGGTCGGGACCCAGAACGACAGGTCCCCCTTCGCGCGGAGCGGGTTGTCCGCCTTGAACCCCGACAACGTCAGGAGGCGGCAGCCCACCTCGCGTCCGCGGTCGGCGCCGCGCAGGATGTTCGGAGAGGCCCCCGACGAGCTGATCGCGATGAGGAGGTCTCCCGGCTTCCCGACGAGCCCCACCGGGACCTCGAAGACCCGCTCGTAGCCGAGGTCGTTCCCGAGGCAGGTGATCAGCGGCGCGTCGTTGAACGCGAAGGCGGGCACGCTCGCCGCGCGGATGAAGTCGGCCGCCTGGTGGCTCGAGATCGCCGCGCTGGCGCCGTTCCCGATGAAGAGGAGCTTCCCCCCCGCGGCGTGCGTCTCCTTCACCATCTGCACGGCTCGCTCGACGCCTTCCGGATAGGGCAACTGCCCGTTGGGCGTGGTCGCCTCGACCCGCCCCAGCATCTCCTGGAGCTGCGAAAGATAGACCGTGGAGTACTCCGCCGCGCCGATCATGAGGAAACCCCTCCTTGATAACTGCTCATTGAGCCTTGAGTCTTGCCGCGGCCCCGTCCTTCCACGCCTCGTACTGCTCCGGGGTGCCGATGTCGGCGAGGAACCCCTCGACCTGGTATCCGTGGATGCGCCCGAGGAGGCGCGGGATCACCTGCGTGGAGAAGTCATTCACGTCAGGCCCGAGGTATGCGGCGAGCTCGCGCGTCCCCAGGTAGACGGCCCCGTTCGCCAGGTCCCCGGGCGGGTCCTCGACCTTCTCGTGGAACTCCACGACGTGACCCGACGCATCGAGCTTCACGACCCCGCACGTCCTCGGCGTCGGCGTGCGGAAGAGCGCCATCCCGAGGACCGTGTCGGGGCGCCTCCCGGCGCGGAACGACGCCAGGAACCGTCCGAGGTCCAGGTCCGTGTAGTTGTCCGCGTGCGCCAGGAGGAAGACGTCCTCGCCGGCGACGAACTCCCAATTCTCGCGAAGCGTCCCCGCCGTGCCGAGGAGGCGCTCCTCGTGGACGAGCTTCACGCGGACGCGGCGCCTGGACGAGCGCGCGAACTCGCGGACGGCCTCGGCGTGGTGGTGCGTGTTCACGACCACGTCGTCGAATCCGCTCCGCTCGCACGCGGCCAGCCAATGGTCGAGCAGCGGCCTCCCCGCGATCGGCACGAGGCACTTCGGGACCCCGTCCGTGAGGGGACGAAGCCGTGAACCAACTCCGGCGGCCAGGAGGATCGCCTTCATCGCGTTCCCCCCGCGGCGAGCCGCTCCAGCCGCGCGCGGACGTCGGCAAGGACCACCTTCATCCGATGCGCGTAGGTGTGTCCCGCGAGGACGCGCGCGCGTCCCGCCTCGACGACCCCCTGACGCGCCCTGTCGTCCGCGACGAACCTCTTCAGCTTCTCGAGGTAGTCCGCCTTGCCCTCGAACGTCACGACCTCGCGGCCGATCTCGAACGCCTCGCCGAGGCCGCCGGGCTGCGTGTCCGACGGGAGGGCGCGCGCGAGGAGGAACCCTCCCGACGCGAGGCACTCGAAGAGGCGCTGGTGCAGGTTGAGGCCCCCCTGGTTGACGTGGAGGCTCACCCGGGCGGAGCGGTAGAGGTCGCGCAGCGGCTCCCCGTTCCCCAGGGTGCCGCAGGCGACGTCGCCGAGGCCCGGGATCGAGGCCCAGCCGTCCCCGAAGAGCTTCACCGCCAGCCCCGCCTCGCGCGCCCACTGCACGGGGGGCACGCGGAAGGCATAGCGGGGGAGGGTGTGATAGAGGTCCTCGACAATGGCCTGGCGGGACGAGCCGGGGACGCGAGCGGCGAGACGGGACTCGACGCGGGCGAGGAGGGCCTCGAAGTACGGGTGGTCCTGGATCGTCCCGATGGGCGCGTTCCGCATCTCTTCGAGGAGCACGGCGGCCAGGTTCGGATACCTGGCGCAGAGGGCAGGGAGCTTGACGTGCGAGGCGAACGCCACGTCGCACGCGAGCCGCGGATCGGGCGGTCCCGGGCAGAAGAGCTCCGGGTTCACTCCCATCGGCAGCACGCCGACCTCGCGGTAGCCGACCGACAGGCACTTCTCGCGCCACTCGGGCACGACGGAGTACGTGAAGTCCAGGTCTCCGAGCTTCGACGCGTTTGCCGGGTCGAAGAGCTGCGGCATCGGGTCCTGGATCCAGCAGACGAAGGGCAGGGCCGCGGGGATCGGGATCGGGTACTCGGGCCGGACGTGGTCGATCGTGAAGACCATGTCGGGGCGGACCTCGTCGATCGCGCGGGCCAGGGACCGAGGCGAGAACCACCCGATGCCCGAGGTCTCCTTGACGACCTGGCTCCGCCAACCGAGCGACGCGAACGCCTGCGCCACGTCGCGCGCGACGTACTGGAGCACCGTCGTATAACGGCTGGTGAGGAGGAGGACCCGGGGGGGGCTGCCGTCGCGGCCGTCGAGTCGGTCGAGCAGCCGTCGCGGGCCAAGCTCCTTGCACCGTTCCACGAGGCCCTCGGAGAGGGTCCGTACCTCCACGAGGGACTCCGTAGCGGACCCTTCGATCCGCCCGACGACGGCCGGCGGGGCGTAGGTGGCGGACCGCGCGAAGGGGAGGAAGGCGTCCTGGCGCAGCGCCTCGACATATTGCTCGCAGGCGTCGGGTCCGACGAAGAACCGCGTGTTGCCCTCGCCGAGATAGGCGCGGAAGGAGCCGAGCGAGAGGTGGAGGACGAACCGGGCCGCCGACGCCTCCAGGACGAAGATGGGAACGAGGAGGCGATTCACGAATCCCGGACGTGCGGCGGCGAGCCTCGTCAGCAGGACCCCGCACCGCATCTCGCCGAGGAGCGGCGGCTCCGCGCGCGCGATCGCCTGACACAGCGCCGTCACGTCGGCGGCATTCGGTTCCTCGACGACAAACCGAGGCGATCCGCCGGACAGGTCCACGATGACGAGCGCCTCGCCGATGCGGGCCCATGTCGTCGACGGATCGAGCTCCGCCCCGCGGAAGCGATCCGCGAGGTCCGGCTGGTGCTCGGCCAGGAGGGCGAGGTTCTCGTCCCG
>CAZYRM010000465.1:0-3151 GCA_964649705.1 uncultured Planctomycetia bacterium
GGCTGGAGGCCGATCGTCTCGAGCTTCATCCGCTCCTTGCGGTAGTGGTCGATCTCGTACCCCTGCGTCGCCCCGGACCAGGGCCGGACGGGGGAGTCGAACACGCCGACCATCGCCGTGCCCGGATGGGCCTGGAAGTGCGCGCCGACCTGCCGACGGTTGCCGAGGCGCGAGCGCTGGAGGAGCTGGCACGAGTGGATCGCGCTCCCCGCCACGATGACGCCCCTCCGCGCCTCGACGCGCAGCCTGGGCCCTTTCCGCCCGTACTCGTCCAGGAAGGTCCCGTCGAGGCCGTCCGCACGGTCGCCTCGCGTGGTCACGCGGTCGGCCCGGCAGGTCGCGTACAGGCGCGCCCCCTTCGCGAGGGACATCGGGATGTAGGTCTGGTCGGTCGACTGCTTCCGGTTCGTCGGGCACGCGAGCAGGCAGTTCCCGCTCCCCTCGCAGTCCCTCTCGTTCCGCGGGATCATCCTCCCCTCGAGGCCGGCGAGGCGGCCGGCCTCCCGCATGAGCCACGAGTTCCGCCCGAGGATCTCGTCGCGGACCTCGGTGATGTGCAACTCCTCCTCGATCCGCCCGAAGGCGCGGTCGAGCGCGTCGATCGGCACGGCCTTCTCCAGCCCGTGCTTGCGGAAGCAGCGGTCGTAGGCGTCCTCGGGGGTCCTCCAGCAGATCGCGGAGTTGATCGCCGTGCTCCCGCCGACGCATCGACCCTGGAGGATCGGGATGAACGACCTGCCCAGGGCGGCCTGCGACGCGGCGTCGCGGACGTAGTGCGTGAACGTCGGGAAGACGCCCTTGGCCGTGACTGTGCGGTCGATCGGGGGCCCCTCCTCGACGAGGACGACGTCGAGGCCGCGCTCCGTGAGGACTCGGGCCGCGGTGGCGCCCGCGGCGCCGCTCCCGACGACGACGAAGTCGCACCCGTCGCGGACGTCCGCGTGGACCTGGTCGCGCGTGAAGATCACACCGACCTCCGGATCGCCTGGACCGTCCTGGGGTCGTCGAAGTAGGCCATGAGGGCCACGGTCTTCACGAGCGCCATGGCCTCCCTCAGGATGTACACCGGGCTCTCCGCGCACCGCTGAAGGACCCGCTCTCGGAGGCGCTCGGTCAGGCCTCGAAAGGTCGCCATCTCGCCCGCGAGGAACGGGGGGAGAGCCTGGATCAGCACGAACGCCATGCGGGCGCCCCAGGCGGCGTGGAGGGGGGACACGGAAAGGAGCCGCTCGAGCCGGCCGACCATGTCGACGTCTCGCGCGCCGATCGGGAGGCGCGGGTCGGCGCCCGAGGGGAGGAGGGTCTCGAAGACGGCCTGGGCCCAGCGCCGTTCGGGGGCGGTCAGCTTCATCCCGGCAGGGGAGGGGAAGGGCATCACGGAGGCGCTCTCGGGTCGGCGAGGCGCGACAGGATCGCAGGAGGGGAGGGGTGTGTCAAGGAGCGGGCGCCCCAGTGGCCCGGGGCGCCCGTGAGAATGCTCTAGAAGCGGAATTCGGCGCCGACGAACGGCCCGTGCCAGTAGACGGAGCCGTCGTCGCGGATGTCCTGGTACTCGCCGGGGTCGGAGAGGTTGAACTGCAGGTTCTCGGTTCCCAGCGCAGCCCCATTCACCAGGACGAAGCGGTACCCCGCGACGAGGCCGATGCGGGGCGTCACGTCCCACCTCGTCTCCGCGGAGACCTCGAAGACCGTAGCGAAGCCCAGGGCGTCGCCTCTCTCCTCAATCCCGACGAGGCCGTCGCCGCGGACGAGGTTCGAGTCGCGCTCCATCCAGTTCGCATACGCGCCGACCTTCGCCTCGACGCCGGCCGCGAGGGAGGGTGCGGGATGCATCCAGACGCCCCCGCCGACCTGGACGCCGATCAGGTGGTTCTTCAAATTGTTGTCGAGCGTGAAGGACGAATCGTCGCCCGCGCCCGCGAGGGCGTCATCGACAAAGTAGTCCAGATCCTCATCCAGCTCGAACCACCGGAGTCCTCCGCCGAACCGTGCGCTCACCGTCGAGTGCGGCTGTCGCAGGTCCTTCCACGCACCCACCTCGACGGACCAGAGCATGGAGTCGAAGCCGACCTCGACGAACTCGTTCTGCTGAAATTCGGAGCCGCCTTCGAAGCCGGTCGGCAGAAGGAGATCGCCTGTGTCGCCGCGGACCGCGAACGGGGTGTCTAGGGTGTCGGGCGCGACGTCGTCGCGTCGTGACTTGTTCTGTTCGGACGGCGCGGTGCCGAAGGCGGAGAGCTCGATCGTCCAGCAGGGGGACATCCGGAGCCCCATGACGAGCCGGCCGCCGAACTCGTATTCCTGGCCGAAGTCCGTGGCGTCGAGGACGGTGTTGCCCGGCCCGGCCGCGCCGACAGAATCGGTCGCCAGGACGCGGTCCTCCGGAGAGCTTCGTTTGAGCCCCAACGCCTCAAGACGCAGCGAGTAACGCGCGCAGACCTCCTCCTGGCACTCCCCACCGCCGTTGGCAAACAGGATGGACGGGGCGGCCAGGGCGGTCGCGAGGAACCCGGCAAGGATTCTTCGGAACATGGCTTTCTCCCGATCGATGCACGGAATCGCTTCGTGAGGCATCGGCCGGCCTGGGCGCCGTTCTTGAGGCGTGGAGATTGTTGGCCACGGCGAGGCGGGGTGCTACCCTGTCCTCGCCATACCAACCATCAACGAGGGAGGAACCCATGAGGCCGGTCGTGACATCGCTCGTCCTGCTCTTCCTGGTCGGCTCGCTCTGCCAGGCGGAGGAGTCGTACTTGCCGCTCGCCGAGGGGGCGACGTGGACCTACGAGATCCGGAAGGTGGCCAAGGTGGCGGGATTCGTGTCGGCGAAAAAGGAGGGGACGGCGACGTGCTCCTGCCGGAAGGTCGAGAAGCTCGGCGACGTCGACGCCTGGGTCCTGGCCTGGGACGGCGAGGGGGAGGACCCCCCGAGCGGGCAGATCTGGGTGCAGAGCGGCGCAACCGGGATCGTCGTCGCGAAGTCGGACGCGGACGAGTTGTGGGTGCTGCCGGCCGACTTCGACAAGCAGGAGTGCGAGGTCGAGATCGCCGGCGAGGGAGGCGCGATCACCGTCAGCTCCAAGATTGAGGCGGCCGAGGAGGAGATCGAGGTCCCCGCGGGCACGTTCAAGTGCCGCAAGGTGACCTCGCGCGT
>CAZYRM010000466.1:0-3141 GCA_964649705.1 uncultured Planctomycetia bacterium
AGCTGTCCGAGCTCTACCAGGAGGGGGACAAGGCCCTCGTCGTCGTCTTCTGGTCCACCACGTGCCCGATCTGCTCCGCGCAGCTCGGGAGCCTGAAGCGGACCGCCGAGGCGTATGCCGAGAAGGACGTGCGGTTCGTCCTCGTCAACCCCAACCCGAGCGAGTCGGCCGAGGACCTGTCGAGCTACCTCGAGGACAAGAAGCTCGAGATCGGCTTCTTCCGTGACGAGAGGAAGAAGGCGATGAAGCAGTTCGTCGCCCAGGTCACGCCGGCGTACTACGTCCTCGACGAGGAGCGCGTCCTCCGCTACATGGGGATGCTGGAGCAGGGCAAGCAGGGCAAGAAGGGCTACTCCCCGTTCCTGGCGAACGCGCTCGACGCCGTCCTCGACGGGCGCGAGGTGGAACAGAAGTCCACCCAGTCGAGCGGCTGAAAGAGCGGCAAGTAGGGCTCGTCGAGCCCATGACGCGATGCGGGCCGTCCTTCAGGGCGGCCCGTGCCCATTCCGGGGAACTCGCTGCGGCGTTCTACAGCAGGTGCACCCACGGGAGCTTCGTGCCCACGGCGCCCGCGAGTCGGGTGTCGGCCGTCCAAAACTCGCAGCCTCGTGCCTCCGCGGTGGCGAGGTACATCGAGTCGTACGTCGTCGGCCGACGGAGCCGCACGGCCAGGCGCCAGGCCCGCTCGAACAAGTCCAATGGGTGGACGACCTGGACCCCCTGCCCTCGGAGTTTCTCCCAGGCCTCTCTACCCTGGCGTTCCGTAGCCTCTCCCCGGTAGACCTTTCGCCGTAGTACGGAGTGCGCCTCGAACAGCCAAAGACTGGGTGAGACGAGCGCGACCCCGTCCCGAATCCACCCGCTCACCCTCGCGTCGGCCCGGTCGCTGCCCTCCTCCGGGAGTACGAGCTTCAAGAGGAAGCTCGCGTCGACGCACGTCTCTGCCATCAGCGCTCGCCCCCACGCAAGGCCTCAAGATCGTCGCAGGAGTCGGACATCAGGACGCCGTGACGCGAGCGGCGGAGTCGCTCGCGAAACTTGCGGGCTGCGCGGAGCGCGGAGTCGTCGGGCTGTGAGCCAATGTGAAACGACTCCAGTGCGGCGAGGTCTTCGATGCCGATCAGGGCCGCCTTGGGCTTCCCATGGGAAGTGAGGACCACTCGTTCGTGTGCCGTAGCAACGAGCTCCACGAGCGCGGAGAGCCGATTCCTGGCGTCGCCGATGCTTGCCCTGCGCGGCATGGTCGAATCCTCCCCTGCTTGGAAACCATGGCAAGGAAATCGGGCAGGCCCCGAAGGGGCCGCAAGAATGTAGCCAGGGCCGCAGGCCCTGGGGGCGGCATCCAACCGCCCATCGGAGCCCCGAAGGGGCGAAAGAACGCGCTTCTGTCGCCCCTTCGGGGCTCCATTCCCCTCGGATCACGTCTCCAGGGCCTTCGGCCCTGGCTACATTCACGCGGCCCCTGCGGGGCCTTCCGGATTTCGTTGCTACATGGTCCCCCTTTTGGCTAATTTAGCCAAATCCGCGTCGGTGGTCAAGGCCGACTCCGTATCCACGCCTCGATGTCGGCGAGCATGTCGTCGAGCGAGGCGAGGAACACGAAGTGGTCCTCGCCGCGGCGCACGCGCTTCGTGACGTCTACGCCTGCCGTCGAGAGCCGTAGCGCCGCGTCGTCGATCGCGGAGAGCGGCACGCGGTTGTCCTGGTCGCCGTGGATGAAGAGGACCGGGCGCCCGCGCCAGCCGTCGAGGTACGCCTGCGAGCGCAGGACCCCCTCCTCGGGCACCGCGGAGAGGTAGATCAGCCCGCGGAAACGCTCCGGCGCCAGCGCCGCCGCGCGGGAGACGCCGAGGCCTCCGTTCGAGAGCCCGGCGAGCCAGACGCGCCCAGGGTCGATCGGCAGCGCGGCCGTGGCGCGGTCCAGGGCGCGGATCGCGGCCTCAGCCCCGCCGTTCAAATCCCACATCCCCGCGCCGAAGCTCGGGCAAACCACCACGAAGCGGTTCCGGTCCGCGAACCGCTTCCACGCCCAGAGGTAGACCTTGAAGTTCCCCAAGCTGCCGTGGAGGAAGAGGATCGTCGGGAGTCTCTCCCCTTTCGCGTGCGGCGGCACGTACCAGTAGTAGTGCCCGACGTCGAACTCCTCGGCGTAGAACTGGGCGTAGGCGTAGTTCATCACGGACCCGAGGCGTTGGAAGCCCTCGTCGGCCTCCATATCCCGACAGATGGGCAGGACGACCCGTCGCAGATCCCCCGCGTCGATGCGAGGGTCGACCATGGAGGCCGCGGAGATTCCAGCACCGACCTGGTCGATCTCGGGGATCAGGTTCCACGGAGACCATCGGCGGAACCCGGGCTCGTCGGGGAAGGTCGAGCCCACGCTGGAGCCCGCCACAGGCACCCCCGTCGGCGCCGCCAGGGGCAGCGCGATCGATGCGACGAGCACGGGCGCCAGCGCCAGCGACAGGAGGAGGTTCTTGCGCCGGAGCAGGGGCCTCCGGAGCACGAGGATCGGGATGAGCAGGAGCCCCAGCCCCGCGAGCCCCGCAATGCGGCCCTTCCATGTGACGGAGCCCAGGAGCAGGAGGAGGGAGGGCACCGGGAGGAGGAGGCCAATCGGGAGCCACGCCGTAAGCAGGATGCTGCGCACGGGACTCCAGTGCCGTCGGCTCTCCGCCATGCCCGGGGCCTCCTGTCGTCTGAGCCTACTACCCTCAACGACAGGATTCGTTCAATGGCCCAGGAAAAACGGCACGGTTCCATTCTGGGTAGCACTCGCGTGCCCGTGCCCGTGCCCGAAGCCCGAGATCCGCCGCCCGTTCCACGTGCCCGTGCCCGATCGCTCGGGCACGGGCACGGGCACGGGCACGTGGAACGGGCGGCGGGTCTCGGGCTTCAGGGCTCGGGTCTCGGGTCTCGGGCACGGGCTCGGGCAGGCGGGAGAGCGTGTTGCCCCGGTAGCGCTGTACCTGAACTATGCTGGAAAAACGAAAAGGCCGCCCGCGGTCGGCGGACGGCCTGGAGTCGGACTTCCAGGGATTGAGGACTACCGCTCCATGCCGCGGGAGCCGCTCTCCTCGAATCTCTCGTCCTCCTTCTTGTCGTACCTCTTCTTCCCGAAGCACGCGTAGGCCGCGACGT
>CAZYRM010000467.1:0-3138 GCA_964649705.1 uncultured Planctomycetia bacterium
GGATCCGGCACGTGGGCGAGACGCTCGCGGCGCAGCTCGCGGACCACTTCGGGACCATCGAGGCGTTCTCCGCGGCGGACCTGGACACGCTGACCGGGATCCACGAAGTGGGGCCCAAGGTGGCGGCGAGCATCCGCGAGTCGCTGGACCGCCCGAGGATGCAGCGGGTGCTCTCGCGTCTCCGTGAGGCGGGTGTGACGTGCGCGCCCCCCGTGGAGGCGGGGACGGGGAAGCTCACGGGGATGGTGTTCGTCTTCACGGGGACCATGCCGGGGATGACCAGGGACGACGGGAAGAAGCTCGTCGAGCAGCACGGCGGCAAGGTGGCGCCCTCGGTCACGAAGAACGTCACGCACGTCATCGTGGGGGACGACCCGGGCTCGAAGGCCGAGAAGGCGAAGAAGATGGGGCTGACGATCCTGACCCCGGCCGAATTCAAGACGCTCGTCGGTGTCCAGTAGCGGCGGCCGGGAAGTCTGCCCACCACTCTCCGGGCTGCACTACCAGTCCTCCCGCTGCAGCGTCGCCAATTGGAGCGCGGACAGGACCGGGTCCACCTTCGATGCCTGGTCCGAGTAGACCTCGTTCAGCGCGGTCGTGATGTCCTCGGACGTCATGGACTTCAACAGCGCAGCGAGCGCCTGGGAGTAGAGCTGGCTTCTCGACATGCCGAGTCTCTTCGCCAGCTTCTCGGCCTGCTTGAAGAGCGGGTCCGGAACGGAGATGGCTGTCTTCATGGCATGAGCACAACCGGAGTTATACCAAGGCGCAACCTGGGCCAATGGACAACATAGCCGGGTGGCGCGGAAGTTCTCTCACCGCCAAGGTCGCCAAGGAACGCCGCTCACTTCTCGCGTGGTTTCCGAGGGCCGTAGCGGTAGTAGGTCTCGAGCGTCAGGGCGTTGATCGCCGTCGCGTAGATGCGCCCGCCCGAGAACCCCCAGCGGTCGTTGGCGTCCCACGAGCCGCGGGCGCAGCCGCGGTTCTTGGTGAGCTGGTTCTTCATCAGCGCGTTGGCGACTGCCTGGTTCCAGCTCTTCCAGTACTTCTGATCCCGTCCGGAGTCGGGGCCGTCCCAGAGGAAGAGCGCAAGCGTGCCCTGGTACCAGTAGTAGTAGTCTGTCGTCTTCTTCTCGCTGTCCCAGACAGGAAGGTCGTTCGCGAGCAGCTTCGCGCTCATCTCCAGGATCGGGTCCTTGCGATCGCCGTCTACAAGCTGGCGGACCACCATGCCGATCGCCGCGAGGGCCTCGTGAGCCTTGTAGGCTTCGTTCTTCCCCGCGACCGTGACCTTGACGCCAGCGTCCTCAAGGCTCTGGTATCCGACTTTTCCGTAGTTCTTGTCGGTTGCCTCGTCCAGCCAAGCCTTGGCCTCCACGAGCGCGGAGTGGCCGACGTTGAGTCCCGCGTTCTCGGCCGACCAGAGGGCCGCGACGCACCACCCGGTGACCGAGGTGTCGTTCTCGCCGCACTTCGAGGTGTACCTCCAGGCCTTGTAGGGGTTCTTGGCCTGCTGCACGAAGTCGATCGAGTTCTGGGCCGCATCATGGATCGCGGGCTCCCCGGTCATGCCGTAGGCCTCCACGAGTGCGAGCGTGGCGATCGCGTGGTCGTACATCGGCTTCGGGGAGGCCGGGCCAAGCGTGCCATCCGCCTTCTGACGCGCGATCAGCCCGTCGAGGCCGCGCTTCACGACGAACCCGAACTCCGTCCCACCCTTGTCGGGAGGGAGGGGATCCGGGATGTGCCCGGCACCGAGGAACGCGAGCAGCGCCAGCCCGCTCACGCCGACGTCGAATTTGCCGCCGCCCGCCCCTTCGCACTTTGGCCCGTCGCACCGCTCCGCGAACCCCTCGCACTCCCAGCCGCCGTCTGCCGACTGGTGGCGTGCCAACCAGCTCAGGGCCTCATGCACGGACTGCTCCGTCCTCGCGGATCCCCCGGCCTGCTCCAGGAGCTCCTGCCGGTCCTTCCCCGCGAGGCGGGCACCGAAGATGGCCGGCCCCCTCATCTCGCCAAGCGCCCCGGCAGCCAAGCGACGCACCTCTTCGTCCTGGTCCCTGTCCGACATCACGCCGCGAAGGGCCTCCTGCCCGGGGTCGCCCATCTTCGCGAGCGTGAGGGCGGCGCGCTCGCGGAGCTTCTCGTCCTTTCCGCAGAGCATCTCAACCAGGTGGGGGGTGCTCCAGGATGCCCTCTTTCCCAGCGCACCGAGGACCGTGGAGGCCCGAAGCCACCGATCGTCCTCCTGGAAGAGCTCCATCAGCGGCTGGAGGGCCTTGTCCCCGAACGTCCCCAGGGAGACGACGGCGGCCTCGGCGACCCCCTCGTCCCCGTCGGCGATCGCCCGCGCGAGGGGCGAGATCGCGGCGTCGCTTGCGCCGATCCTGCCGAGTGCCTCCGCGGCCCGTCGCCTCAGGCTTGCGTCCTTCTCCTCGAGGGCCTTCACGAGGAGGGGCTCCGCGTCCTTCGCGGCCTCGCCGATCTCGCCGAGGCGACGCAGGCCCCAGCTCCGTGCGCCCGAACGGGGGCTTGCGGCCGCGCGTGCAGCGAATTCGACGCGCTGCTCCGTCTTCAGGGGAAGCGCGTCCAGGGCCGCGCAGGCGGCCATCTGGACGGCGGGCTCGACGTCGCTCATTGCGTCCGCCAGGGCTCCTGCGACCTTGAGCGTGGGCTCACCGATCCTCCCGAGGGCTACGGCGGCGCAAGTGCGCACCCCGGTGTCCGGGTCCTTGAGCGCCTTCGCGAGCGCCTCCGTGGCGGGGGCCGCGTCCGCCCCGGCCGCGGCGAGGGCCGAGGCCGCCTCGCCGCGCACGCGGTAGGAGTCGTCCGCCAGCGCTCTGGCGAGGCCTCCGACGATGTCCGGCGTCTGCGGATCCACGGCGCGGAGCGCCCGAACAGCGGTGACGCGCGCCTCGACGTCCTCGGCTTCGAGCTGCGCCAGCCACTGGGGGACTGTCTTCCCCTCGTTCGTCGGCTCGTCGGCGGCGAGGGCGATCGCCAGGAGGAGGGCAACGACGACTCGCTTGCGCATGCGCGTCCCTTTCCGTTGAAGCACGGCGAATCGTCGGTGGCGGTGGCGTGCTCGGGATCGTACTCGAAATCGTTCTCGGGCGCGTTCTCGGTCTCGTACTCGGC
>CAZYRM010000468.1:0-3129 GCA_964649705.1 uncultured Planctomycetia bacterium
CGCACCACTTCATGGACCTCCACGAGAAGGAGCTGCCCCCGTGGGCGAACGAGGGCCTGGCGGAGGTCGTGGGGAGGGCGCGGATGGAGGGAGGCCGCCTCGTCCTCGGAGCGCCGCAGCGCATCTCGCTCGCGAACCTCCAGCAGGGGACGGTGCCGCTGCGGCTGCGCCACCTGATGGAGCTTGAGGACGACGAGTTCTACGCGGGGGCCTCGCCGTACGCGGAGGCCTGGGCGTTGACCGCCTTCCTCCACGGAAAGGCGACGCGGACCGAGGACCTCGGGGGGTTCCTCGGGGCGCTCGACGCCGCGGGCAAGCGGACGGACGTCGATGCGCTGGAGGGCGAGTGGCGCGCGTGGATCCGCTCCACGCCGGCGACGGACGGCATCGAGGCGGAGATGAGCTCCCCCGACCCGCTGGCGGTGAGGGAGGCGCTGCAAGCGCTCTCGCTCCTCCTGACGATGGGGGCGGTGCCCGAGGCGGATCGGGCGCGGCTGGGCGCGCTGGCGCTGGCGCACCCGAGGGACGACGCCCTGGCGTCGCTCAGGGAGCTGATCCAGACGCTGGACCGGGAGGGGATCACGTCGCCGGAGCTGGTCGCGGCGGCCGACGCGCTCCTCGCCCATGCCGACGGCTCCATCCGCGCGGCAACCGCGGAGTATCTGGGCGAGCGGGCGAAGGACTCGCCGGAGCGCCTCAGGAGGTTCCGCGAGCTCCTGGCCGACCCCGAGCCCCGGGTCAGGGCGGCGGTCGTGCCGGCCCTCTTTCATGCCCGCCAGGAGATGGACCGTGGGCACCTCGCGGTGATGACGAAGGACCCGTCGCCCCGGGTGCGCGCCCTGGCGCTGCAGTCGCTCGACCTGTGGGACGCCGAGGCGGAGGCGTTCGAGGAGGCCCTCCACGACCCCGAGTGGGAGGTGCGGCTCCACGCGGCGGTCGCGCTGGCGAGGCGCGGGAAGGCGGAGGGGCGCGAGCACGTCGCGAGGCTCGCCGGGGACCGGGACACGGGGCCAAGGCTCTTCGTGGCGGCCTCGATCGCGCACCTCCCCGAGGACCAGGCGCGCGATCTGTGGGAGCGGCTGCGGAAGGACGCGCACGCCACGGTGAGGGCCATGGCGCACCGCCGCTGGTCGGAGCGAGGGGAGGCCTTGCGGAAGGAGGCGCTCGTGCGGGCGCTGGCGGACGCCACGGACGAGGTGCGCGTCGCCGCGCTGGACATGCTGGCGGAGGAGCGCGTCGCGGAGCTGGACGACGCGGTCGTCGCGATGCTCTCCGACAAGTCGGCCTGGGTGCGGACGCGGGCGGCGCGGATGGCGGGGAAGTGGAAGCTGGAGGGGGCGAGAGAAGGGCTCGCCCGGCTGCTGGAGGAGGACGCGACGGTCGTGCGCCACGAGGCGGCGGTGGCGCTGGCGGCGCTGGGGGACCGGAGCGGGTACCCGGCGCTGATCGACGAGCTGGACTCCGACGACTGGGTGGACCAGCGTCGCGCGATCGTCGCGCTGGGGAGGCTGACCGGGCAGACGCTCGACTTCCACTGGGCGGCGTCCGAGGACCGTCGCGACGAGGCGGTGGAGCGCTGGGAGGAGTGGTGGGAGCGGGGCGGGCGTTAGCACTACAACGAAGCTTCTTCCAACCGCCCCGAAGGGGCAGCATGAAACAGCCCAGGGCGCAGCCCTGGGAAAACGCGGTTGTAAGAGGACCGGAGCCCCGAAGGGGCGACATACACGCCGCGGCGCCGTGTATGTCGCCCCTTCGGGGCTCCGCTCTACCTCCAACATCGTGTTCCCCAGGGCTTCGCCCTGGGCTGGTGCATCTAGCCCCTTCGGGGCTCGGCGTTCATGGTACGTTGTAGTGTTAGGGCCCGCCGGGGGCCTCCCGCGCGGGGTCTCCAGGGAAGCGCTCCTCGGTGGGTTTCACCCCTTCGAGCCGTCTTTCGTCCTGCTCGCGGAGGTACTCATCGAGCTGGGTATCCGCGTCCGGGGGCAGCAGGAAGCTGCGGAACATCGCGAGCGAGATCGCCACGGCGGCGGCGATCACGCAGAGCAGCGTGATCACCAGCCTCAGGCGCGCCCTGCGCGCGGGCGGCCAGACATCCGATCCGAACCAGGTGGACATGGCCGGCCCCCCCATGACAAGGTGGCGAGCTCGGCGAGACACCATGGATCGTAAGGCATCAGGTCTCAGGATGCAACCGCGCAACAGAAGCTCGAGCCTTCAGGCTTCGGCCTCTGTTGCGCGGTTGCGAGGTTGAGTAGTGAGAATTCCCGCTACGACTGAATCGAGAGGTTCATCAGGAACTCGGCGTTCGACTTCGACTTCTTGATCTGCTCGATCAGCTTCTCCATCCCCTCGATCGAGTTCATCTCCGTCAACACCTTGCGGATCAGCCACACCCGCTTAAGCTCGTCGGGATGGAGCAACAGCTCCTCCTTCCGCGTGCCGCTGCGCTGGATGTCGATCGCGGGCCAGGTCCGCCGGTCCGCCAGCTTCCGGTCGAGGTGCAGCTCCGAGTTTCCCGTCCCCTTGAACTCCTCGAAGATCACCTCGTCCGCGCGGCTCCCCGTGTCGATCAGCGCCGTGGCCAGGATCGTCATCGAGCCGCCTTCCTCGATCTTCCGCGCCGCGCCGAAGAACCGCTTCGGACCCTGCAGCGCCGTCGCGTCGATGCCGCCCGTCATGATCTTCCCGCTGTGCGGCGCCTCCGTGTTGTAGGCCCGCGCCATCCTCGTCAGCGAGTCGACCAGGATCACCACGTCCTTCCCGCACTCGACCAGCCTCTTCGCCTTCTCCAGCACCATCTCAGTCACCTGGATGTGCCTCGAGGCCGGCTCGTCGAAGCAGGAGCTGATCACCTCTCCCTTCACGTTCCGCTGCATGTCGGTCACCTCCTCGGGCCGCTCGTCGATGAGCAGCACGAAGAGGCTGGCCTCCGGGTGGTTCTTCGCCACGCTGTTCGCGATCTTCTGCAGCAGGACCGTCTTTCCCGTGCGCGGCTGCGCGACGATCAGCCCGCGCTGGCCGAAGCCGATCGGCGTGACGAGGTCCATCACGCGCATCGCCACCTCGTTCGCGTCCGTCTCCAGGCGGATCCGCTTGTCCGGGTGCAGCGGCGTCAGGTCCTCGAAGACC
>CAZYRM010000469.1:0-3120 GCA_964649705.1 uncultured Planctomycetia bacterium
ACGACGCTCGCCTGCGTCGACGCGAAGGGGAAGGTCCGCGCGCTGCCCGAGGACGTCACACGACTTCTTCGGGAGGCGGCTCCGTCCGCTGCGGGCGGTACTTGCGGAGCGCCTTGAGCAGGAACTCGAGGTCGTCCGTCAGCGGCGCCTCGTAGGTCGTCTCCTGACCCGTGCCCGGGTGGACGAACGTCAGCCGCCGGGCGTGGAGCGTCAGGCGCCCGATGACCGCCTTCTCGGGCACGCCGCGCTTGCGCTTGTACTCGCTCTTCAGCTCCGAGAGCAGGATCTGGCTCTTCTCCCCGTACACCGGGTCGACCGCGAGCGGGTGGCCGATTGCCTTCATGTGCACGCGGATCTGGTGCGTCCGCCCGGTCCGCGGGCGCACGGTGAGGAGCGTGAAGCCGTCGAAGCGCTCGACTGTCTCGAACTCCGTGGCCGCCTCGCGGCCCTTCTTCGAGACGATCCAGCGGTTCGGGTCCTTCCGGTGCGGCGCGATCCGCAACTCGATCAGGCCCTTGTCGTGCACGACCTCGCCGCGGACGATCGCGACATACTCCTTGCGGACCGTGCGCTCCTCGAATTGCTTCGAGAGCGACACGAGCGCGTCGTAGTCCTTCGCGACGACCATCACGCCGCTCGTGTCCTTGTCGAGACGATGGGCCAGCCGGGGCTTCGGGAGCGGAGGGGCCTCCGCGGGGACCTCGGCGGACGGCCCCTCAGGGACCTCCTCGGCGGCCTCCTCGGGGGCCTCGTCGTCCTCGGTCGCGGGGGGCGCCTCGCTCCCGAGATAGTAGAGCAGCCCCTCGAAGAGCGCGACCCGCTCCTGCGGAGAGCGGCCCGGTAGGACCGCGATGCCCGGCGCCTTGTTGACGACGAGGATCCGGTCGTCCTCGTGGAGGATCTGCAGCGGCAGGTACCTCGGGACCTGGTTCGGCGACTCGCCGGCGGGCACCTTGACGACGACCTCGTCCCAGGCCTTGAGGAACAGGGTGGGGGAGACCGCCTCGCCGTTCACCTTGACGAGCCCGGAGCCGATCCAGCGGCGCACGACGTGCTTCCCGAAGCCGCGGATGCGCAGCGAGAGGAACTCGTCGAGGCGCTGCCCTCGCTGCGCGGGGAGGACCTCGAAGCGGTACTCGCCGGGGCGGGTCGGCGCGGTCAGTTCGCGGTCGCGTCTCTTCACGCCTTCTCCACGAGGTACTTCGCCATCTTGTCGTCGGATTCCTTCCGCACGGTGAACCGGATGCCCGCGAACTTCCCTCCGTTCGCCTCCACGAGCTTCACGAGCTCGTCGGAGAGGGTCTTCGCGGAGATGAACATCTGCTTCAGGCCGGTCTCGCCGTCGACCTTCACGTTCATCGCGGCCGCATAGCCGCGAAACGTGTAGAGGGCGATCGGCTCCCCCTCGACCGTGACCGTCACGGGCTTCGTCGTGACCTTGAGCGTCTCGCCGCGTTCCGCCATGGTCCCCTCCTATCCGAGTTTCGCGATTGCCGCGCGGATGCGCGCGACGACGCGCGCCTTCCCGATCACCACCATGCTCTCCACGAGCGGCGGCGTGGCCGTCTTCCCCGTCACCGCGACGCGCATCGGCATGAAGAAGTCCCCGACCTTCCAGCCCATCGCCTCGGAGCGGAGGCGCAGGCGCTCCTCGAGCCCCTTCACCTCCCACGCCGGCGCGGACTCCATCTCCACGACCGCGGCCTCGAGCGCGGTGCGGGCGTCCGCCGGCGTGCGCTTCTTCGGCACCAGGAGCGCGACGTCGTAGACGAGATCGTCGGCGAAGAAGAAGCTCGTGGCGTCGTTCCACTCCGACAGGCGCTTCATCCGCTCGCGGACGAGCGGGACGATCGCGCGCAGGTAGGCGGGGTCGCGCTGGATGCCGAACGCCTCCAGCCGCTTCGCGAGCTCCTCGACCGGCATCGCGCGGATGTATTCCCCGTTCAGCCAGTCGAGCTTCTTCAGATCGAACACGGGCCCCGTGGTGTTGATCCGCGAGAAGTCGAACGACTCCGCGACGTCGGGGAAGCGGAAGATCTCGCGCCCGTCGGGCATCGAATACCCCATCAGGCCCAGGAAGTTCACCAAGGCCTCGGGGAGGTACCCCTGCTCCCGGTACCAGATGAGCGAGACGGGGTTCTTGCGCTTCGAGATCTTGCTCTTGTCCGAGTTCCGCAGGAGCGGCAGGTGCGCGAACTGGGGAGGGGTCCAGCCGTAGCCCTTGTAGAGGAGCATGTGCTTCGGGGTGGACGGGATCCACTCCTCGGCGCGCATGACGTGCGTGATCCCCATGAGGTGGTCGTCCACGACGTTCGCCAGGTGATACGTCGGGAAGCCGTCGGTCTTCAGGAGGACCTGATCGTCGAGGACGTCGTGCGGGTAGACGACCTCGCCGCGGATCAAGTCGGTGAAGCGGCAGTCGCCCGAATCCGGGATCCTCATCCGCACGACGCGCGGCTCGTTCCGCTCGATCCGCTCGCGGACCTCCCGCTCGGGGAGGAACCGGCAGTGCCCGTCGTACTTCGGCTGCTGCTTCGCGGCCCTCTGGGCCGCGCGGACCGACTCCAGCCGCTCCGCGGAGCAGAAGCACCAGTACGCCGCGCCGCGGGCGATCAGCTCCTCGGCGTGCTTCTTGTAGATCTCGGACCGCTCGCTCTGGCGATAGGGTCCCACGGGCCCGCCGACGTCGGGGCCCTCGTCCCACTGGAGCCCGAGCCAGCCGAGCGAGTCGAAGATCATCTTCTCGGAGTTCGGATCGAAGCGGGTCCGGTCCGTGTCCTCGATGCGCAGCAGGAACTGCCCCCCGTTCCTTCGGGCGAAGGCGAGGTTGAAGAGGGCCACGTAGGCGGTCCCGACGTGCGGATCACCGGTCGGGCTGGGGGCGATGCGGACTCTGACACTCATAGGCGGCGTATGGTACTCGTCCCGGAGTTCGCTCACAAGAATCGTGATGTCCTGAACAGCGTGGGTAGAATGCGCGTTCACTGAACCACGCGAGGGCCGTCCGCATGATCTCACGCCTCCTCGTCCTCGCCCTGATCGTCGGCGGCTTCGCCGTGGCCCTCCTCTACAGCCAGCGGCAGACCGGCCCGTACAAGGTCTCCGGCGTCGTCGAGGCGG
>CAZYRM010000470.1:0-1767 GCA_964649705.1 uncultured Planctomycetia bacterium
GGGAACTTCCACAGCTCCAGGATCGCCCACCCGATCTCCGCGTGGTCCGTCTCCAGCACCTGCCGCTCCGCCACCCTCATCGGGATCAGGTCCTTCAGCGCCAGCAGCGCCGCCTGCTCGAACTCGGGTCCATAGTACTCGTCGAGGATGATCTTCCCGACGTCGTGCAGGAGCCCCGCGATGAACGCGAGGTCCGGCGCCGGGTAGGCCGCGCGGTCCGCCAGCAGCTTCGCCACGATCGCCGTCGTCATGCTGTGCCGCCAGAACTCCACCCGGTTGAACCCCACCGACCGCTGCCCCTTCGCGAAGAGGTGGATCATGCTCATCCCGACGACCAGCGACCTCGTCTGGATGAACCCCAGGCGCACGAGCGCCTCCTGGATCTCCGAGATCCTCTCTTTCTTTCCGAAGTACGCCGAGTTCGCCTTCCTCAGGACCGTCGCCGTGACCGCGGGATCGGCCTGGATCGCGATGCCGAGCTCCTTCGCCCCGGACCGGGCGTCCGCCGTGATGCTCATCACGCGCTGCACCACCGCGGGGAGCGCGAGAAGCTTGTCCACCCGCCTCGCCAGCTTGACGAGGTCGATCTTCCCCGCCGTCCGGAGCTCCTCCTCGCTGGCGGCCGCGGCCGCCTCCGGGTCCGTGCCGGGCGACTTCTGGGCGGGGAGGCTCTTCCCGATGGTCTCGAGCGCCTTCCCCACCTTTTTGAGGAGCGCGCCGGGCGTCACGGGGCGGACGAGGAAGTCGTTCGCGCCGGCGCGGATCGCCTCCTCGACGACCTCGCGCGACGGGTTGCTCGGGATCACGATGACCGGCGTCCGCTGGGTCCGCGGGTGCTTCCTGACCTGGCGCACGAACTCCAGGCCGTCGTCGGTCCCGATCGGATGCGTCAGGACCAGCACGTCCGGCATCCGCTGCAGCGTCTCGCTCGTCGCGGCCGCGGCCGTCCCCGCCGGGTAGACGACCAGCCCGCGCTGCGCAAGGGTCTCGGCGATCCGCTCGCGCAGGTGGTCCTCGCCGCACGCGAGCAGGACCCCCTCGGCCGGCTTGCCCGGCCGGAGCTTGCGGAGGCGCTTCGAGGTCTCCCTTTGGAGCTTGCGGCTGACCCGGTGCGCGACGCCGCGCTCGGCTCCAAGGGCCACGCGGACGAGGGCAATGTCAAGCCGCGAGGCGTCGACGTTCGCGAGCTGGGCCAGGGCGTCCCGCAGGCTCGGGGACGGCGCGTCCGGCGGGACCGTCAGGTAGATCTCCGTCCCCCTCTGATCCACGCGGAGGCCGGTCGGGGGAGGAGGCGGCGCGGCGACCTGGGGCGGCGCCGTGCGCACGGGGACCGGCGTCGCCGAGGGGAGCGGCGTGCCGCTGCCGGTCCGGGTCGCCGCGGACACCGCCTCGGCGTGGCGGATCCCCGAGATCGGCTGCCTCGCCCCCGATTGCGCGTCGTAGGCCGCCTTCACGGCGTGGAAGTCGATCCCCGGCACGGCGAGGGCGAGGAGGTGGGCGATGACCTCGGGGAGGGAGAAGGACCGCGCGCCGGGCATGACGCGGATCCAGTATCCCTCGGAGGTGATCTCGATCCGGATCCACTCGCTGATCGGACCCGGTTTCTCGTTGGCCATCCGCGCCCCTCTCTCGGAACGACCAATCTAACGGCCGACTCAGGCGCGGTCAATGGAACGCAGTGCCGGTTCCTTGACGCGCCCCCCCCTCGCCGATAGAGTTCGTGCGCTTTTCGGGCCACGGATGCGAGGGTGCCAGCATGCAGCTCTG
>CAZYRM010000470.1:1867-3100 GCA_964649705.1 uncultured Planctomycetia bacterium
CAGGTCTGGAAGATGAGCGGCCAGATCGTCAAGACCGCGAACATCACGCAGTCGGCCGTCGGCGACGAGGGGCTCTGGACCACCGTGGTCGCCTGCGCGGTCCTCGTTCTGTAGGAGGGCCGCATGACCGTCGAGACCGCAGCGAACTTCCTCGGCATTCCGGGGGAATTCACCGACCGGAAGAAGTCGCGTTACGTCGTCCTGCCGATCCCGTACGAGCGGACCACGACGTACCGCAAGGGGACCGCGGACGGACCGGACGCGATCTTGGAGGCGAGCGCGCAGGTCGAGCTGTTCGACGACGAGCTGCGCCAGGAGACGTACACGCGCGGCGTGCACACGCTCGCGCTGCCCCACCCGACGCTCTCCGCGGTGGAGCCGGAGGAGTTGCCGGAGATCCTCGAGGAGTACCCGCACCGGGTCGGGAAGTCGCAGACGCTGTACTCGCTTGGCGGCGAGCACTCGATCTCGTACGGGCTGGTGAAGGGGTACAAGGCGATCTACCCGGACCTCACCGTGCTGCAGATCGACGCGCACGCGGACATGCGGGAGGAGTACGAAGGGTCGAAGTTCAACCATGCCTGCGTGATGGCGAGGATCGTGACGGAGTGCCCGGCGGTGCAGGTGGGGGTGCGGAGCTTCTGCGCGGACGAGGCACCGAGGCTGGACAAGAAGCCGCTTAGGACGTTCTTCGGCAGCTCGAAGCTCGACGCGAAGAAGACGGCGAAGGAGGTTCTCGCGTCGCTGTCGAAGCATGTCTACGTCACGATCGACCTGGATGGGATGGATCCGGCGGCGATGCCGGCGGTCGGGACGCCGGAGCCGGGAGGGCTCACGTGGTATGAGCTGTTGACGATTCTGAGGCCGGTGTTCACGAAGAAGCGGGTCGTGGGCGTCGATTTGAACGAGTTGTGCCCGATCGAGGGCGAGAACGTCAGCCAGTTCACCGCGGCGAAGCTGGCGTACCGGCTCATGGGGTACGAGACGAAGCGGCGGTAGGACCGCATCGGGCCGGATGCGACGTCGATATCAGATATCTGATATCTGAGGTCTGATATCAGATATCCCTCACCGCATCGAGAGGCTACTGGACGCACCGAGCGATGGTCCCCATCATTCGGCGAAACATATCAGATGTCATATCTCAGATGTCAGATGTCTGATATCGCACCCCTCCACAATTGTCCCTCGATGCCGCTCCTGCTACCCTGAAGTCGTCATGTCCACCCGTCG
>CAZYRM010000471.1:0-3090 GCA_964649705.1 uncultured Planctomycetia bacterium
CGTTCTGGACGAACCACTGGAGGGGCCCCGAGCGCGTCATCTTCGGCCACACGGTCCTCGATCGCCCCCTCGTCGCGGAGTGGGCCGTCGGGATCGACACGGGCTGCGTCCACGGGCGCACGTTGACCGCCGTCGTCCTGCCCGACTGGCGCCTGGTCTCCGTTCCCGCGCGCGCCGACTACCACGGCTCGAAGGGGAGGCGCACGGCGAGCTACCCGGTCATGGACGGGGTCCGGTGCTTCTCGTAGCCCAGCGCCAGCGGACGACGAGGACGGCCAGGAGGGCGACGGCACCGATCCCCTCGATCGGGATCATCGTCTCCAGCCTGTGAATGATGGGGGGAGGGACCACCGGAGCCGCGTCGGGGGCCGCGTCGAAGTAGAGGTCGTCTCCCGCGGCCCGCGGCCAGCGTCCGTCCTCGAAGGTCGTGAGCCAGCCCGAGCCGATGGACTCGCCTGCGGGCAGGCCGCCAGCGAGCAGCGCTCCGAGGTCGCTACGCCTGTCGGCGTAGGCGACTGTGGCGTCCCAGGGCTTTCCGCCGAAGGAGCCGGCGGCCTTCACGTCGCCCACGAAGAAGACCCGCAGGAGGGCGCCGCCGCCGGCGCCGGCCGGGTCGCTCCCCTGCTGGTCCGTGGGCGTGCGGAACGGGAACAGGGGCTTCTCCGTCCGGAAGGACATCCGGACGGCGTAGCGCGCCCCCGCCGCCGAACCGCCGGCGTCCGGGGCGGCCAGCTTGAAGGCCGTGAGTTTCCACTTCGCCGCGACGTACGGGCGGACCCATTCCACGAGCGTCGGGCGCGAGTCATAGCCGCGCTCCTGGAGCCAGCGCGCAAGCGCCTCCGGGTCGTCGGCATCCAGGACGACCGCGTCATAGCCGGCGACGCGTTGCTGGTGCAGGATCCGGACGCCCCCCGATCGGTCCGCCGCCGGGGCAGCGCTCCTCGTTCCCAGCGTCATCGACTCGAGGAGGAACGAGCCCAGTCGCGTGCGCCTCTCCGTGACGACCTGCGGCTTGATCGCGTCGGACAGCCGATCGAAGAGGGCGTCGGGGGCCTCCCCGAGCTCGGGGAGGGTGGGCGTCGGGACGAGAAAGCCGAACGAGGCGAGCCTCGTCGAGAAGGAGGCGCGCCGCACGAAGTGCTCCGTCCCGCTGTCCGCGTCCCAGACGATCAGGATCTCCTGGTCCGCGATCTGGACGCTGGCGCCCGGCGGAGGCGCCGGGCAGCAGGCGTCGGAGCAGATTCCCTGGACCAGGCAGGCCGCGACCACGATCAGCGTGGCGATGGGGCCGTACGAGTCGATGTGGCGGGGGGACATCATTGCAGGCGTCCTCTTCGTGCGACGGTCGGATCCTATCACGGCAGCGGACGGCCGTCCATTCCCTCCGCGGGTCCTTCGGGGGTTGATCCGGAGGCCGCGCCCGAACTACCATGGTCTTGCCGCCCGTCGTGGGAGGGCTCGACATGCCCGACGATGGGATCCCGATTCCGAGGCTTGGACCGCTCCCCTTCGGCGTCGTCCCGAACGTGCGGGGAGCCGAGCCCCTCTCGGCCCCTGACGAGGTGCGGCCCTCCGGCCCTGTCCGGCCGGTCGTCGAGGCCTACAGGGAGAGCGGAGGCGTCCTCGTGCCGACGCGCGAGCGGGCGCGGCTCCGCGACTCCGGGCCCGCCGTCGCAGCCGCCCAGCCGCCCCTCCGCGGCCTCGGCGAGCGGCTCGACCTCTATGCGTAGCCTCCGGAGGGAACGAAAGATCGCCCCCCGACGTCGGCGCCTCGCTATGCTCCGGCTCCTCCAGCCCTTCGAGGCGTGTGTGACGATGAGCGGGTCCACCCTCCGCCCCATCAAGCCGCCCAGGCTCCGACTCGGCGACGCCGTCGCGATCGTCTCCCCCTCCTGGGGAGGGCCCGCCACCCACCCCGCGGTGTACGAGGCCGGCCTCCACGTCCTCCGCACCGACCTCGGCCTGAGCGTCGTCGAAATGCCGCACGCGCGGACCTCCGCGGAGGAGCTCTACGCCCGCCCCGACCTGCGCGCGGCCGACATCCGCCAGGCCTTCGCCGATCCCTCGATCCGCGGCGTCATCTCCTCGATCGGCGGCGACGACTCCATCCGCGTCCTCCCGCACCTCGACGTCGACGCCCTCGCGAGGACGCCCAAGGTCGTGATGGGCTTCTCCGACACCGCCACCCTCCTCACGACGCTCCATCGCGCCGGGCTCGTGACGTTCAACGGGCCCTCGGTGATGGCCGGACTCGCCCAGGCGAGGCGACTGCCCAGGCGCTTCCTGGAGCACCTCCGCGCCGTCCTCTTCGAGGGGCGCGCGGAGGCCTACACGCCGTACGGCGCCTACCACGTCGGGTACCCCGACTGGGCATCGACCGAGGACCCCACGGCGCTCAACTCGCTCCAGCCCGACCTCGACGGCTTCCGCGTCCTCCAGGGGACCGCCGCCGCGCGGGGGCGCCTTTTCGGCGGGTGCGTCGAGGTGATCGACTTCCTGCGCGGGACGCGCTACTTCCCCGAGGCGGAGTTCTTCGAAGGAAGGGTGCTCTTCCTCGAGACCAGCGAGGAGAAGCCCACCCCGCGCGCTGTGGGGCGGGTCCTGCGCTCGTTCGGCATCGCCGGCGTCCTCGATCGCCTCTCGGCGCTCCTCCTCGGCCGAGCGCACGGCTACTCGCCCGAGGAGAAGGCCATGCTGGAGCGCATCGTCCTCGACGTGGTCTCCGTCGAGTTCGGGCGGACCACGATGCCAATCGTCGCGAACATGGACTTCGGACACACCGACCCGCAGTTCGTCCTTCCGCTCGGCGTGGAGGTGGAGGTCGACCCCGTCCACTCGACGGTCCGCATGCTCGAGCCGGCGGTGGAGTGAGCGGCTACTGCTCCGTCAAGCCGTATCCTGGCGGTTGGACCCGCGCGGGCGTTGACCGCATCCCAAATGCGAACGATGTCCGGGCCGTGTCTTCACCACGGAGGCACTGAGACACGGAGGACGCACGGAGGTGTGGTCAAGGCCTCCGAAGGGGTGACCAGGATGCGGCCGCGTCGCCCGAGGAGAAGGCGCTGCCCGAAGGGCAGCGGAGCGGTGGGG
>CAZYRM010000472.1:0-3088 GCA_964649705.1 uncultured Planctomycetia bacterium
AGCGCCTTCTGGCGGCACTCCTCCGCCAGGCGGGGGTTCGCGAAGAGCAGCGTCCGGGCGCGGCGCAGGAGGGCCAGCCTGAGCCTCTCAGCGTCGTAGGACGAGTGAACGCGACGGCGAGGCGTGGTCATCGGTCGTGTCTCCGGAAGGCCCCTACTTCGCCCACTCCCCGCGCTGCGCGAATCGCAGCAGCTCGAGGCGCGAGTGCGGGTCGAGGTCGTAGAACTCGATCCCCATTCCCTTCCCCTTGACCGCGTCGCCGATCCACGCGACGCGCCCCACGATGTTCAGGGGCTGCAGGCTCGTCGGCACCGAGAACTCCAGGGCGAGGTACGTGCCGGCCGGAAGCGGCTCCTCCGTGGGGACGAACATCCCCCCCTCGCCCAGGTCGAGCCTCTGAAGGGGGGTCAGCTTCTGGGGGGTGGCCTCCTGAAGCGGCCGGAAGCGGACCTCGGTCACGAGCGGGATGCGTCTGAACTTGCGTCGCTCTTCCATGCTGCGCTCGGTCGTCGTCACGCCAGACTCCCTTGGGGCGACTGGGGCCAATGGGCGAGCGAAGTGTCTTCACGCAAGCCGCGTGCCATGCGAATTCCACTCGCGTGCACCTGTGTGAGTCGACGTAGTGCGATTCTCACACGTGGCTTGAGGCGGTGGTGCCCGGCAGGCCCCTACCTGGCGTGGGCATAGAAGTGTTGATCCGGCTACAGAGTGTCTACGTCGCCGGACAGCCGCGCCGCGCCCGAGAGCTCGATCCCGTGCAGGCGGATCTTGTTGTAGAGGGCCCCGCGCGAAATCCCCAAGATCTTGCAAGCCTTGGATTTGTTCCAGCGCACCCTCTCGAGCGTCCGCAGGAGCGCCTCCCGCTCGACGAAGTTCGTCGTCTGCGAGATCAGGTCGCGCAGCGGCAGGTTCTCGCTCCCCCTCGGCAGCGAGGAGCCCTCCGGGCTGATCAGGTCGCTCGGCAGCACAGCGGGGGTGATCTCCGGCGCGTCGGAGATGATCACCGCCCGCTCGATGACGTTCTCCAACTCCCTGACGTTCCCCTTCCACTGGTGCTCGAGGAGCAGCTTCATCGCCTGCGGGTGAACCGTCTTTCCGGGCTTGTTGTTGAGCGTCGAGTACTTCTTCATGAAGTGCTCGGCCAGCATCGGGATGTCCTCACGACGGTCCCTGAGCGGCGGGAGCGCCAGCGTAATCACCGCGATCCGGTAGTAGAGGTCCTCGCGGAACGCCTTCTCCTTCACGGCCTCCTTCAGGTCCCGGTTCGTCGCCGTGATCACGCGGACGTCGATCTTCTTCACCTCGTTCGAGCCGACCGGCTTGATCTCCTTCTCCTGCAGCACGCGCAGCAGCTTGCTCTGCATGGAGAGGCTGATGTCGCCGATCTCGTCGAGGAACAGCGTCCCGCCGTTGGCCTCCTCGAACAGCCCCTTCTTCGTGCGGATCGCCCCCGTGAAGGCCCCCTTCACGTGCCCGAACAGCTCGCTCTCCAGGAGCGACTCCGGCAGCCCCGCGGCGTTGATCGCGATGAAGGGCTGGTCCCTCCGCGGCGAGATGTTGTGGATCGCGCGCGCCATCAGCTCCTTCCCCGTGCCGCTCTCCCCCTGGATGAGCGCCGTGGAGCTCGACTCGGCCACCCGCCTCGCCAGGCGGAACAGCTCCTGCATCTTGCGCGACTTCCCGATGATGTTCTCGAAGCTGCTCTCGGACTGGGCGGAGTCGCGCAGCCGGCGTACCTCCCTGGACAGCTCGCCCTGCTCGAGCGCGCGGCGGATGACGATCTGGATCATCTCCCACTGGAACGGCTTCTGGATGTAGTCATACGCCCCCTGCCTCATCGCCTCCACGGCCGTCTCGACCGTGCCGAACCCGGTAACGACGATGAAGGGCGTGTAGGGGTGGAGGACCTTCGCCTGCTTGAGCAGGCCCAGACCGTTCATGCGGGGGAGGGTCAGGTCGGAGATGACCAGGTCGAACTCGCGCTGCTCCAGGAGCTGGAGCGCGTCCTCGGCGGTTGGCGCCGTCGTGACCTGGAATCCCTCGTTCCCGAGCATGCGCTGGAACAGCGTGCGCATGTTGGGCTCGTCGTCGGTGACGAGGATCTGCTTTCCCTGGACCATGCCGCTCCCTGACTTCGAGTGTCCTTGCCCGTGGACATAGTACCCCCCGGACCCGTCCATTCCAAGCGCCTTTTTGTTCACATGAATGAACAGTCAATGGCAGGCCGACTTGCGCCAAAATGATTGAAAAGCGGCGGGTGGGGCGGGTATCCTCTCCCGGCCTGTCTCCAGGGGGAAGAGGAGGTTCGCATGCCCTTCCAGAGAGGACTGATCGCGCTGGGGCTGCTGGCCCTGGCGGCCGTGGGGTGTCACTCGTCGCCGCCGCCGCCGCCGCCGCCGATGTATCCGCCCGAGGTGAGGTTCGACGCCCCGGACCTCTACGGCAAGCTCGGGGTCAACGTGGGGGTCCGCAGTGCCGACGGGCTGCTGTACCCGCAGGTCCAGGTGACGAACTGGTGCGGCCATCCGGCGGAGGTGGAGTACCACTTCTACTTCTACGACGCGAGCGGCTTCGAGCTGCGCGACCCGAACGCCCGCTGGGGGCTCATCCAGTTCGGGCCGAACGAGCAGAAGGTGATCGACAAGAACTCCCCGCAGCCCGGCGCGGTGCGCTGGGAGATCCACTTCCGTTGGCCCTCGACCATTCACTAGTTTTCAAGGAGCAGACGATGCGTTTCCACTCCCTGGTCGGCGCCGCGCTCCTCGCGGCGATCGTGTGCGGGTGCGACAGCGGCCCGCGGACCCCTGCGGTGCACTACGTCGACCCGGACCGCCCGGTCGCCGCGGTGGGCTGGAGCGACACAGACCTGAAAAAGGTGTGCGACGATTGCTTCTCCCAGCTCTCGATGCACTGCGCCGTGAAGAAGCCGGGCGAGAAGCCCCGCGTGATGATCAGCCGGATCCAGAACCGCTCGAACGAGGTGGTCGACACGCTCTTCATCGGCGAGAAGATCTTCACGGCAATGTCGGCGACCGGCCAGTTCGAGCTGATCGACGCCCAGGCCCGCGAGGACATCGCGGCGGAGTAC
>CAZYRM010000473.1:0-3080 GCA_964649705.1 uncultured Planctomycetia bacterium
AACCACCCGCGGATCACGATCCTCGAGCGGACCTTCGCCATCGACCTCTTCACGTGGCAGGACCCCTCGACTCGGCCTTCGGCCCCGCTCGGGGCAAGCTCGCCCCGAGCGAGCGAAGCGACTCGAGGTGTCGTCGTGGGGGCCCTCGTGTGGGACCCCGTCAACGGCCTCCGGGCCATCTCCTCGGCCGCGGCCATCCTGGCGACGGGCGGCGCGGGGCAGCTCTGGCGGGAGACGACGAACCCGGAAGTGGCCACGGGGGACGGCCTCGCGGTCGCCTTCCGCGCGGGCGCGGTGATGGCCGACCTCGAGTTCATGCAGTTCCACCCGACGACGCTCTACCTCGCGGGCGCCACGCGGGCGCTCATCTCCGAGGCGGTCCGCGGCGAGGGGGCGTACCTTCGCGACCGGAAGGGCGTCCGGTTCATGACCGACGCGCACCCGCTCGGCGAGCTGGCGCCGCGCGACGTCGTGAGCCGCGGGATCGTCCGCCGCATGCGCGAGACGGAGGACACGAGCGTCTACCTCGACCTGACGCACCTCCCCGCCGCGCAGGTGAAGGGGAGGTTCCCGGGCCTCGCGGCGCTCTGCGAGACGTTCGGCCTCGACGTGGGGAAGGACCCCATCCCCGTCCGTCCCGCGGCGCACTACATGGTCGGCGGGGTCCGCGTCGACCCTCGCGGCAGGACGAGCCTGCGCGGGCTGTGGGCCTGCGGGGAGGTCGCCGCGAGCGGCTTCCACGGGGCGAACCGCCTCGCGTCGAACTCGCTCCTGGAGGGGCTCGTCTGCGGGAAGGAGTGCGGCGAGGCGGCCTCGGCGGCCGCCGCGAAGTCGCGCCCCGGGACGCTCGATCTGGAGAACGACGTCGCGCTCGACGGCCCGGGGCCGATCGACCTCGCCGACGCGCGGATGTCGCTCCGCAGCCTGATGTGGCGCGAGGTGGGCGTGGAACGCGAGCCCGTCGGGATGGGAGAGGCGGCGAAGCGCCTGGAGTTCTGGAGCACCTACATCGCGCGGCGCGCCTTCCACACGCCCGAGGGGTGGGAGATCCAGGACATGCTCGCCCTCGCGCAGCTCGTGACCCGCTCGGCGCTTGCGCGCCAGGAGAGCCGCGGCGTGCACTTCCGCACCGACTTCCCCGAGAGGGACGACAAGCGCTGGAGGAGACGGGTCGAGGTCGTCCGCTGCGACTGATCCCGTCTTGACACGGCGCCGGCCGACCCGTAGGATGCACGCCGCATGGGAGCAAAGACGGAGCACTCGACCCTCCAGACCAAGTGCGAGGACCTTGAGAAGCGCCTCGGCGAGTCCGAGGACCGGGTCCGACGCCTTCTGATGCAGCTCGACGAGAAGTTCGAGGAGCTGGCCCTCCTCAACGGACTGCTCCGGGCGATGGGCTCGAACAAGGGCATCAAGGAAGTCCTCCAGCTCTTCGCCACAAACCTCAAGCGCCTCTGCCCGTTCGACCGCCTCTCCATCGCGCTCTACAACGAGGGGGCGAAGAAGTTCCAGGTCCCCTTCGTGGCCCGACAGGGGCAGGTCATGCAGAACGAGGAGGACCCCCTCCCGTTCGACGACCAGGCGCTCCGCGAGGTCGTGGAACAGAAGAAGCCGCAGCTTCGCGACAACATCAAGGACACGAAGGTCCACTTCAAGACCGACACCGGGTACATCCGGCGCGGCTACGCCTGCGAGCTGCTCTTCCCCCTGGAGGCGGGCGGGAACGTGTTCGGCACGTTCAACATCGGGTGCTACGAGCCGGGGCGGCTCGACGAGCGGCACAAGAGGCTGATGTCGGAGCTGATCGCCTGCGTCTCGCTGGCGATCAACCAGTACATCAAGTCGCGCGGCGACAGGCCGATCTCGGGCGTGTTCCAGGCCGTCCAGATCCCGCCGCGCAAGCCGAATCCCTAGTCCGTTCGACTCGGGCGAGGAGCGCGAGCATCTCCGCGTGGACCCTCCCGTTCGACGCGACGATCTCCCGAGCCATCACGTCGAAGGGCGACCCGTCGTATCCCGTGACGCGCCCGCCGGCCTCCTCCACGACGAGGGCCCCCGCCGCCACGTCCCAAGGGTGGAGGCGCGACTCCCAGAAGCCGTCGAAGCGCCCCGCGCCGACGCAGCAGAGGTCGAGCGCCGCCGCCCCGGCGCGCCTCACCGCCTGCGCGGTCATGCAGAACGAGGTGAAGCGCTCGAAGTGCGCATCGGGCCGTTCGTGGAGGTCGTACGGGAACCCGGTCGCGAGGAGCGACTTCCCGAGGGAGTTCGTGCCGGAGACGCGGATCCGCCGGTCGCCGAGCCACGCCCCGCCGCCCCGGACGGCCCAGAAGAGCTCGTCGAGGTTCGGGTTGTAGACCGCGCCGACGCGGATCGCGCCGTCGACCTCCAGGGCGATCGAGACGCACCAGAGGGGAAAGCCGTGGGCGTAGTTGGTCGTCCCGTCGAGCGGGTCCACGATCCAGCGATAGGGAGAGCCGCCGCCGGTGTCGAGATCCTCCTCGGAGAGGACGTCGTGGCCAGGGAAGGCCTCACCGAGCCTCCGCTGGATGAGGGCCTGGGACGCGCGGTCGGACGCCGTGACGAGGTTGATTGCGCCCTTGTACTCGATCCGCGGGCGCCTTGCGCGGCGCGCCAGGAGCATCCTGCCCGCCTCGACGGCCGTCCGCTTCGCGACGCGGACCGCCTTCCGCGCGAGGGCCGTGGTCCACGTCGGTCGGGGCATGCTAGGAGGAGCGCTGGAGGACGTAGTCGGCGAGCGACTCCAGGACCTCGCTGTGCGGGAAGGCGCCGAGCGAACGGATCCGCCCGCGGGCGCGCGCGACGAGCTCGCGAGCCTGCGTCAGCGCGTACTCGATCGCCCCATGGCGGACGAGCAGGGAGTGCACCTCGCGGCGGTGCTCGGGGTGGCCGTTCTCGAAGAGGAAGTGCCTGAGCTCGTCCCGCTTCGCGGGCGGGACGGTGGCGAGGAGCCGGATGATCGGGAGCGTCGGCTTCCCCTTCGTCAGGTCCGTCCCGAGCGACTTCCCCATCTCCGCCTCGGTCCCCATCAGGTCGAGGCAGTCGTCCATGATCTGGAAGGC
>CAZYRM010000474.1:0-3079 GCA_964649705.1 uncultured Planctomycetia bacterium
GGATCTGGATCTCGAACGCGGGCACCCATCCAACCCACGGCATAGCGCTTGACGCGACCCTAGGGCTGCGCCACGCACCTCAGCAGGTAGTCCAGCTCCTCACGCGCCTCCGCCTCCCCGCTGCTCCCCTCGCGCACCTCGAGAAGGATCTCCTCCTTCAGCCGCTGCTTCGAGTCGCGCTGCACGAAGTGCCGCACGCGCGTCTCGGAGACGCCGAGCCGCGTCGCCAGATCGGCGTGCGCCGGGAGCTTCCCGAAGCCGTCCGCCTGGAGGAGCGAGACGAGGTCGAGCCTCCAACGGTCCTCGGGCCGCTTGGAGAGCTCCTCCTTCCATCGGCCGAAGGCGCGCTCGATGAGCCCAAGCGCCCACGCCCGGTCGAACTCGCTCCCCGCCCGCTCCGCGGACGGCACCTCCATCGCCTCTTCGACAGGAAGGAGCGCCTTGCCGCCCCCCCGCTTCCCGGCCCGCTCCCCCTTCAACGTGGTGAGGAAGAACGAGTGGAAGCAGGCGCGGAGCCACGTGCGAAGCCGCCCGAGCGACGGGTCGAATCGCGCGAGGAGGTCCCCCTCCGTCGCCCACGCGCAGAACGACTGCACGAGGTCCTTCGCAGCCTCGTTCGAGAGCTTCAGGTGCCGCGCATAGGCATAGAGCGGCTTCCAGTACGCCTTCCATAGGACGCCCAGGGCCTCCTTCCGGGCGTCCGGAGACTCCTCCCGGACCCTTCGGAGGAGCGTGAGCCTCGTCAGCGGGAACGCGCCGTCCCCCGTGCCGATCCCCGTCCAGTCCTGATTCATGGCCACAACTCTACTGAAGACTGGGGGTTCGGGCAAGCCGGTTCTTGTGCGGATTCCTTGGGTTTTCGCGCGGATTTCTTCTTACAGATAGGTGTGGGGCGGAGATGACCGCCGGTCCTGGAGTGAACGAGAGGAGAACCCGTCATGTGGAACCCGAGCCGCTTCTTCCTGCTGGTCCCGCTCCTGGTCGTGTCCGGCCGCGACGTGGGGCCCCTCCCGATGGCCCTCATCAGCTTCCCGGTCGACCCGGAGGGCGGCAGGGCGTCCGAGATCTCCTTCGCGCCGCGCGTCGACCGCGTCGCGTACCGTCTCGACGGCCTCGGCGGACGTGCGGGGATCTGGGTGATGGACCGCGGGACCGGCAGCCACCGCCAGGTCCTCCCGGACGTCGCCGACGAGCGCTACCACGTGCTGTCGCTCTCCCCGTCCGGCGCCCACCTCGCCTACACGAGGATGTCCGTCGACCAGACGCCGCGCCTGATCGGCATCGGCGTGCTCGAGTGCGCCTCCGAATCGCGCCGCGAGATGGACGGCGCGGCGGTCGCGTGGGCGCCTCGGGGCGACCGGGTCGCCGTCGCGGACCCGTCCGTCTCCACGATCTCCATCCTCGACGTGCCCTCGTTCGAGACGCGGACGGTCCTCAGGACCCCGTGCGCCTCCGACCCCGACGGACGGCCCCTGCTCTCCTGGTCCCCGAAGGGAGACCGCCTCGCCTACGTCATCCACCAGCCGCTGGCGCCGATGACCTCGCTTTGGACGGACTCCGCGGACGGCGGGGATGCGCGGCTCGTCATGGCGGACGGGGAGGGGTGCGTGTCTCTCCTTCCCTTCTGGTCTCCCGACGGCCGCCTGGCGTGGAGGCTGACGAGCGGGAACGACCCCTCGGGGACGCGCCACTATCTGCAGGAGGCGAACGGCGAGGTCCACGAGCTCGGGCAGGGCGTCCGTCTCGACCCCGCGGGGCTCCCCTCGTGGTCCCCGGACGACTCGGCGATCGTCTTCCCGCGCACGACATCCGACGACGAGGGGGGAGGGACTTCGACCGACCTCTGGGCTCTGGCGCCCGCCTCGGGAGACCTGCGCCGCCTGACCGACACGGGAGACGCCTTCGGCGAGGTCGCATGGTCCCCGTCCGGCGGGACGCTGTACCTGACGGACGGGCAGCGCATCCGCTCGCTCGAGCTCAGGGAGCCATAGCTCGGGGGACGGCCGGCAGGATTCCGGAAAACACGCACAAGATCGTCCTGGGAGTGCGCACAAAGGTGAGGGATCCTCTGTGCAGCCCAGGAGGGGTTCCGCCGAATCCCGCCGGCGGAGATTGAGGGAGGAGACCCATGGACCGCTCGCCCGCCCTGCCCCGCTTCCACTCCCGCCCGAGGGGGGTCGTCCTCATCTTCTCCGTCGCGGTCCTCGCGCTGCTGGCGCTCCTCGCGACGACCTTCACTGCGATGAGCCGGATGGAGAGGGACGTCTCCCGCAACTTCGTCGACCTGGCCCGCGCCCGCATGCTCGCCTCGTCGGGGATCGAGCTCGCGGTCTCGCGGCTCTCCCGCGAAGCCCTGGACCCCGCCACGATGACGGCCCACCGGTTCTACGGGGAGGACCTCAACGCGAACGGCCGCTCCGACGCGGGGGAAGACGTCAACGCGAACGGCTGGGAAGACGCCCGCTGCCCGCTCAACCGAGCGCCCCACCCCTCCTACATGGCCGACATCGACGGAAACGGGCTGCGAAACGGCTCCGATCTCCTCCGCGTGGACGGGGTCGACGTGGGAGCGAGCGGCGTCGTGGCGGGCACCTACACCCGAAACGGGGACCTCTTCTCCGTGAAGGTGACCGACCTGTCCGCCAAGTTCAACATCAACATGGACGGCCATCCCCACCTCCAGGCGATCCTCCAGAACCTCGCCGAGGCCGCCGGCCTCCAGCGCTCCGTCGGCGACAGCATCTTTGCCAACCGCCCGTACGGGTCGATGATCGAGGTCCGCGACCGGTGCGGCCTCACGACCACACAGTTCGAGGCGATCAAGGACCTCATCACCGTCTACGGCTGGTTCGACACGAAGGTCGTCAACGCCGTGCCGCTGGCCCGCCGCCGCCGCGCAGGGCTCAGCACCGGCAGCTACGCATATACGTGGGAGGAGGTCCGCCCCAACCGCATCGACTTCCCCCGGAACGCCGCCGGGACAGTCGTCGGGCGCTGCCCCGTCAACGTCAACCTCGCCCCGCGGGAGGTCCTCATCGCCCTCGTCCGCGACCTGCGCGGGTTCTACCTCGACGAGGAG
>CAZYRM010000475.1:0-3064 GCA_964649705.1 uncultured Planctomycetia bacterium
TCAAGGGGACCGGCGCGTCGCAGCGCCGCGAGCGGGCGCTGTCGCTCCTCGACCGAGTCGGCTTGAAGGACCGAGCCGAGCACAAGCCGAGCGAGCTGTCGGGAGGCGAGCAGCAGCGCGTCGCCATCGCGCGCGCCCTCGCAAACGCGCCGGCCCTGGTCCTGCTCGATGAGCCGACCGGCGACCTCGATACGACGACCGGCAAGCAGATCCTCGAGCTCTTGCGCGACCTGAACCAGCGGGAGAAGATCACGATCGTCGTCGCGACGCACGACCCGACCGTGGCCGAGGCGAGCTCCCGAGTGGTCCGGATCCGGGACGGCCGCGTCGAGAGTGACAGTCTTGCGGACGTCGATCCCCCGCGGGCGGACGGGCGCCAGTCCGGCGCGCGCGAGGGCGCGTAGATGGGCTCGCTCCGCTACGTCCTCCGAAACCTCTCGAGGCGCCGCACGCGCACCGTGCTCGGCGCGCTCGGGATCCTCCTGACGATCGCCTTCCTCACCGCGATCCAGCTCGGCCTCGACTCCGTCTCCACGAGCTACGTCGATCTCGTCTCCGTCACCGTGGGAAAGGCCGACCTCGTCATCGCCAGGGAGGGCTCCCAGCCCTGGAGCCCCAAGCCGTTCGATCCGAAGGAGGCCCTCGAGAAGGCCGGCGCCGACCCCAGCCTCGCGGGCCTCTCCCCGCGCCTCTTCGGCCTCTGCCAGGTCGAGAACGGCGGCGAGGAGCGCTTCGCCGTCCTCATCGGCATCGACCCCGCGCGGGAGCGCGACCTCGACCTCGCGGGCTTCCGCCCCGACCTGCCGCTCCGCGACGGCAAGTGCGGCCTCTCCGAGTCGATCGCGCGAGCCGTCAAGGCCCGCGTCGGCGACAAGGTGACCGTGCGGGGCCTCGATCGGGGAGGAAGCGCCGAGCTCGCCGTCGAGGCCCAGGTCGAACGGCAGATGGTCCTCCCCCAGCAGGCACGCGACTTCGTCGTCGTCGACGAGGCGGCCGCCCGCCGCGTGCTCGGCCTCTCGAGCGGAGTCCACATGCTCGCCGGGGCCTTTCGCGACCCGAGGTCGTACTACGACGCGAGGGACCTCCACGCAAGCGTCACCAGGCTCAAGGACGCGGGGGAGGCGATCGCCGAGAGGCTCGGCGCCGAGTACGTCGTCCGCCTGCCCAAGGCCGCGGCGATCGAGGCGTTCCAGGAGTTCAGCTCGCCGGTCCGCGCGGTCTTCGGCGTCTTCGCGCTGCTCGCCCTCGCGATCGCGGGCCTCCTCATCTACTCGCTCGTCTCCGTGTCCGTCGAGGAGCGCGTGCGAGAGTACGCCATCCTGCGAACGCTCGGGGCGAAGCGACGCGACGTCTTCGGCCTCGTCCTCGCCGAGAGCGGCCTGCTCTGCCTGCTGGGGGTGCTCCCGGGCGCCCCCGTCGGCGCTCTCCTCGCGAAGGTCGTCCTCCTCATCGTCTCCGCGGCGCTGGGGGGAGGAGAGGGCGCGGTCTCGGTGCCTCTCGACCTCTCGCCCGCCGCGCTGTGGGGACCGCTCGTCGCCGGCGCGGGGCTCGCCATCGCAAGCGCCTTCCTCCCCGCGCTCGAGGCGACCCGCTGGAGCATCGTGGACGCCCTGGACCCGCTCCGCCGCGGGCAGATCCAACCGGTCGCGCGCCCCGAGGGCTCGGCGAACCGTCCGCTCCTCCTCACGGGCGTTGCGCTGACGGCGATTTCGACCGTGGTCTTCTTCATCCTGCCGACGGCGCTCCTCTCGGGGGACCCGTCGCTGGTCGGGACCGTGGTCCTCTGCCTGCTCATCACGATCCTGATAGGGATGACGCTCGTCGCCGTCTCGGCGCTGCCCGTCGTCGAGCGGGTCATGATGCGCCTCCTGGGCTGGGCGTTCGGGCCCGTCTCGGAGATGGCCTCCCGGAACCTGACGCGGCATGCCAGACGCAACACGACGACGGCCGTGATGTTCACGCTCTCGGTGTCGTTCGTCATTTTCATCGCGAGCCTCGTGGCGCTCTTCAGCCGAACCTCGCTCGGGCTGGTGGAGCAGTCGAACGGCGCCGACCTCCGCGTGAACGCCGAAGGTCCGAGCGAGGGCGTCGGGAAGGAGCTCGCGGGAGTCGACGGCGTGGAGGAGGTCGCGCAGGTCGTCTCGCTCCGGGGCCGCTCCGCGGAGGGGATCGCGTACGACGTCGTGCTCTCGGACATCGTCGACATGAAGCACGTCTGGGTGAACGTCTACGGAGCGGAGGGCACGCTCCGCGACGTGGTGTACGCCGACCGCATCCAGTACACGGAGGGAGGGCCCGACGCCCTGGCGCGGCTCGCGGACGACGACGGGAAGGCGGAGACCGCGCCCGTGGTCCTCTCGCAGTCGGCGGCGAGCTTCGTGGGCGTGCACGAGGGGGACCTCGTGACGCTCTCCTTCCGCCTGGGGGGGACGAAGCGCGACGGCCGCTTCAGGGTGGCGGCGGTGTGCGGGGCCTTCCCGGGGTTCCGTAACGTGCGCTCACGCGTGGCGCTGGCGCACGGGGCGGGGGTGATCCTCTCGCTCGAGAGCTTCCGCGCGATGACGAAGGGTGCGCCGTCGGAGGCCTTCGACGCGACGTACCTCGTGGCGGCCTCGGACGCGGCGCGTCAGCAGGGCGTGGCGCGCGCGATCCGCGAGGAGTTCGGCGTGCGGTACCGGTTCGGCGTGGAGTCGACCGAGGAGGAGAAGGAGCACGCGAGGGGGATGTACTGGGCGACTCAGGTGCTCTTCGGGCTCCTGCTCGCCGTCGCGGTGACGGTGGCGGTGTTCGCGCTGATCGCCTCGATGGCGACGGCGGTGATCGAGCGGAGGTGGGAGATCGGCGTCCTGAAGGCGCTGGGCCTCAGGCGGCGCCAGCTCTTCCGGATGTTCCTGGCGGAGGCGGTCGTGCTCACACTCTCCTCGGGGCTCTGCGGGGGGGCGATCGGGTTCCTTCTCGCGTACCTCTTCGTCGCGCAGGCGGCGGCGCTGGTCGAGGTCCCGATCGTCTTTACGATGCCGTACGTGACGTTCTTCGCGACGTTCGCCATCTCGGTCGTCGCGGG
>CAZYRM010000476.1:0-3063 GCA_964649705.1 uncultured Planctomycetia bacterium
GGGCGTGCTCGGGAGGGCCCGACCCCACGGCCCTCCTCCGGGCCCGGCGCGCCCTGGGGCACCCAGCCGTCGTCCCCCACCTGCACCACGGGCTCCGTGGCGCGGAGGCCGACGACGACGAGGCCTTCGTCGCCGCGCTCGCCGCGCGCCTGGGGCTGCCGTTCCGCTCCGCCCACGCGGACGTCCGCGGCATCGCCTCGGCGGCTCGCAGGTCGATCGAGGAGGTCGGACGGAACGAGCGGTACGCCTTCCTCGAGCGCGTCGCGCACGCGGAGGCCCTTCGAGCCGTCGCGGTCGGGCACACGCTGGACGACCAGGCGGAGACCGTCCTCGCCCGCCTCGGGCGCAAGTCGGGGCCGCGCGGGCTGCGCGGGATCCTGCCCGTGAGACCGATCCGACACGGCAGCGACGTGCGTCTCGTCCGCCCGCTGCTCGAGGTCAGGCGCGTCGAGCTGGCGGACTACCTGTTTCAGCGCGGGCAGGCGTGGAGGGAGGACAGCTCGAACCGGGACCCTCGGTTCGAGAGGAACCGGATCCGCGAGATGCTGCGGATGGCCGCTCCCGAGGAGGTCGAGGCGCTCGCCCGCATCGCGGCGACGATGCGCGGGACCACCCGGGTCTTCCGCGAGGCCGCGCTCAGGTTCCTGGAGGAGCAGGGGAGCGTCGAGGTGCCGCTCCTGGATGCCGGGAAGCTGCTCGAGCTGGGCCCGCCATTCCGTCACGAGGTCTACCGCGAGGTCGCGCACCGGCTGTCGGTGGCCGCGCCGGGGAGGATGGCCACGTCGCTCATCGAGCAGGTGCTCGAGGGGAAAGGAGGAGGGCGGGACCTCTCGGGCGGCTGGCGCGTCGAGTTGCGCGGGGCGAAGCTGGAGTTCCGTCGTGCGGGGCTTCCGCCCGCGCGGGGGCGCGCCTGGTGGAAACTCGAAGTCCCCGGCGAGATGCGCATCGACGAGCTGGGTGTGCGCGTCTCGGCACGGGTCGAGCCGGGGGGGCTCGCGGAGCTCAGGGCGCGGCTCGCGACGAAGGGGGCTCGGGAGGAGTGGGTCGACGCGGATCGGACGGCGTGCCCGTACGTCGTGCGCCTGCGAAGGGCGGGAGACCGATTCCACCCGCTGGGGGCGCAGGGGCCGCAGAAGCTGAAGAAGTACCTCATCGACCACAAGGTCCCGCGCGGGGAGAGGGGAGAGATCCCGATCGTCGCGGACCGGGAGGGGATCCTGTGGGTTGTGGGGCAGCGGATCCGCCACGAGGCGCGCGTCACCGAGGCCACGAACCGGCTTCTGTGCCTGGTTGTAACCTCTATGGCGTAAATGAGCTGCGACATTCTCGGAATTCGCTCAAGCGATTCCAGTCCGGATGCCGATGATCCGGATGAACTCTCGATCCAGGGGAATCCATGTCGGGCGCATCGGACATTGCCGCAGCCGCCTCGGGCCTCCAGGCCCTTCAGACCGCGGTCCAGGCCCAGGTCCAGATCCTCGACGACGTGATGGAGACCCAGGCCGCGGCCATGCAGGAGCTCCTCAAGCTCCTCGGCGTCGGCCAGAACCTCGACTTCACGGCGTAGAGGGGTGGGGCGTGTCCGGAAGGGGCGTGCGCCCCTGTTGCGCCTGAGCGAGGCGATATCTGATATCTGAGAGCTGAGGTCTGATATCAGATATGTCCGCAGCCCCAGCGTTATGCGGAGCATATCTGATATCAGACCTCAGCTCTCAGATATCAGATATCGAGCCCCGGAGTCTACGACAGCCCGACGATCTCGCCGTCGGGCGTGAGGTCGATCCCCTCGCCGATGGGCGACGAGGGGAGGCCCGGCATCGTGCCGATCTCGCCCGCGAGCGCGACGAGGAAGCCCGCGCCCGTGCTCGCGCGGATGTCGCGGATCGTGAAGACGTGGTCGCGGGGAGCGCCGCGCTTGAGCGGGTCGTCCGAGAGCGAGAGGTGCGTCTTCGCCACGCAGATCGGGAGCTTCCCCCAGCCGAGCGCCTCGAAGGCCTTCAACTTCCGCTTCGCGAGCGGCAGCCACTTCACCTCGCGCGCGCCGTAGATCGTCGTCGCGAGCGTGGTGAGCTTCTCCTTCGGCGAGGCGGAGAGGTCATAGAGGAAGCGCGGCGTCCCCCTGGTAGAGCCAGCTTGCTGGTTCGCGCAGGCCTTTGCCACGGCCTCCGCGAGCGCGCGGCCGCCCTCGCCCCCCTTCGCCCAGACCTCGCTCACCACCGCGTCCGCCGCGCCCGCCTCGCGCGCGATGCGGCGCACGAGGTCGACCTCGCGGTCCGTGTCGGTCCCGAAGCGGTTGATCGCCACGACGACCGGGACGCCGAACACCCGCACGTTTTCCACCTGCTTGCGGAGGTTCGGGCAGCCCGCCTCGAGCGAGGCGAGGTCCTCGGCCGTCAGCGCCGGGTCGAGCGGCTTGCCGGGGACGATCTTGAAGTCCCCTCCGTGCATCTTGAGGGCCCGCACGCTCGCGACGAGCACCGCCGCGTCGGGCCAGAGGCCGCTCGTGCGGCACTTGATGTGGATGAACTTCTCGAAGCCGCAGTCGGCGCCGAATCCGCTCTCCGTCACCACGGCGTCGCACGTCGCGAGTGCCAGCCGGTCGGCGAGGATGCTCGAGTTTCCGTGCGCGATGTTCGCGAACGGTCCGCAGTGGACGAACGCGGGCGTGTGGTCGAGCGTCTGCAGCAGGTTCGGCCCCAAGGCGTCGCGCAGCAGCGCCGCCATCGCGCCCGCGGCGTGGAGGTCCTCGGCCGTGACGGGCTTCCACGCTTGCGTGTACCCCACCGTGATCCGCCCGAGCCTCTCGCGGAGGTCCTGGTACGACGTCGCCAGGGCGAGGATCGCCATGACCTCGCTCGCGACGGCGATGTCGTACCCCGTCTCGCGCACGATGCTCTCGCCGTGGAGGCCGATCACGATGCGTCTCAGCGCCCGGTCGCTGACGTCGACCACGCGCGGCCAGGTGACCTTGGTGACGTCCAGGGCGAGCTTGTTCCCCTGGTGCAGGTGGTTGTCGAGGAACGCCGCGAGGAGGTTGTGCGCGATCGAGACGGCGTGCACGTC
>CAZYRM010000477.1:0-3058 GCA_964649705.1 uncultured Planctomycetia bacterium
TCGATGACGAATCCGAGTCGCATGGCGGGTGACGCGGATTGTACCCGCGCACCCGCCACCGGCCACGGATTGTGATGGGGATCTACTTCTTCTTGCGACCGTGCCTCACGAGGAGCAGGTCCTCGTCCTGGATCAGGCCGATCCCGGGGGCGTAGACCTTGGTCTCCTTGCCCTTCTCGAGCGCCGAGGACTCCCAGGTCTTGAGGCACCCCTCGAGCTCGCCCTCGGGCGTCTCGAACGCCACGCCCAGCGCGACGACCTCGGCGCGGTCCATCGCGACGCCGGGGGCGATCTCCTGCATGTAGCGCGCGCCGAGGAGCGGCGTCCCCGGCATGATCAAGCCGAACCGCGCGCCGTCCTCCCCGGCGAGCCACGCGCCGTGGTGGTCCTTGAGCTTCCCGTCCTTGTAGATGTCCACCTCCTCGCCGAAGTAGTACACGTCGTTCGTCCGCGTCGAGATCGCGAAGAAGTTGCGGGAGATCTCGACGACCTCGCCGTCCTCCTCCTCGCGCTCCTCGACGATGCGCGTCTCGACGCCGTCGACCTCGCGGGTCTCGTCGAGCACCGTGATCGTCAGGCGATCGCCGTCCTCGTTCTCCAGCACCGAGTAGAAGCCCGGCTCGAGGATGAAGTACGGGTTCTTCCCGCTCGACGCCCAGTCGTCTTCGTCCACCTCGAACCGATCGGTGTAGGCCTGCTCGGCGGACTTGGGCTCCTTCTTCGGAGCGGTCCCCGCCTTCGGGGCCTCCTCCAGATCGCCGCCGGCGTCGATCTTCACGGTCGTCACCTCGCCGTCGGCGAGGACCTTGACGTTGACGACGGGCTTGCCGCCCTTCAGCGAGAACTGCGCCTCGACCGCCGTGCCCGGGTTCTTCTTGAGCGCGGCCTTGATCGCGTCCTTGAGGGAGACCTTGCAGGCCTTGACCTCGTCGGTGTGGTCCTCGTCCTCGACGTCGTTCTCGAGGACCTCTCCGTCCTCGGCGTTCATCACGACGTTGCAGGTCTTCGTCCCCTGGGCGATGTCGATCGAGTAGGCGATCTCGCCCTTGTCCTCCTCGAGCTCGGCGTGGAACGGGGTCCCCTCGCCCGCCTCGTCGAGCCCCTTCTCGATCGCCTCAGTGAGCGAGTACCCGGTCGCCTTGACGAGCTTCGCCATCTCGGATCCGTCCTCTCCCCAGGCCGCGACAACCGCGACGAGGGATGCGGCAACGATGCGCGTGAGCATGGAAGCCTCCTTTCCTCACGACTGGGCGGGATTCTAGCAGGCGAACCTTGCTTGAATGTGAATCCGGTGCGAATCGCCGGAGAATTCGAGACCGTGGAGAGGAAGTCGGGACCTGCGAGGGTCTTGAGCGGGGGCTTTCAACACGAAGACGCGAAGACGCGAAGGAGTGATGCAGGCGCGATGTGCCCCCGTACCACGCAGCGGCCGCGCGCCCGAGGAGAAGGGGCCGCCGCCCCGCGGGGCGGCGGCCGAGCGGTGGGCGAAGCAGGGTGGGACAGAGGGTTGGCGGAACCCGCGTGAATGCGGGAACGAGGCCAGCGACTGTCGCACGCCGATTCCGGATTCCAACGCCCTCTGTCCCGACCCTGCTTCGACCCACCGCTCCGCCCCCCATCGCGCCGCGCCGTATACGCCGGCGACCCGGCCCCGGGCGAAGGCCGAAAACGTCGATTACGGCCCAGCGCGCCTTAGCGTCTTCGCGTCTTCGTGTTGAAAGCCCCCGCCCAACCCATTTTGCAGGTCCCGACTCCCTCTCGACAGTCTCCGATTGGTCAGGCGTTCGGAGGGTGGCGAGGGAGCTCGCACGCTTGACGTGAGGAGGCAATTCGGCATGATCGGTGCGCTTCCGAGGAGCCACGACGTGCCGACGCAGCGCTTCCAGGGATTCGACGACGCCTTCGCCTACCTCCGCAAGTTCACCGACTACGAGCGGATGGCGGCGCCCAGGTACGGGCCCAAGGCGTACAACCTCGACCGCACGCGGGCGCTGCTCGCGGCCGTCGGAGACCCGCACCTTGCGTTGAAGGTCGTCCACGTCACCGGGACGAAAGGGAAGGGCTCCACCGCGATGATGGTCGCCGCCATCCTCCGCCAACTCGGCCTGCGAGTCGGACTCTTCACCTCCCCCCACCTCGTCCACGTCCGCGAACGGATCCAGGTCGACGGACGCCCCATCCCCCCCGCCGCCTTCGCCGCCCGCATGAACGAGATGGCCGGCTTCCTCCAGGCCGCTCGCGAGGGGCCCGAGGGCTCCCACCCGACCTTCTTCGAGACCATGACCGCCCTCGGCTTCCTCCACTTCGTCAGGCGCAAGGTCGACTACGCGGTCGTCGAGGTCGGACTCGGGGGTCGGCTCGACTCGACGAACGTCGTTCAACCTCTCTCGACTGTGATCACGAACGTCGGGCTCGACCATACGGACCGCCTCGGGGATACCGTCGCGAAGATCGCCGTCGAGAAGGCGGGGATCCTGAAACAGTGCATCCCCGCCGTAACCGCGGCGACGCACCCGGACGCCGTCCGCGTCATCGAGGCACGCGCACGCGAGCTCGGGAGCCCCCTCCGCCGCGTGGGCCGCGAGATCGAGGTCCGCGGCGTGGCACCGGCCACGATCGACGGCCTCCCCGCCGTCCGGTGCTCCATCGAGACCGACCGCCGTGCCTGGGGCCGCCTCGTCGTCCGAGCCGCGGGGGCCCATCAGGCCGCCAACGCCGCGACCGCGATCGCCGCCATCGAGGACCTCTCCCCCGCCCCCTTCCGCGAGTGCCGTCGGGCCGCCGCGGAGGCCCTCTCGACAATCACCCTCCCGGGCCGCGTCGAGCTCGTGCGCAGGGACCCCGACGTGATCGTCGACACGGCCCACAACCCCGTCTCCATGGCCTCGCTCCGCGCGACGCTCGAAGACCACTTCCCCGGCCGCCCCGCCGTCCTCGTCCTCGGCCTCTCCAAGGACAAGGACGTCGACGGCATCCTCCGCGAGGTCCTCCCCGCCGCCTCGGCCGTCGTCTTCACGAAGGCCCCCCACCCGCGCGCGGCCGACCCCGAGGACCTGCT
>CAZYRM010000478.1:0-3049 GCA_964649705.1 uncultured Planctomycetia bacterium
CGCTGCCGTCGTAGAAGAAGACCTCGAGGGCGCGCTCGTCGATCCCGGCCGCGTCCACCAACTCCTGCTCGTACGGGATGACGAGGAGGAGGTCCTGGGAGAACGTTGAGACGCTGGACACGATGTCGACGACGTTGCCCGTCGGGGCCAGGATCTCCCCGGGCGCGGGCGGGTCGCTAACCGCCGAGATCGTGAACGTCGCGGGCTCTGCGACGGCCCCGGGCGGAACCTGCACGGAGGTGCCCGCGACGGGGCTCTCGACGTCTGTCACCGTGAGCGTGCCGCCCGCCGCGGGGTCGGCCGCGCCCACCGCGGAGACCACCTCGAACGACCACGTCAGAGAGGCCTCGTTCTCCGCGAGGTCACGGACGGTCGCCGAGGCGGTCACGTCGCCATCGGGGAAGGGGTCGGTCGGCGTGTACGAGATCCCCTCAGCCGTGCGGAGCGCCGAGGATTGCTCCAACCCTTCTACTATGATCGTGGAGCTGGCGACGTCGATCCCCGACAGGGCGTCGGCGAAGGGGACTCCAATCTCGGGGCGTCGGTCGGCGACGATCAGGCCGGGGCTCGGGGCGCCGAAGGTGGGCGGCGAGCGGTCGAGCGTCACGTCTCCCGAGAGGCTGCCCGTGAGGGGATTCTCGGGGCCGCCCAGCGGCAGCAGGACCGCGGTGAACGCCCAGACGTAGCGCCGATCGGGGGCGGGGGCGCCCGCGTCGTCCAAGCCGTCCCAGGAGAGGGAGACGCTGAAGTCGAGGATCCCGGTCCCCTGCGGCGCATCCTGCTCGACGGTGACGCGGCGCACCCGGACGCCCGCCGACAACAGCGTCCACTCCCCGCGGACGCGGGTACCGCTCGCGGGCGATTGGACCTGGAGCTGGGCCGTCAGCGTGCAGGTCTCGCGCCTGCCGTCTCCGTTCGGAGAGAACGGATCCTGCAGATCGGACGCCTGGAGGAGGCTTAGGCGAAAGGTGTCCGCACCCTGCGCGGCGATCCACGCGGCCTTGTAGCGATTCACTGCGTTGTCGTAGCGCCGCCACTCGTAGTTGTACCGGTTGAAGCTCGCGTCCTGCTGCCCGAGCTGCACGTCCCCGAGGGCGATCTCGTCCTGCGCGGTCTGGATGGCTGCGGCGTTGCCGCTGGCACTCTCGGAGTCGAGGATCCCCTCCGGCGCCTGGACCTCGCCGAGGAGCGTCGCGGCGAGGCGGCGGGCGGCCTGGGCGAGCTTCAGCGAGTCGGCCTTGAGCGCATCGGCGAGCGGCGTGTTCCCCGCGCGGAGGGCCTCCTTGGCGGCCACGGTGCACGAGTCGATCGTCTGCCTCAGGTTGTCGAGGGCCTGGGGCGGGTCGAGGACATGGTCTGCGTCGGTGAACTGGTCGAGGGACCGTTCGAGGAAGGTGACGGCGTTGCGGAGGTGAGGGAGGACGGGCGGGTCGGTGGCCTGGTCGCGCAGCGTGCGCAGGTCCGCGAGGGCCTGATCGCGCAGGTCTCGCGCCGAGTCCTCTGCGGACGCGAGGGCGGCCATCGCTAAGAGCGCGAGGGCCACGACAAGTACGCGAGCGATCCGGGGGGCGAGCATCCGACCCTATCCTCAGGAGGGATGTGCATCGAGTCGCAAGCACCGTGCCGACCTCCGCCAACGGTGCTTTTCAACGAGCGTCGGAGGTCCGCCCCCCCCCGAATCTTACAGCGCACGTTGAGCACGCCGCATCGGCGCACGCCGCGGGCCCAGCGCCTCGAACTGTGCGCCGGCGACACACTCCCATCGCGCGCCAGGCGGGACCCTCGCGGGAGCGAACACTTGCGGCGAGATGACACGCGAGGGCGAGACTGTCTCCCCGCGCCACAGGTGAGAAGCGGGTCGAACTCCTCCGCTCACGTCCCAAAAGTGCTGGGTTTTACAGCAGTCGACCTGGCCCACTGCTGGAAAACCCAGCACTTCGAGGATCGGCGCGAAACGACCGATATCAACGCAAACGTCTTTCTGGACGATGGATGCAACCAAACCATGCGATTCCGGCCCCGCGGCGGCCGACTTGCCCTTCCTGAGGCGGCTGAATCGTGCACCGAGGCTCCCTATAAGAGAGGAAGGGCGACCATGTCAGACCATCCGATCGACTGCCCCGACACGAGGGCCTACCAGAACAACCTCGTGACGTTCGACCACTTCGCCACGAAGTCCCCCGCCTTCCAGGCGGTCCTCGATCGCGCGCTCGTCGCCGCCGTCCACGGTGGACGGATCCTCCTCGTCGGCGAGACCGGCACGTCGAAGAACTTCCTCGCCAAGGCCATCCACCGCGCGAGCCTACGGGCCCAGCACCCGCTCGTTGAGCGCAACCTCGCATCCTTCCACGAGGACCACCTCGCGTCCGAGCTGTTCGGATTTGAGCGCGGCGCGTTCACCGGCGCCTCGTGCGTCCACCAGGGCGCCTTCTCCCTCGCCCACGGAGGGACCCTCTTCCTCGACGAGATCGGCTGCCTCCCCCTGGACCTGCAGGCCGCGCTCCTCCGGGCCGTCGACCAGAGGACGATCATGCCCCTCGGCGGGAAGGAGACGATCGTCGACGTCCGAATTGTCGCCGCGACCAACCTCACCGTCGACGCCCTGCGCCGGTCGCCCGAGCGCTTCCGCGCGGACCTCTATCACCGTCTCGCAGAGTTCGTCATCGTGCTCCCCACGCTCGCCGAGCGGCCCGAGGACATCCTCGACCTGTTCCGAGGACACCTCAGCGCCGCACGGACGTCGTTCGGCAAGCCCCCCGCCGAGCTGTCCGCGGACGTCGAGCACGTCCTCCTCGCCTACGCATGGCCTGGGAACCTCCGCGAGCTGAAGAACGCGGCCCGGTCGGCGGCCCTCGAGTGCGCAGGAGGACGAATCGAGGTCGCGCACCTCCCCGACGAGGTCTCCTCGCCGCCGCGTCGGTCCGCGGTCCCCTGGAAGCCCGGCCCGCCGGACGGGATCTTCGCCGCGGGCGCGGGGAAGGCGCTCACCGACGTCCGTCGCAGGTACGTCCTGGAGACGCTCGATGCACATGGGGGCAATGTCGACGCC
>CAZYRM010000479.1:0-3046 GCA_964649705.1 uncultured Planctomycetia bacterium
AGCTCCGCCATCGTGGAGGCCCAGAGATCGCACCACGCGCCGAGGCCGTGGAGGAGGATGAGCGGCTCCCCCTGACCGGTCGCGATGAAGTGGACCCGGTGCCCGTTGACGAGGACGTGAAGATGTTCCATGTGACCCGACCGACGCGGCGCATTCTCTCACGCCGACCGGCCCCGTGCAAGGACGCGCGGGGACTGGCAGGGCCAGCTTGCTGGTTGACACGGTCCCGGACGCCCCCTATTCTGGTCCCCCGATGGACGAGATGCGGCTGCGTCAGGAGATGTGCTCGATCGGGAGCCGCCTCTACCAGCGGGGGCTGGTGGTGGCGACCGACGGAAACCTCAGCGCGCGCGTCGCCTCCGACGCCCTCCTCGTCACGCCGTCGGGGACCTGCAAGGGGATGATGCTCCCCGAGGACCTCATCGTCGTCGACCTCGACGGGAACCTCCTCGCAGGGGAAGGGAAGCCGTCGAGCGAGATCCGGATGCACCTGGCGGCCTACCGGGAGCGCCCCGACGTGATGGCCGTCGTCCACGCGCACCCGCCCACGGCGACGGCGTTCACGGTGGCGGGCGTCACGCTCGCGCAGTGCATTATGCCCGAGGTCGTCGTCAGCTTCGGGGCGATCCTGACGGCCCCCTACGCGACGCCGTCGACCGAGGCGATGGGCGACGCCGTCCGCCCGCTCGTCCAGCGCGCCGACGCGGTGCTCCTGGACCTCCACGGCGCGCTGACGCTCGGCCCGACCCTCCTGGAGGCGTTCTACCGCATGGAGCGGGTCGAGTGGGTGGCGCAGGTGACCCTCTCGGCGCGGCAGATCGGCAACGTCCGGGTGCTCCCGCCTGACGAGGTCGCGCGCCTGCTCAGGATGCGCGAGTCGATGGGAATGCGGGGCCACGTCCCGAGCTGCAACGATTGCGGCGCGTGCGTCCCCTCGCTATGATCCGCCCATCCCAAGGAGGGTGAGCGGGATGGAATCGCCGCCACGCAAGTTCCACATCCTGAAGGTCCTCTGGCTCCTCGTCCCCGCCGCGTTCGTCCTGCGCTTCGTCTACCACGACGAGGGCACTTGGCTCTTCGTCTGCGCCGCGGTCGGAATCATCCCCCTCGCGGGCATGATGGGGCACGCGACCGAGCAGCTCTCCCACCGGGCGGGACCGACCATCGGAGGGCTGCTGAACGCCACGCTGGGCAACGCGGCGGAGCTGATCATCGCCATCCTGGCCTTGAGAGAGGGGCTGATCGACGTCGTGAAGGCCTCCATCACGGGGTCGATCATCGGCAACATCCTGTTCGTATTCGGCCTCTCGGCCCTGCTAGGCGGGATCGGGCGGGAGAAGCAGAGGTTCTCGCGCACGGCGGCGGAGCAGGGGGTCGCGATGCTCTTCCTGTCGGTCGCCGGACTCGTGATGCCCGCGATCTACCATTTCGCGGTGAAGATCCACGACCTGAACAAGGACATGAGCCAGGAGGCCGAGGAGCAGGTCCTCCTGAAGATGAGCACGGGCATTTCGATCGTGCTGATCCTGACGTATTTCGCCGGACTCTACTTCTCCCTGAAGACGCACAAGCACCTCTACTTCGAGGAGGAGGAGGCCGAGCACGACCATAAGCTCGAGCCCCTCGGCTGGACGATCTTCAAGCTCGTCCTCTCGGCCGTCCTCATCTCCTTCCTTGCCGAGTTCCTGGTGGGCACCGTCGAGCACACGACGGAGGCCCTGGGGTGGACGCCGACGTTCGTGGGTGTGGTCATCATCGCGATCGTCGGAAACGCGGCGGAGCACTCGAGCGCGATCAACTTCGCGATGAAGGACAACCTGAACCTCTCGCTCACGATCGCGGTGGAGTCGAGCAAGCAGGTCGCCCTGTTCGTTGCGCCGGTGCTCGTCCTTCTTAGCTACCTCTTCACGAAGCAGATGGACCTCAGGTTCACCTTCATCGAGGTGGCCGGCATCTGGATCTCCGTCACGACGGTCGGCCTGCTCGCGCTGGACGGGGAGTCGAACTGGATGGAGGGGTTCCAGCTCCTGGCGGTCTACGTCATCCTCGGCGTGGCCTTCTTCTTCGTGTAGCGGGGATCACACGCTCCCGAAACGATCGCCGCGCTCGACCCGCCAACCGTTGACGAAGGAGCGGGCATCCATGGCCCTGCGGTTCTCGGGCTGCAGCTCGATCAGGTCGATGGTGCCCTCCCCGGTGCCGACGCGCAGGCCGGTATCGTCGAGCCCGAGGACGTCTCCCGGAGCGGCCGCCGCGGGCTCCGCATTCGGCCGCGCCCGTCGGACGGCGATTCGCTGCGGCGGCTTGCCCTCCTTCAGGAGGAACGTGAACGCCCCCGGCCAGGAACTCATCGCCCGGATGTGGCAATCGACCCGCCGAACGGGCCGAGTCCAGGGGATGAGGCCGTCTTCCTTCTTCAGCTTCCGGGCGTACGTCGCGCGCGACTCGTCCTGCGCCGTCTCCGGGACGTCCCGGCCGGCGGACCACGCCGCGAGGAGCTCGGCCAGGAGCTCGGCGCCGATGAGCGAGAGGCGCTCTTCCAGCCCGTCCGTCGTCTCCTCCGCGCCGATCGCCGTCGCCCGCTGGAGCAGGACCGGCCCCGCGTCCATCCGCTCGGCGATGCGCATGATCGTCACACCCGTCTGCGCGTGCCCCTTCAGGATGGCGCTGGAGACCGGCGAGGCCCCCCGGAACTTCGGCAGCAGAGAGGCATGCGCGTTGACGCATCCGCGCGGGGCCATCGCGAGCAACTCGGGCCCCATCTTCTGGCCGAAGGCGACGACGACCAGGACCTCGGGCGAGGCGGCACGGACGCGCGCCAGGGCCTCGGGGACGTTGACGTCCTCAGGCTGGAGGACGTCGATCCCCGCTGCGGCGAGCTTCACGGGCGGGGCCGCCATCTCCTTCTGCCCCCGGCTCGACGGCCGGTCGGGCTGGGTGACCACGAGCGCCACCTCGTGCCCGGCCTCGCGGAGGGCCCGCAGGCTCGGTACGGCGAACTCGGGCGTTCCCAGGAACACCACTCTCATCGGCGTCCTCGAATGAG
>CAZYRM010000480.1:0-3045 GCA_964649705.1 uncultured Planctomycetia bacterium
GGCCCGGACGGCAAGCCCGTGATGGACGAGACGGCCGTCATGAAGATGGTCGCCGCCCAGATGAAGGGGATGGTCTACCGGATGGAGCTCCGCATGCCCGGCGAGCTATCGAAGACGAACGGCGAGACCGCGGCGGACAAGCGGACCGCGGTCCTCGAGGTGACGGAGCAGTCGCTGATCGACGACAAGACGCGCGCCGCCATCTCCAACATGAAGGCCCTCGAGGCGGTCTGCGGCCCGACGATCGCAGCGGTCGCCGAGGAGGCGCGCCTCTTCAAGGACGAGCTCGCCAGGGCCAAGGAGGCCCACGCGGGCGACTTCGGCGCCCGCAGCATGGAGGAGATCCTCCAGCAGGACGAGGCGCTGAAGGAAGAGGCCGAGAAGGCGGAAGGCGAAGAGGAAGACGACGAGGACGAGAAGAAGTAGCTTCCGACGGCGGGCCCCGGATTGCGGGTTGCGGACGGGCTTCTGAAGTAGACCTCTCGGACACCATCCACCTGGTCGTGTTTCCGCCCGCAGTCCGCAACCTGGGGCCCGCGATTACGCCTCCGGCGGATCCCCCTTCGACGCGGCCATCCCGAGCCGCTCGAGCTTCCGGTACAGCGTCACGCGGTTGATCCCCAGCGCCTTCGCCGCCTCCTGACGGTTTCCCCCCGCCGCGGCGAGCGCCGCGTGCAGCGCCGCGCGCTCGCACTCGTCGAGCCAGGCCGAGAGGGTCTGCCCGTCCGCCGGCCCCGGCGCGGGTTGTGCCGTGCGGGCCTCCTCCCGGACGCCACGGATCGACGCCGAGAGGTCCTCCTCCCGCACGGTACGGATCCCGAGCGTCTGGAGGCGCTTCACCTCGCTCTCCAGCTCCCGGACGTTTCCCCGCCACGTGCACTGCTGCAGCCGGGCGAGGGCCTCGGGGGTGATCGCGAGCCCCTGGCCCTCCGACCCGCGCACCATCCTCTCCACGAGCGGCGAGACGTCCTCGGGCCGCTCCCGGAGCGGGGGGACGCGCGCGCGGAGCACGGCGAGGCGGTAGAAGAGGTCCTCGCGGAAGAGCCCCTCGCCCACCATCTCCTCGAGGTCCCGGTTCGTCGCGCAGATCAGGCGGCACCGGACGGGGATCGTCTCGCGCCCCCCGACGGGGCGGACCTCGCGCTGCTCGATGGCGCGGAGGATCTTCACCTGCATCCCGGGGCTCATCTCGCCGACCTCGTCGAGAAAGAGCGTCCCCTCTCCCGCGGCCTCGAACACGCCGACGCGGTCCTGCTCGGCCCCGGTGAACGCCCCCCTCACGTGCCCGAACAGCTCGGAATCGAGAAGCGTCTCCGACAGGGCCGCGCAGTTCACCGCGAAGAACGGGTGCGCCTTCCGCGGGCCGTTGTAGTGGACCGCCCGCGCCAGCAGCTCCTTGCCGCTCCCGCTCTCGCCGAGGAGGAGGAGCGGATACGGGCTGTCGACCATCCGGTCGAGCGAGCGCAGCACCTCCTTCATCGCCCGGCTCTCCGCGACGACGTTGGACCAGTCGTACCGGAGCCGCTCGCTCCGCAGGGCCTCTTCGACGATCACGCGCATCCGCGACAGCTCCGCGTCGCGCTCCCCGGCCACCAGGGCCTCCTGGAGCGACGGGGCGGCCTTCCTCGCGAAGGCGGCGACGAGGGCCTCGTCCTCCTGCGTGAAGCGGTGCTCGCGCGAGCGGACCTCGAGAAGGACCGCCGCGAACGGGCGGACCCCCGTGAGCAGGGGCACGCACAGGACGGAGCCGACGCGGCCGGTCCGCGCCGCCTCGTCCCGCGTGCGCGGCTCCTGCGTCACGTCGGCGATGCGGACGGGGACGCCGGATTGCACGGCCTCGACGACCACGTTCGACGCCGGGTCCGGCGTGGCGCCGGACGCCCCGCCGCGCAGCCCGCGAGTCAGGATCCGGCCTGCCTGCTCGCCGTGGCCGAGCAGGACGAGGTGGGCGACGTCGGCGCCGGTGGCGTTGCCGAGGGTGTCGAGCATGACCTCGATACGGCGGTCCAGGTCGAGCGCTCCCCCCAGGAGGCGCGTGAGCATCCCGAGGAGGGCCTGCGCGTCGCGGGAGAAGGCGAGGGTCTCGAGGTCGGCGTCGTGGGCGAGGGCGCGACGCTCGTCCTCGGCCGCCCGGGCGGCCGAAGCGGCCTTCGCGGCCTCGACCCGGTTTCGTCCCGATCGCTTCGCGAGGTACAGGGCCTCCTCGGCGGCCCGCGTCAGGCTCTCGGCGGAGTCAGCGTGGTCTGGGAAGGTCGCGACGCCGACGCTCGCGGTGACCCAGAGGGTCTTCCCGTCGAGGACGACGGCCTCCCGCTCGAGGGCGCGGCAGATCCTCTCCGCGACACGGCGGGCGTCCTCGCTCGGCGTCTCGGGCAGGAGCAGCTCGAACTCGTCCCCGCCGTGGCGGCCCGGCTCGGGCCCCGCCTCGTCGAGGGCGCGCGACGCCGCGATGTCGCCGCCGCGAAGCCACCCGGCGACGCGCCGCCCGACCTCGCACAGCACGCGGTCGCCGAATTCGACGCCGTGGATGTCGTTCACCAGCGCGAAGCGGTCGAGGTCGAGCAGCAGGTAGGAGAACGGCCGCCCGCCGCGCCGCGCCCGGTCGATCTCCTGCCGCATCCGCTGCTCGCAGTAGGCGCGGGTGTAGGCGCCGGTGAGGCGATCGTGGATCGCCTCGGCGCAGAGCCGCGCGTGCTCGAGGACGATGGCGGCGCCCCGGGCGAACGAGGCGAGCATCTCCTGGATCTCCTCGACGCGCCGCTTGGGCCAGCGCTTGCGCCAGTCGAGGTAGATCACGCCGAGGTGCTTCCCCTGGAACTCGATCGGGTACGCGAAGACGGCGCGCAGCGCGAGTCGCTTCACGCTCGCCTGGCCGCTCACGTCGAAGTTCGCCGCGATGTCCGGCTCCAGGAACGGCTTTCCCGTGGCGAGGACGTGCTTGAGGATCGTGCGGCTCATCTCCTCCTGCACGGGGGCCATCGTCTCGCCCGCGCGCGTCCTCGCGGCGCCGATCACGGGCGCGCCGCTCCCCGAGAGGAGGAGGAA
>CAZYRM010000481.1:0-3033 GCA_964649705.1 uncultured Planctomycetia bacterium
CTCACGGGCGCGACTCCAGGGCGCCCGTGAGGGCGCGACTCCAGCCTACTTGAAGGGGATCCCGCCGCTCTGGTTGTGCGGGTTCGGCGGCTCCTGCGGGTTGTACAGGTCGCCTGCCTTCGCCCGCATTTTCAGCTTCGGCGCCGCCTTCGGATAGAACAGGAACGCGAGCGTCAGGTCGTCCTTCTCGCGGTCGTACCGCCCCTCCATGTCGAACACGAAGTCGTGCAGGTCCCGTGCCACGCCGATGGCGTGCTGCGTGAAGACCCTCTTGTCGAAGTCGTACGTCTCCGTCGCCCTGAGCGTCCACTTCTCCGTCGCGTGCCAGTTCACGCCGAACGTCACCGAGTTCGTCACCTGCTCGATGTAGTGGTCGGTCAGGAAGAAGTTGACGTTCGGCCAGGGATGGAGTCGGGCCGTCGTGTCGAGCGACATCACCTGATACGACACCGTGTTGAACTCGAGCTGCCCCTCCAGGCTGAAGAAGCTCCGCGGGGTGAAGGCCCAGTCCAGCTCGACGTTGCTGTACTCCCGCTCGTCGAACTCGCCCTCGTCGTCCGACTTCACCGAGATCCAGCTCATCGGCGGCAGGTAGTTCTGGGGCTGGAAATAGCCCGTGTCGCGGCTCTTCCTCGGATAGAACTCCACCGCCACGCCGAGGTTCAGGAACTCGAAGACGTCGTCGCTCCCGCCCGCCCCGTGCGTCTGGAAGCGGTTGCGCATCTCCAGGTAGACCTCCTCGAAGAGGTCGGCCTGCTCCACCTGGTCGACCTGGATCAGGTCGTCGGGGCCCTCGTTCATCGCGAGGTTGCCCGTGTAGCGCCCCTCCAGCTCGAAGATGTGCCTCATCCCGTGCAGGCCGACGAGCGGCCAGTCGGCCTCGTAGACGCGGCTCGCCTGGAAGAACGCGCGCCACCCGGTGGAGAAGATCGCGCGGTCGACCGTCTCCCTCGTGCCCGTCCCCTCCGAGAACGCCGAGATGCGGCCGCCCACGAACGGGGTCAGCATCACGGGCCCCAGGTCGAACGGGGCCGACAGGTCGTTCAGCGAGTCGGCGCGGAAGACCGTCGGGTCGTTCAGGTGGAGCTGGTCGTCGGCCCGGACCTCTGCGCGGGAGACCTCCGAGAAGCTCGTGAAGTAGACGTGGTCCTCCAGCAGCGGCTCCGCGATCCAGCGGAATCCGACCTGCGGCCAGTATTCGACCTGGGTCTGGAAGTCGTTCACGCGCAGGCGGTCGAACATGAACGCCCCGACATTGTCCTCCAGGTACCTCGCGTACAGGTACGTCTCCTGCTCCTTCCCCTCCTTGGCCTCCTTCTCGAAGTAGGTCTGGAGGAAGGTCCGATCGGTCAGGTAGGAGGCCTCCAGGTCGATCCTGACCTTCTCGTCCAGGAGCCAGTGGCGGTGGAAGAGGTGCCCGCGGAAGCGGTCCTCGTGCTTGAAGGGGAGGATCGTGCGGTCGAACTCCTGCAGCCCGTGCGCGGTGTCGTGGATGAAGTAGGTGTCGACGAACCCCTCGTAGTTCTTCCACGCGTACTCCAGCCCCGGGCCGAAGCCGAAGCCGCGCTTCTGGAGCCAGTCCGCGTCGACCGTGACGGTGCCGAACCGCTTCGCCTTCGGGAGGCCGTTCGCGTCCCGCAGCACGTCCCCGTTCTCGTCGCGCTCGTAGCGCGTCACGTCGAAGCCCCATTTCGTGCGGATCGCGTGGCCGAAGCGGGAGCTGTTCGAGTAGTGGACCGCGCGGAGCGGCGACCCCTGGCCCAGCCTCATGAAGTAGTAGGGGAAGTACAGGACCGGGAAGCCCCCGCCCATCGGGACGATGTGCTTGAGCGACACCTTGTCGCCCTTCGCGTCCCGCATGATCGTGGACTCCTTCACCTGGATTGCGTAGTCGGGCTCGCCGAACTCGCACGTGGAGAAGGAGCCGTCCTCGGCGACCATCGTCTCGCTGTCGAGCTGGCGGAACCTCTTCGCCCGGACGACGACCGGGACGACGCCATCGCGCTCCTCCTTCTTGGTGCGCAGCTCCCCCTCGATGACGAGGCCGCGGTCGGTGCGGTAGTCAAAATAGACGCGCTCGGCGGTGATCTTCTCCTTGCCGCGGATCACTCGGACGTGGCCCTCGGCGTAGACCTCGTCGAAGCTGAGCTTCGCCTTCGCGCCGCTCGGGTCGACGTGCTGCCAGCCGACGATGCTGTCGGCCGAGAGGGTCATCGTGGTCTTGAAGATCTCGGCCTTGCCCGTGAGGAGGTAGGTGATGACGCCGTCTTCCTCGAACCGCTCGAAGCGGCCGTAGCGGATGTCGACGGGCTCGTTCTGGGTGGAGCCGGTCTCGCCGGGGAGCTTGATCCCGCCCTGGGCGAGGGCGAGCACGGGCCCGATCGCCGCGAGGGCGATGGCGAGGAGCGGGCCGGGACGGCTCGGGCGCATTCGGATAGAGTGCCTCACACCTCTAGGACGGGTCCAGGAGGGCCGGATCCGTCCAGGAAGGCACGATCATATTCCCCGGGGAGGGGATGTCAACGCCAAAGCCGCCCGGAAGGTGTTGATGAACAACGGATTAAGCGGGAATCCGGCAAACGGCCCTGAAGGGCTACTCAAGCGTGAGGAGGTACTCGCAGACGTCCGCGATCTTGTCCTCGCCGAGGGCGAGGAAGGACGGCATCTGCGTGAAGGGGTACTTCGCCTTCAGGGTGCCGGGGTTGTTCGCAGGGTCGAGGATGTGGTCATGGAAGAACTTGCGTGCGGCTTCCTGGCCGCCCTTGAGGTCGGAGAACTTCGTCGCGACGCCGTCCAGCGGGGGGCCGTTCTGCCCACCGCTTCCCCTGAGCTGGTGGCACGTGAGGCACATGGCCTCCCGACGAAAGACCTGCTTGCCGCGCTTCCAGTCGGGGACGTAGGGGTCGTCCTCGTGCAGGAGGACGGCGAGGCAGAGCGCGACAATCGCGGCGCAGACGATCCCGCTTCCCCAGGGTCCCACGGTTCCCCTCCGTTCCTACTGAGCGTGTCCGAGGGCGATGGCGAGCGCGTGGA
>CAZYRM010000482.1:0-3019 GCA_964649705.1 uncultured Planctomycetia bacterium
CGTTCGTCAACGACGTCCAGGTCGACCAGCGCCTCCTCCACGAGGGGGACCTCGTGCGGGTCGGCGACGTCCTCTTCCTCGTCGAGACCGCCTCCGAGGCCGAGGCGGCCCTCCTCTTCGACGGCGAGCGCCCCGAGGAAGAGGCCGCCCCCTCCCCCACCACGACGCAGCCCTCGATCCAGCTCTGCGCCTCCTGCGGCCAGCCCGTCGAGGGGGCCGGAAAGCCCCCCGTGTATTGCACGAGGTGCCGCGATCCCCTCCTCGGGGGCACAATCGGCAACTACCGCATCCTCGAGCGCCTGGCCCTCGGGCACACCTCGATCGTCTATCGCGCCGAGCACATGGTCATCAGCCGCCCTTGCGCGGTGAAGCTCCTCCTCCCCGAATTCGAGCCGAACCGGAAGGTGCTCGCCCGATTCCTCGACGAGGGACGCGCGGGGGTCGAGCTGGACCACCCCAACCAGGTCCAGGTGCTGAACGCGGGACAGCTCGACGGCCGCCGGTTCCTGGTCATGGACTACGTCTCCGGCGTGCCGCTCGAGACGCTCCTTGGCGGGGCGAAGCGAATGGGCGCCGACGACACGGTTTCGATCGTCCTCCAGATCGCCGCGGCGCTCGTCGACGCCGAGGGGAAGGGGTGGAGCCACGGGGACCTGTCGCCTCGGCGCATCCTCGTCTCGCGGGGAGGGCGGGTGCGCGTGATCGGCTTCGGCACGGAGTGGAGCGAGGCGGCCGCGCGAAACGACCTCCACGCCCTCGGGACGCTCGCGCGGTTCCTCCTCACGGGCCGCGCGACGTCGCACGACCGCCCGTCGCAGGAGGACCTGCCGGAGGAGCACTCCGCGCTCGCGGGGCCGCTCGACCGCCTCCTCGCCCCGCAGCCCGACGCGACCTACCCGTCCGCGATGGACTTCCTTCTCGACGTCGTCCCCACGGTCATCCGTCGGCGGGGCCGCGCGGGGCTCCCCGACACCGTGAGGGACATGCCCGGCCTCGAGAAGATTGTCCGCCGCGGGTCGGGGACGCTCCACGAGCTCCGCCTGGCGGCCGACCTGACCGCCCGACTCCTCCCGGAGAAGCTGCCCGAGCTCGCGGGGTACACGCTGACCAAGGCGACGAAGCCGGCGAGCCCGATCGTCAGCGACTACTACGACGTGTGCGAGCTGGCGGACGGGACGTACGGGATCTTCCTCGCGGGGGGGCCGCGCACGGGGGTCTCCGGGGCGATGACGATGCTCATGGTCCGGACGGCGTTCCAGTCGCTCGCGGCCTTCGGCTTGCCTCCCATGAAGCTCCTGGAGGAGCTGCACGAGACGATCCGAGGGGACCTGCGCGAGGGAATGACGATCCCCGCGGTGTACGCGCTGCTCGACCCGCAGGCTCACACGCTGACGGCCGCGCAGGCGGGGGCGCCCGGCCCGCTCGTCTGGAACCGCATGGCGACGCGCGCGCAGCCGACGCGGACGGACGGCACGCCCCTCTCGGCGGCGGAGTTCGAGCCGTCGGACGAGCGGACCATCCCGCTCAAGCCCGGCGACCACGTCATCCTCGCGACGCCGTGGGTCACCGGGGCGGTGAACCTGCGCGGGGAGGTGTTCGGACTCGGGGGGCTCCTCCGCCACCTCCGCCACGCGGAGGGGTCGCTCGGCGAGCAGCTCGAGAGCCTCGTCGCGGCCGTGGTGGCCCATCGCGGCCCCGCGACGCCCGACCACGACCTCTCGGTCCTCGGGATCGCCCGGGACTGACCAGGGTGACCCGCCCCTCGACTCGCCCCTCGCCCGGGGCGAGCATGGAGATTCGCCCTGGGCGAGCGAAGCGAGTCGAGGGGGATCGGTTCGAGGGGGCGGGTGGGACCTACCCCTCGAACCACCCGAGCTTCCGCTGGGAGAAGTAGTAGACCTGCCCGAGGAGGCGGCAGAAGACCATGTAGCCGTACAGGCTGATCGCGGCCGTGATGAGCTGGTAGAGCAGGAAGAAGATGAGTACGCCGATCATGCTGCCGCCGACCGTGCCGCCGGCCGCCGAGAGAGCCCCGTTGATCACCAGTCCGAGCAGGGTGAGGAGCACCACGACGATGGCGAGGACGAGCATGCAGATCCAGGCCATCACGTACTCGCCCATGATCCGCATGATCGACTTCACGACGAATGGGTAGTTGAACGCGGCGCCGACACTCCCGTAGAGCGCCGTCACGAGGATCCCCATCGGGTAGATGAAGATCCCGAGCAGGGCGGACATCCCGAGCAACGAGTAGCCGATGACGTCCGGCACTTCCCCCAGCACGAAGATGGCGGTCAGGATCGTCGGGAAGAAGGCCGCGACAAAGGAGAGGATCTGCTGGATCCCGAACCCCACCATGTCGGCCGGGTGCGAGAGGTCCGGCCAGTCCGGCGGGGACTTCTGGCCGACGCCGCTCGTCTTGATGACATTGACGTAGTAGGCGGCGAGGTACCCGGTCGTGATGATGCCCGCGGCCCACCCCCACGGGCCTCCCCAGTTGCTCACGAACCCGGCGATCGCGATGAAGACCGACCCGACGATCAGGATGCCCACCCCGTTCCCGCGGACGGGGTAGGCGAAGAGGCCTGGGAGGTCCTTCCAGAACGGCGTGACGTCCTCGGGGACGCGGTACATCTTCAGCTCTTCCGGCGTGCAGATGCTCTGCAGCCGCGCGCGGATGAACTGGAGCGACGGGTCGATCTGGAGGGCCCGGACGAAGGCGTTGATCGCCTCGTTCCTTCGGCCGAGGTCGAGCGAGACGTAGGCGAGCTTCACGCGCAGGTCCGGGTCGTCGGGGCTGTTCGAGATCTGCTGGTACAGCTCGTTGAACCGTGCCAGCAGCTCTTCGGCGTTCGGGGCGGCTGCGGGCGGCTGAGGCAGGGGCGAAGTCTCAGTCATCACGGCATCCTCCTGGGGGAGTAGGGACTGGAGGAGCGAGCCAGAGAAGGCTCGCGGGTGGGTGGGCACTCGGGAGTCTACCCCGCTCACCCAATGGAGTCAAACTGCGCACTCCCCGCAA
>CAZYRM010000483.1:0-2987 GCA_964649705.1 uncultured Planctomycetia bacterium
GTTCAGCGCGAGGTTCATGACGACCTGCTCGATCTGCCCCGGGTCGGCCTTCACGAGATGAAGGCCGGGGTCCGAGGCGATGACGAGCGTGACCTGGTCCCCGACGAGCCGGCCGAGCATCCCGGAGGACGCATCGAGGAGTCGGCCCAGGTCGATCGAGCGCGGCGCGAGCGTCTGCGGACGGCCGATTGCGAGGAGCTGGCGAGTGAGCTCGGCGGCCTTGAAGAGGACCTGACGCACCTCGCCCATGTCCGCGACGAGCCGCTCGTCCGACTCCCTTCCCCTCAGGACGAGGTCCGTGTACCCCTTGATCGCGGCGAGCATGTTGTTGAAGTCGTGCGCGACGGTTCCGGCCAGTTGGCCCACGGCCTCGAGCTTCTGCGACAGGCGGAGCTGCTCCTCCAGGAGCTTCCGCTCCGTGATGTCCTCCGTCATGGAGAGCCAGTGGAGGAACCGCCCTCCCTCGTCCAGCACGGCGCGGACCGTCAGCCGCACCCAGATCACCTCCCCTCCCTTCCGGAGGTAGCGTTTCTCGAGCGTGATCGGCTCGCCCGACCGTTCCCGGCCCCTCAGCTCGAGGGCCAGCGACGGCTTGAGGTCCTCGGGGTGCGTGACGTCGAGGAAGGTCTTGCGGAGGAGGTCCTCCTGGGAGTAGCCGAGCATCCGGCAGAGGGCGGAGTTGACCGCGAGAAACCGGCGGTCCTCCGCGACGAGCGAGATGCCGATCGGGGCGAAGTCGAAGACACGACGCAGGCGCTCCTCGCTCGCGGCCAGGGCCTGCTCCATGCGCACGTGGTCGGTGACGTCCTGGGCGACTCCCGAGGTGCCGATGATCGTCCCCTCGTCGTCGCGGAGCGGCTCGACACGGGAGTGAAACGCCCGTCCGCCCCACTCCAGGTCGTACGTGACGGACTCCCCGACCAGGGCTCGGCGATGCGCCGCGATCGCCGGGAAGTCACGGTCCGTCGTGCGGAAGTACTCGAACAGGTCGACGCCGACGAACTGGTCCGGCCGGTGCCCGAGCGCCGCGAGACCGGCACCGTTCGAGGAGGTGAAGCGAAGTTGCGAGTCCGTGGTCCAGAGGATGGCGGGGACCTGGGACGCCGCGAGGCGGAGCCGTCGCTCGCTCTCCCGCAGCGCCTGCTCGGCGTCCTTGCGAAGCGTGATGTCACGGATGACGCACACCGCCCCGCCCGTCTCCCCCTTATCGTCGAGGAGCGGGTCCACGGAGACGTGGTACCAGCGGTCGTTGAGCGCCACGTCGATCCCGACGCGGGCGCGAAGATGCCACGCCTTCTCGACCGGGGCCGCCTCGACGACCGCGGGGACGAGCCGCATGACCTCGGTGTAGAAGCGGCCGGTGATCTCTTCCGTTGGACGGCCGATGAAGGCCTGGTAGGTCGCGTTGCAGCGGATGATCTTCCCGTGCCAGTCGAGCAGGCAGATCCCGTCGCGGATCGCGTCCAGGGTTGCCTGGAGCTGGCGCGCGCTCGCGAGGATCCGCGTCTTTGACTTCCGCTCGCGCAGATGCTCGTTGGAGGCCTCCAGCTCCGTCACGCGAGATTGGAGCTCGCGGATTCGGAGGAGGAGGTCGGTCTCGAGGTTCGGCTTGGGCGCGGCCCGCCCCTTGCGCGGGTCCTTGCGCGATCCCCGACCTGCGTTCATCGCCGCCCCCGATCGCTCCTGCTGGAGGGCGAGCATAGCGCACATGGCTCCCCGAGTCTACACGAATTCCCCGGCTCGCCTGGCGGCGCACGGCCAAGCCGCGCCGCCCCATGGCTCACCGGCGAGCAATACCAGCTCCTCGACACGATAGCGTAGATACCGTACTGCACGAGTGTTACGGCTACTCTGGTTACGGGCATGCGCGTTGCTACGTTAGAGGCGCGCCTTGCTGTGCAGAGGAGGAGCCCATGCGGAAACATCGAGCCACCGTGCCGATCGTCGGCTTGTTTGCGGTGACCTTGTTGACCTTCGCGGCGATCAAATCGGGCCACCAGCCCAGGATTCCACGCCCCCTGAAGCCGATCGGCGTCGAGGCGCAGGGACGCGAGGCGTCGGCCCCTTCGGCCGCTCGCTCGGAAGAGACGGGCACCAGGTCGTCGACCGCGGCGTCCGCGGCGGCCGCCCAGCCGACGCCCCCGCCGAACCTCGGCGTGGCTCAGCCCGCCCCTGGCCCTGACACGTCCCGGGTGGACGGCGCGCGCCTCCGCGGGAAACTCATCGAGTTCCTGACGGCGGGGAAGCTCGACGAATTGGAGTTCGAAGTGAACGGCTCCGTTCCCGCGGAGATTGAGGCCGCGCTCGACGCGGAGGGGACCTCGCGAATCGAGGCGCTCTTCCCGTCCCTCTCGGTCCGCGGACGGAGGCTGGCGGCGTGGATCCTTTCCAAGAGCCCCCAGCGCGACGTTTCAGGGTTCCTGGCGCTGGCGCTCCGCACGGAAGCGGACGAGGACGTCAGGCAGTCGATCGTGATGGCCCTTCAGTCGAGGACGGACGAGGAGGCTGGCCGCGGCATCGCGACGGCGCTCGGCGGCGACCCGTCGGCGTCCGTCAGGGCGTGCGCGGCGTACGCGCTCGGCGAGCGGGCGGGGACCGAGGCGGGCGCGCGCGAGGCCCTCGCGACGAGGCTCGCATCCGACGGCTCGACGGAGGTCAGGGCGGCGTGCGCGACGGCGATCGGGATGGTCGCCTCGACGGAGTCGACCTCGGCGCTCATGGGGGCGCTCGATTCGCCGGTGGCGGAAGTGAGGCTCGCGGCGGCGCAGGCGCTCGGGCGGCAGGAGGGGTTCGCGACCGCGGAGGCGCTGGCGACGAGGCAGGCGGCGGAGTTGGACGCGTCCGTACGCTTGGCGCTGGGCGAGTCGCAGCTCGCGCTCGAGAACAAGTTGTCGATCGAGATGGTCGGCGGTTGCGACCGTCACGACGAATAATCCTACAACGCTACACTCCGGCATGATCGGTGGCGGTGGCGTGCTCGTAATCGG
>CAZYRM010000484.1:0-2985 GCA_964649705.1 uncultured Planctomycetia bacterium
CCGTTCCTCTACGGCGGGGAGATGATCCGCGAGGTCCGCTACGACGGGTCGACCTGGAACGAGCTGCCCTGGAAGTTCGAGGCGGGGACGCCCGGCATCGCGCAGGCGATCGGCCTCGGCGTCGCGATCGACTACGTCTCGGCGATCGGCATGGAGCGGATCCGCGAGCACGAGGGGGCGCTGACGAGGAAGGCGCTCGCCATGGCGGCGGAGATGAAGGACCTGACGCTCTACGGCCCGCGGGACGTCTCGGTGCGGGGCGGCGTGATCACGTTCAACTTCGCGGAGATCCACCCGCACGACCTGGCGACCATCCTCGACGAGCAGGACCGCGTGTGCGTGCGCGCGGGGCACCACTGCGCGATGCCGCTGACACAGAAGCTGGGCGTCGCCGCGACGGCGCGGGCGAGCTTCTACGTGTACAATACAGAGGAAGAGGTCGACGTCCTCTTCGGCGCCCTCCGGAGGGCGAAGGAGTTCTTCTACCGGGGCTCGCATTCGTAGGGGCGACGCGGCGCGTCGCCCCTGGCCTCGACGAGGAATGCGTTGGGACTGGGAGACCTGTACCGCGAGGTCCTGCTGGGGCACTACCGCGCCCCGAGGAACCGCGGGCGGATCGAGGCCGCGAGCTTCTCGGCGAGCGACGAGAACCCGCTCTGCGGGGACGAGGTGAGCGTCTTTGGCCGCGTCGAGGGGGACCTCGTCGCGGAGGTGAAGTTCGAGGCGCGGGGCTGCGTGATCTGCGTGGCCAGCGCGAGCATGATGACGGAGGCGGCGAGGGGCAAGACGCTGGGCGAGGCCCGGGCGCTCGTCGCGGCCGTCGAGGGGCTGGTGGAGGGGAAGGGAGACGTCGAGGGGGACCTCGCGGCGCTTTCGGGCGTGAAGGACTACCCGGGGCGCACGCGCTGCGCGACGCTTCCCTGGACGACCCTGGCGAAGGGAATCGAGGAATACGCGCGGCGCCGTCAAGACAAGCCCCGAAGGGGCGAAATCCACCAGCCCAGGGCGGAGCCCTGGGAAGAGGGGCGATGAGGTGAGTGGGAGCCCCGAAGGGGCGACATACAAGCGTAAACCCCGTGTATGTCGCCCCTTCGGGGCTCCGGATCAAGGCAAACGACGTTTCCCAGGGCGCCGCCCTGGGCTGGTACATTGCGCCCCTTCGGGGCTTGTCCTGACGGCGATAAGGATTACACGCGGAGGCAGGCATGATCACGGTGACGAGCGACGCTGCGAAGTGGATCAAGGTCTTCATGCAGGAGCAGAAGAAGGACCCCGCAGCGCACGGGTTCCGGATCGGGATCCGCGGAGGCGGCTGCTCGGGCTTTCAGTACGCCATGATGATGGACGTGCAGAAGCCGAACGACGTCATCTACGAAAAGGACGGCGTCAGGGTCTTCGTCGACCCGCGCAGCCACCACATGCTCGACGGATCGACGCTCGACTTCCTCCTCAAATACCAGGGCGCGGGGTTCACGATCATCAATCCCCAGGTCGCGAGCGCCTGCGGCTGCGGCACGTCCGTCGCCTTCAAGGAGCCCGGCTCCGAGGAGGCGAAGGAGGCTGTCCAGACGCCGGACTGGGTGGGGACGGAGTCGAGTCCCAAGGCCTGATGAGCATGTCCCAACAGAGTCTCAACCCGCAAGGCTCCAGGGGACCCGCACGAGAGAGCCGGTGCCTCATCGTCCGCGGGGAGGGGTACGGCGTCGTCGAGGTCTCCGGGACAGACCGCGTGAAGTGGCTGCATGGTCTCACTTCGAACGAGGTGAAGAAGCTCCGCCCGGGGGAGGGGAATTACGCGCTCTTCATCACCGGCAAGGGGAAGATGATCGCGGAGGCGTGGGTCCTGTGCCTCGAGGACCGCTTCCTCGTCGTCAGCCGCCCCGAGCACCGCGCGCGAGTCGCGCAGACGCTCGACCGGTACCTGCTCATGGACGACGTCACGCTGGTGGATGCGAGCGCCAGCTTCCGCGTCTTGGGTGTCCACGGGGAGCTCGCTACGGAGCTCTTGGGCGCCCTGCTGGGACTGGAGGAGCCGCCGGCGCGGGAGGGGCATCACACGGGCTCCACGATCAGGGGAGTCGCGGTGCAGGATTACGGCCACCCCGGCTATCTCATCCTGGCGCCCCCACCGTGGACCCAGTGGAAGCTCACGGAGGGCTTGCCACTTGCCAGCGAAGCGGACCTCGAGACCCTCCGAATCGAGCACGGCATCCCGCGCTGGGGCGCCGAGCTGGACGACGAGACGATCCCGATCGAGGCCGGCCTCGAGGCGCGCGCGATCAGCTACGACAAGGGGTGCTACGTCGGTCAGGAGATCATCGCCCGCATCAAGACCTACGGCGAGGTCGCGAAGAAGCTGTGGGGCGTCCGCTGGAGCGGGGAGGGCGTCGTCGCGCCGAGGACGGCCTTCCTGCGAGATGCGGCCGACGTGGGCTGGGTGACCTCGAGTACGGTCTCGCCCACGTTCGGCTCCATCTCGCTCGCCTACGTCAAGCGTGGCCACGGCGAGGCGGGCGCGGAGGTTCGCACCTCCGACGGACGAATCGGCGCGCTGGCGCCACTTCCATTCGCACGGTGAGGAGCGAAGCCATGTGTACCGACCTTCCGCCGTTGACCTCCGCCTTCACCGAGAAGGACGTCATGGAGGCCCTCTCGCGGGTCTACGACCCCGAGATCCCCGTGAACATCGTCGAATTGGGCCTCGTTTACGCCGTGCGGATCGACGGCGCGAAGCTCTCGATCGACGTCACCATGACCGCCCCAGCCTGCCCCGCGGCCGACCAGGTCGTCGCGGACTGCTATGGCCGCGCCCGCGAGGTCGCCGGCGTGAAGGAGGTCGACGTCAAGGTCGTCTGGGACCCACCATGGACCCCCGACAGGATGTCCGAGGCCGCCAGGCTCGAGCTCGGCATGGGGTTCTAATCCCACAGCGCTACTCTCCAGCCGAATCGGTGGCGGTGGCGTGCTCGTAATCGGGCTCGAAAT
>CAZYRM010000485.1:0-2972 GCA_964649705.1 uncultured Planctomycetia bacterium
AGGCGGCGCTCGTCGTGCTCGCGATGACGCTCCTCTCCCCGATCGCGTGGACGCCCTACTTTGCCGCGCTGCTCGTGCCCTATGCGTGCCTCGCGGGAGGGCGGCTCGAGACGGTCTCGTCGCGTGCCGCGGCGTGGCTGACGGTGGCCGGTTCGATCGGGCTCGCGTCGATCTGGGCACGGGCGATCGGGTGCGTGACGTGGCCCTCGGTCCTGCTGCTCCTCGCGCTCGCCTGGGAACTGGCGAGGCCCGGCTCAAGACGAAGCTGAGGGTGACCTACCCGAAGAAGACCTGGGCCACCTGGTAGATGTCGGGGTCGACGCGCTTGAGCTGGCCGACGGCCTCGGCGAGGTCGACGTCGACGAGCTTGTTCGAGCGCATGGCGACCATGCGGCCGAACTTCTTCTTCTGGACGAGGTCGACGGCGGCGACGCCGTAGCGGGTGGCAAGGACGCGATCGAATGCCGTCGGCGTGCCTCCGCGCTGGACGTGGCCGAGGATCGTGACGCGGGTCTCGATGCCGGTCCGCTTCTCGATCTCGACGCCGACCCAGTTGGAGATTCCGCCAAGGCGGACGTGGCCGAAGTCGTCGGTCCCGGCGGTCTGGAGCGCGACGTCGCCGCCCTTGGGCTGGGCCCCTTCGGCGACGACGATGATGGAGAACTCCTTCCCGCGGCTCTTGCGCTGCTTGCAGACGTGGGCGACTTCGTCGACGTCGAACGGCTGCTCGGGGATGAGGATGCAGTCGGCCCCCCCGGCGATCCCGGACATGACGGCGATCCACCCGGCGTGGCGTCCCATGACCTCCACGACCATGACGCGGTGGTGGGCCTCGGCGGTCGTGTGCAGGCGGTCGATCGCCTCGGTGGCGATGGAGACCGCGGTGTCGAAGCCGAACGTGAAGTCGGTCCCGCTGACGTCGTTGTCGATGGTCTTCGGGATGCCGACGAGGGGCATGCCGCCCTCGAAGAGCTTCTTGCCGACTCCGAGGGTGTCCTCGCCGCCGATGGCGATGACGGCGTCGAGGCCGTAGCGGCGGAAGTTGCTCCAGATCCGCTGGACGTTTTCCTCGTTCTTGAAGGGATTGGTGCGGGAGGTGCCGAGAATCGTGCCGCCCTTGGGGAGGATCCCGGAGACGGAGTAGTCGGTGATCGGCTCGACGTGGCCTTTGATGAAGCCGTCCCAGCCGTTGCGAAAGCCGAGAGTGCTGAACCCGAGGCCGCTTCCGCGGCGGACGACGGCCCGCAAGGCGGCGTTGAGGCCGGGGCAGTCTCCCCCGCCCGTCAGGACGCCGATCTTCATGTTGGCTCACTCCCGAGACTTGAGGCGCCGGATTGTACTCCCGGACCTGGACTTGTCAACGGCCGATCCGGCGCGTATCCTCGCGATCTCATGAGGTGGATTGCGCTGGCGCTGCTCCTTCCCTCGATCGGCCTGCAGGCCGACCCTGACTGGTCATTTGCGGAGACGCCGAAGGTCGTCGCGAAGGGTCGGGAGTGGTGGGTGGCGCCCAAAGGGGACGACGACGGGCCGGGGACGAAGGCGCGGCCGTTCGCGACGATCACGAAGGGCCTTTCGAAGGCCGAGCCCGGCGACACGGTGCAAGTGAGGAAGGGAAGGTACGCCTCGGAGAAGGCGAAGCTGAACTTCCGCGAGTCGGGGCGGCCCGATGCCTGGATCGTCCTCCGCAGCGCAGACGGGCCGGGGGAGGCGGAGATCGACGGGGGCGGGGAGGCGTTCGAGGTGATGCTGGTTTCGGAGCGCTCCTATGTGGTCCTCGACGGGCTGTTCATCCACGGGTCGGAGGACAATGCTCTCCACGTCGGCGTGGAGTGCTCGTACGTGATCGTCCGCGACTGCCGCGTCCAGGGCGCGGACGGAGGAGGGGACGCGATCAAGGTGAACGGCTCCGATCACGTCTACGTCGAGGGGTGCGACGTCTCGGACGCGGGGGACGAGCTGATCGACTTCATGGGGTGCCATCATTGCGTGTCTCGCGGGAACTTCATGCACGACCTCAGGCCCGAGAAGACGGCGACGTTCGCGAAGGGAGGCTCGCACGAGATCCTGTTCGAGCGGAACGTGGTCGTGGGGGTGCGGCGGGCGCACGCGATCATGCTGGGGGGCGACTCGGGGGAGGGGCTGTTCGCGCCGGAGCTGACGGACATCGAGTGCGAGAACATGATCGTGCGGAACAACATCGTGGTGGACTGCGACGACTCGGCGTTCGAGGTGCGGGGGTGCCGGAACGGGTGGATCCTGAACAACACGGCGGTGGGGAGCTCGACGACGTTCGCGAGCGTTGCGGTGCGGCCGGGGCGGACGAACGACGGCGGGGTGTCGAACTCGAAGGACATCGTCGTCATGAACAACCTGTTCTGGAACGACGGGGACCACGACCGCCCGTATCTCGTGGAGGACGCCTGTCGGGACGGGCTCACGACGGGGTGGAACCTGTGGTGGAACGGGAAGGCTCGCGTCAGCGATCGGGGGGGGATCGACGTGCATCGCGAGGAGGAGTCGCTCGTGGACGACGATCCGCGGCTCGTCTCGACGGCGCTCGATGTGAAGTCATGGAAGGAGGCAGTGGAGCGGTTCGGTGTGCGGGCGGACAGTCCCGCGATCCGCGCGGGGACGGCATCGCCGCTCGTCAGCGACGACATCCTCGGAAAGCGGCGGGGGAGACCGCCTTGCATCGGGGCGAGCGAACGCTAAGGATCCACGAATGGACACGAATGCACACGAATCGTCTCGCGATCCGACGGGGTGAGACGGAAGGCGGCCGCGCGCCCGAGGAGAAGGCGCGGCCCGCGGGCCGCGGAGCCGTGGGGCCGAGGCATGGGGGACAGAGGGTGCAGGTAGAGGAGGCTGCAAGAAGCAGAGGCCTCTTTCCCCCGCAGTGGCCGCGCCAAGTACTCCGGCCCTCTGTCCCCCCATGCCTCGCCCCACCGCTCGGCGCGCCGCGCCGCGGC
>CAZYRM010000486.1:0-2969 GCA_964649705.1 uncultured Planctomycetia bacterium
CTAGCCCATGTCGCCACAGGGAATTCCGGCTTGACACCGGTGCGCCGGCCCCCCAGAATCTTCGTCCCGGAGCGAGGGGTGCTCGGGGAGAACTGATGGCCGCGACGCACTCCAGGACCAAGGGCCCAGCCGGTCTCGCCCACTCACATCCGTTCGGGTGGTGCGCGAAGGCGTTCCTGTCGATCGCGCTCCTCACCCTCCTTGCCCAGGCGGACGACCCGCAACTGGCGCCGGCCGCGAGGCAGGACTCGACCGTGGTTGTGGGAGAGGATCTGCCCCAGGGAGAAGCGGCGGGCGCGATCCGCCTGGTCGTGACGGGCAACGTCGAGGCCCTCCTCCAGTGGTGCGCCTGCGAGACGGGGAAGGGTTTCCTCTCGGCCAAGCGCGTGCACCTGATTCGCGAGGCGTCGAAGGGGCAGCGCGCCCTCCTGATCGACGCCGGGCGGGCCTTCTCAGGGGTCTCCGACCTGGACCGCAAGCGTGGCGAGGCCCACCTCGCGACCATGGAGTCGCTGGGGTACGATACGGCCCTCCTGGGCCCGGATGCGTGGGCGCTCGGTGACGGGTTTTCCGTCGATCGGCTCTCCCGATCGACGATCGGCTGGACCTGCTCGAACCTCACCCCCCCGCGCCCGGCCGCCCTGGTGGAAGCGCAGGGGAGGAAGATCGGCCTCGTGGGCTTGATTTCGCTCGACCAGGTCCCGCAGGGGGGGACGAAGGTCTCCGACCCGGTGCCCGCCTGGCTCTCGGCCACGTCCGCCTCCGAGGCCGACCTGTTCATCGCCTTCGGGCAGTTGAACGACGCCGACGTCGAGCGCCTCGCCGCCTGCGATCGGCCCCCCGCCGCCATCTTGACCTCCGCCAAGGCGCCGCGCGAACGGCTCGGCATGATGGGGCGCGTGTACGAGAACCCCGAAAAGACCGCGTGGAGCGAGTGGGGCTGCGGTCGACTGGTGGTCGGCGGGGTGCCCGTCTTCTACACCGAGGTTCTCGGGCCGGCCGGGCACATGTCGATCGAGCTGCCGCAGCCCGCCACGGGCCGCCAGGGGTATCGGCACGTGCTGAGCGCAGGGACCACGCCCGACGACGCCGAAGCGAAGCGGCTCACGGACGCCTTCTTCGCGGAGGTGAGAGGTTCCGCGAAGGAGGACTCCGCGCGTTACGCCAAGTCTTCGTGGGACAGAGAGTTGGAGCTTGGGCGTGGGTTTGTGGGAGCCAAGGAGTGCGGTCGCTGCCACGAGCCTGAGGCGAAGCAGTGGGCCTCCACCCGTCACGAGGGTGCCTACATCAGTGTGGCCTCGCGGGACCGGTGGTTCTACCCGCTCTGCGTCTCCTGCCACGTGACGGGGCTGGGTCGGCCCTCGGGCTTCGCCATCGGAGACGACCCGTTGACCCTCCTGTCGCGGTACCCGGGGGGGCCGCCTCCCGGCGCGGACCTCACGCGTCCCCTCGGGATGGAGGGGGTGCAGTGCGAGGCCTGCCACGGTCCGGGCTCCGCGCACGCGAAGGCGCCCTCGGAGCCGGGCCTGATCCTGAAGTCGCCCCCGACGAGCTTGTGCGTCGAGTGCCACGATCCGAAGAACTCCCCCCGATTCTCGGAGCGGGAGTACATCGAGAAGGTGCGGCACTGATGCGTGTTTCGGTCCGGACATCCACGAGTGATGGTTGCTGCTTGCACGGAGACACCATGCGGTCACACAGGGTCCTCGCCATCGTTGCCTTGTCCTTCCTGGGTTCGGCCTTGCTCGCCCAGGAACCCTCGCCCTCGGGGCCGTCGCGGATGGAGATTCGCCCCGCGAGCTGGGACCTGGGGACCGTCTCGCCCGGCCAGTACCAGCAGGTCTTCGAGATCGTCAACCAGGGGGGGGAGGCCCTCACCATCGAGCAGGTCCGCGTGTCGCACCCGCTGCGCATGTCGGCCTCCGTGGTGCCGCTCGGGACCGAGCCCGGACGCCGCTTCCAACTGACCGTCGTCGTCGTGTTGGACGGCACGGAGCCCTCCTTCTCCGGGTTTGCCATCGTGCACAGCAACGACAAGGAGCGGCCGCACGTGAAGATCGAGGTCGGGGCGAAGCTCCCGGCCTCGAGCGGGAACCTCGTCGTATTCCATTCCGAGGAGGGGCCTGGAATCAAGAAAATCCGGGAGCGGATCGCCGCGCTCAAGCTCCAGGCGGAGGTCGTCTCCTCCGGGGATCTCTCGATCCTCGACCGCCTGCGGAAGCTGGAGAAGGAGCACGGCGTGGCGCAGACGGCCGCGTACGAGCTCTTCATGGGAAGGGAGTCGCTCATCGCGTCCGACCCCGAGGAGGTCTTGAAGGGGATCGAGCGCGTGGCGGCGGGCGGGACCCTGCAGGGGCGGAAGGTCCACCCGCACCAGCACGACCCTCAGAAGCCGGGCGGGCCCGCGAGGACATCGCCTCTCGTCCCTCCGCCGGTGACGGTCGACTTGTTCCTCGACCCCGGGTGCGCGGCCTGTGTGGAGGCGGGGCGCCGCGGCGCCGAGGCCCTGAACAAGCAGTACGAGGGGCGGATCTCGATCTCGGCACGGGACGTCACGCATCCCGATTCCGTGAAGCTGTTCCAGGACCGCCTGGCGGGGAAGGACTGCCCGCCGGGGACGCATGCTGTCGTCCTCGTGGCGGGCGTGACCTGGGTCATCGGGGAGATCCCGGCCATCTTCGAGGCGCTCCCAGGGATCGTAGACAAGGAACTGGCGGGCCTCTCCAGAATCGCAAGCGGGGAGCGAGGCGGTAGCGCGCCGGGTGCGTCCACGGCGGGCGCGGCCCCCAAGTCGGGTCCGAGCGCCGTCCCATCGGGCGGTGGGACCTCCGCTGTTCAATGGATTCTCGTTGTGCTCACGTCTCTCATCTTAGTGAGAGTCTGCACACAGTGGAACCGCGGCGCGGAGGTGTCGGCGCCGAAGTAGACTAGAGGTTTGGTGAATGTTAGGTGGTTCGATTCGACACAAT
>CAZYRM010000487.1:0-2961 GCA_964649705.1 uncultured Planctomycetia bacterium
GCTCCGGAAAGGCCTACCTCGCCGACTTCGGCCTCGCCCGCACGCTCAACAAGCGCGCCCTCCGCCTCTCCGGGGCCGGCTCCGCCGTCGGGACGCCGCTCTACATGTCCCCCGAGCAGGCCCTCGGCGACGTGAAGCACGTCGACGGCCGCAGCGACGTCTGGGCCCTGGGCGCCGTCCTCTACGAGATGGTCTCCGGCCAGGCCCCGTTCTCCGGCGAAAGCGTCCAGCAGATCCTCGACGCCGTCGTGCGCAAGGAACCGCGCCCGCTGCCCCGGGGCGTGCCCCCCGACCTCCGCGTCCTGATCCACCTCGCACTCCAGAAGGAGAGGGACCTCCGCTTCGACTCCGCGGGCGCCCTCGCCGACGACCTCGACCGCCTGATCGAAGGGAAGCGCGTCCGCGCGCGGCTGCCGGGCGGGCTGGCGAAGTTCGCGATCACACTCCGCCGCAACTGGCTCGCGGCGTCGATCGCCACCGGGGCCCTCGTCATCGTCGCAGTCCTCGCCGCGGTCCTCATCCACCAGAAGAACGCGGAGGCGAAAGAGAAGGCCGACCGGGAGAGACAGGCGCGAGAGGACGCGGACAAGCACAAGGAGGAGGCCGAGCGCGTCCGCCTGCTCGCCGCGGCGAACTACAAGCGGCTCCTCGGCGAGACCCGCACGCTGGTCGCCGCCAAGGACTACGAGCAGGCGATCGACAAGCTCCAGGAGGCCGTCAAGAACGGCCCGGAGAACGAGGAGACCGAGCTGCTCTTCGCGGAGATCGCCTTCGGACGGAAGGACCGGCCGCAGGCCGCGGACCGGCTGGACGGCATCCTCAAGTCGAACCCGAAGAACGCCGCCGCCTTGTTCCTCCGCGCCCGCATGTGGCTCCAGACGAAGTGGCCCGACAAGGCGGGCCCCGACCTCGACGAGGCGATCGCGAATCGGAAGGGCTTCGTCGACGCCCTGGTCGCCCGGGCCGCCTTCCGCGAGGAGCGCGGCGACCTCAAGGGGGCCGGCGCGGACGCCGAGGAGGCCCTCAAGGCCGACCCGCAGTGCACCTGGGCGCGCCTCTACCGCGCCAAGGGGAGGCGCGTCGCGGGCGACGTCAAGGGGGCGAAGGAGGACGTCGACGCCTTCCTTGCCGCCCACCCCGACGAGGCGGCCGGCTTCGTCGAGAGGGGCCTCCAACACGCCGTGGTCGTCGAGATGGTCGAGGCCGTCAAGGACCTGGAGACAGCGATCGACAAGGACCCGTCCTTCCTGCAGGCCCTCCTCGAGCTGGCCCGCCTCCGCGCGGCAATGGGGGAGTGGGAGCAGGCCGAGCGGGACTTCCGGAACTGCATCGCGCGCAATCCCGACGACCCCGCGCCGTTCGTCGACCGCGCGGAGCTGTACCGCGTCCTCGGCAAGGTCTCCGACGCGCGGTCCGACTTCGGCGAGGCGCTCGACCTCCGGAAGGGGTACGCCCCGGCCCTGGTGGGGCTCGGAAGGCTCGCGGAGGCGGCGGGGAGCCTCGCCGAGGCCGAGGGGCGGTACACCGAGGCCCTCCAGAAGTCCCCCGACTACGCCCCCGCCTACTTCCACCGCGGCCGCGTCTACGCGCGGCAGGGGAACGACCGGGCCGCGCTCGCCGACCTGATCTCCGCGTCGTCCCGCTCCGAGGAGGTCCGCGAGGTCTTCGCGCTGACCGGCATCGTGTACGGCGGCCGCTTTCCGCTCGCGTTGCTGCAGCACGAGCTGTCGAGCCCGTTCCAGACGGCTCTGCGCAAGGAGGACCAGCTCCCGCCGCTCTCCGCCTGGGTGCCGATGCTCGCCGGAGACTGGGAAAAGGCCCTCGCGGAGCTGAACAAGCTGATCGGCGCCGGCTCGCCGGACCCGCTCGTCCTCCTGGGCCGGGGGATGGTCCAGATCGAGCGGAAGGAGTACAAGCTCGCGATCGAGGACCTCACCAACGCGACGGACCGCAAGCCCGACCTCGCCATGGGGCACCTGTTCCTCGCGCGGGCCTACCTCCTGAAGGGTCTCGACGACCAGGCCGAGCTCGCCCTGAAGCGCGCGCGGGCGCTGCGCCCCAGGTCGCCGCTCGCGTTGCAGACCATCGGCCTCCTCGAGGTCGCGCAGCGCAAGGTCGAGGAGTCGAAGGCGTCCTTTGCCGGGGTGATCTACGCCTGCCCGCTCTGGGCGGAGCCGAGGACGCTCCACGGGGCGACGCGGTGGCTCCAGAAGGGGGTCTACTCCGAAAAGGGGCAGTCGGAGGCGATCTACGACTTCGAGGAGGCCATCTCGCTCGAGTGGCGCTCGCCGGAGGCCCTCGTGGCACGGGGCGCGCTCCGGATCAACAGCGGCCGCGACAAGGAGGCCCTCGTGGACGCCGAGGCGGCGCTCAAGCTGCGGCCGGACGACCCGATCTTCCTGTTCCTCTACGGCCAGGCGCTCATCGAGAACAAGCGGATGGAGGGCATCATGTGGCTCGGGAAGGCCGAGCAGGCCTTCCTCAAGGGGGGCTCCGGAACGTTCCTGGGCCGCTTCCTGACGCCGCTCGCGAACGTCGCCCGGGGCGAGGCGCAGCTCATGATGGGGAAGGTCGACGAGGCCGAGAAGGCCTTCCAGGCGGGGATGGAGGGGTACTTCGCAGAGAGCGAGGCGCAGTTCGGCCTGGCGAAGGTCTACCTGGCGAAGCAGGACTACGACAAGGCGTGGTCGTTCCTGAAGCGCTCGAAATCGTCTTCCACGGAGCTAGTCGGCAAGCGGGACTGGGACGACGTCGTGAAGGCGCTGGAGGCTGCCTCCGGGAAGAGGGCGGCCGACATGCTTCAGTGAGTTTCCGGGCGCCGGCCGCGCCCGTTGACACCCCCGAACCGCTTTGGTAGCGTGGGGGCGCACTACATCGCCCCACGCGCGAGGACCGCATGGCCGAACCACAGACCATCTCCGGGGACACCCAGTTCGCGGAGATCGTCATCCGCGAAGGGTA
>CAZYRM010000488.1:0-2955 GCA_964649705.1 uncultured Planctomycetia bacterium
AGGATCTTCCCCTCGTCGATGATGTACGACCGGTCCGTCACGGAGAGCGTCTCGCGGACGTTGTGGTCCGTGAGCAGGATCCCGATCCCCTGGCTCCTGAGCTTCTTGATGATCTCCTGCAGGTCGTTCACCGCGATCGGGTCGACCCCGCTGAACGGCTCGTCGAGCATCATCACCTTCGGCCCCGTCACGAGCGCGCGGCAGATCTCCGTCCGCCGCTCCTCGCCCCCCGACAGCGTGTCCGCCTTCTGCTTCGCCAGGTGCGCCAGCCCGTACTCCTCCAGGAGCGCCTTCGCGCGCCGCTTGCGCTCGCTCCCGCGGATCGGCAGCGTCTCGAGGATCGCCAGCAGGTTCTCCTCCACGGTCAGCTTGAGGAAGATCGACGACTCCTGCGCCAGGTACCCCATCCCCGCCCGCGCGCGCTTGTAGATCGGCAGGCGCGTCACGTCCTTCCCGGCGAGGTACACGCTCCCGCCGTTCGGCGTCACCATCCCGACGGTCATCTTGAAGGTGGTCGTCTTCCCCGCCCCGTTCGGGCCGAGGAGGCCGACGATCTCCCCCGCACGGACGCCGAAGTCGACGCCGTTCACCACCTTCCGGTGGCCGTAGACCTTCGACAGCCCCTCCACGCGCAGCAGCACCGGCGCCGAGCTCGGCTCCGTCGCCGCGTCGGGGGCGTCGAGGTCTAGCGGATGAGCTTCATTCGGTTGAGGGGCCACCATACGTAGAACGCCTTGCCGACGATCAGCTCCTCGCGCACGAAGACGGCCTCGGACGCGGGGGCCGTCTCCTGCGAATCCACGTCGATTCTCGCGATGTGGTGCTCCACGCCGTACACGTCGCGGATGTCGTAGAACTCCCCCGTCGACTTCACGTTGGTGGGGCTGTCCACGCGGATGACGCGCCCGTCCCTCAGCTTGAAGAGCTTGAGGTTCCAGAGGCGGCTGTCCTTGCTGTTGGGCGAGTTGTCCCCCATCATGAAGTAGGACTTGTCGGGGATGTCGACCGGCGTCTCTTCGGGGTGCAGGACGCTCCTCGAACCGGTTCCGCCGCCGCTCAGGTAGTAGACGTCGCGGTGGAGGGTCACCCGCTCCAGCGTCGCCTTGCCCTCCTTCACGACGAAGGTCGCGCGGGGCGTCCCCTTTCGGATCGGCTCCTTGACGCTGCGGTAGGAGAACTCCGCGACCATCTCTCCGTCGATCCGCAGGTGCGCGAGGCCGTCGTAGCTGAGCAGCGCGACGTCGTGCGGCTTTCCGTCCCCAATCGGCGACGGGAAGGTCCTGGTCTCCGTCCTGCGGGCGTCGGACTCCCACCTCAGCATGGCCTCGCCGCTCGCGGGCAGCCACCCCTCCACGCAGTCCGGGGGCGACTCGATTCGGAGCAGCACGCCGCCCTGACCGCCCCGCCAGGTGACGGTCGCCGCCAGGCGCAGGTCGCCGACGTCGTCCCCGCCGGTCCAGCTCGTGCCTTCGTAGGCGTCCTTGAGGGACTTGACGAACTGCACGGTCGCCTCGCCCCCGGGGACCTGGGCGGTGTCCACCGCTGCGGACTGCTCCTCGATCTTCGCCGCGGACGGCGGCTCGGCGAGCCACGCCCCGTTCAGCTTGGGGTACATGCGGTTCGGATAGACGGGGATCCAGATCGACTCCTGCACGCGCAGCGGCTTCCGCGCGATGCGGAATGCGCTCTCCCCCTTCGGGCAGAAGTACAGGTCCCCTTCTTGCACGAGCAGCTTCTCGTTCGGCATCCCGACGAGCCGCTTGATGAAGTTCCTGGAGGTGTCGAGCGGGAACTTGAAGACCACCACGTCGAACCGCTGGAGCGGGAACAGGTGGTACATGAACTTCGACACCATGATCCGGTCGCCGCCGATCATCGGGATCGTGCGGGGATCGCGCCGGTCCGGGCCCGGCTCGTCGTCCACGTCGGCCGGGTGGTCCCCGAGCAGCGTCGGGGTCATCGATCCCGTCGGGATCTTGAAGACCTCGAGGCAGAAGCACCGGACGACGAGGGCGATGATGAAGGCGACGACGAAGGCCTCGACGTTGTCCTTCAACCAGAGCGCCCAGGTCTCGAACGATTCCGGTGCGGCCGCAACGGCCGCCGGGGCGGCCTCCTTGTTGGCTGGTTCCATCCGACTCTCCGTACGACCCCGGCTACGCGGTGGCTCCAGCCGCGCGGCGGCGAGAGACCTCGCCGCGGATGTACTCGATGACGTCTCTCATCGGGGTGCCGGGCCCGAACAGGCGCCCCACCCCGGCCTTCTCCAGCGCCTGCGCGTCCTCGTCGGGGATGATCCCGCCCCCGGTCAGGAGGACATCGGCAAGTCCCTGGTCGTGCATGAGCTTCAGGATCCGCGGGAACAGCGTCATGTGCGCCCCCGAGAGGATCGACACGCCCACGGCGTCGACGTCCTCCTGGAGCGCCGCCTCCACGACGGCCTCCGGCGTCTGGTGGAGGCCCGTGTAGATCACCTCCATCCCCGCGTCGCGAAGGGCGCAGGCGATCACCTTCGCCCCGCGGTCGTGCCCGTCAAGGCCGGCCTTGGCCACCAGGACCCTGATCTTCTGCTCCATGGTCGCTGCTACCAATACGTCGGCGGTTCCCTGAATTCCCCGAACTCCGCGCGGAGGACGTCCACCATCTCCCCGAGCGTCGCGTGGACGCGCGCCGCCTCGATGAACCTAGGCATCAGGTTCGATCCGTCGCGCGCGGCCGCGCGGATCGCCTCGAGTTTGCCCTTCACGGCGACGTTGTCGCGCCGCTCGCGGATCTCGCGCACAGTCTGGACCTGCTCGTCCTCCACCTTCTGGTCAATGCGGAGGATCTCGATCCGCTGCTCCTCGGGCTCGATGAAGTCGTTCACGCCGACGATCACCCGCTCCTTGTCCTCGACCTCCTTCTGGTACTGGAAGGCCGCGCGGGCGATCTCGCGCTGGAAGAACCCCTGCTCGA
>CAZYRM010000489.1:0-2948 GCA_964649705.1 uncultured Planctomycetia bacterium
GGCACGGGCACGGGCACGTGGAACGGGCTTCGGGTCTCGGGCTTCGGGGCTCGGGCACGGGTACGCACCCAGGCGCGACTCCTGCCAGCATCCCCGCCGACGCGACGCTACCCGAGCGCTTTCTGGATCTCGTCCATCGCCGCGCGCAGGTCGGTCACCTCCGCCTCCAGGAACTCCTTGTCCTTCTGCGCGACGGCGAGGAGGTTCTGGAGCGCCTGCATCCGCCCGCGCGCCTCCTCGCGATCCCGCGAGGCCGCCTCCGCCTGCGTCTTCGCGGTCGCGGCCTGCGCCTCGAGCGCCTGCACCTGCGTCGACATCTCGGCGCGCTCGCGGGCGGCCCGCTTCTCGCGGTCCTCCGCCTCCTGCTTCAGGCGGATCGCCTCGTCGGTCGCCTCGCGGTTCTTCGCGATCCGCTCGAGGATGTACTGCTTCTTCTGGTTCACCGGAGCGCGGCCCCCCGCGGGGACGGCCGGCGCCGACGGAACGGCGGGGACCGGCGCGGACGGCGTCATTGCGGGCCTCGGCATCTCATTGGACATGCGTGACACCTCTCTCCACCTTGTGATGCGTGCGGAAGACGATCTCGCGGATGCGCGCCAGCCGGCGCCGGGCGGTCTCCAGCTCCCCCCGCACCTGCGCCAGGTCCCGAGCCGCGTGGGGGTCCTCAGGCGCCGTGCCACGCTCCCGCTCCAGGCGGTCCACCCGGCTCTTCAGGGCGCTGTTCTCGGCACGAAGCTGCCAGACGTCGCGCAACAGCGAGATCAACTTGAACATGTGCGAGCCTTATAGCCGCGCCCGCGGGACCGGTCAAGAGCGACTTCCCGATCGGAGAGGGCGCGAGGCTCTACGCGGGAATTGGGATTCCCGATCCCCGCGCCGGCCGCTATACTGGCGCCTCCCTGGGTCCCCTGGAGTCGTGCGTGAAGAAGCCCAAGCCCTTCCGAGTCTCCTTCGTCAGCCTCGGCTGCGCCAAGAACCTCGTCGACAGCGAGGTCCTCCTGGGGCAGATCGTCCAGAACGGCGGCGTCCTCTGCGCCGAGCCGGACGACGCCGAGATGGTCGTCATCAACACCTGCGCCTTCATCGACTCCGCCATCGAAGAGTCCTGGGCCGCCATCCGGGAGGCCCTCGACCGGAAGCGCGCGGGGCTCGTGAAGGGAGTCGTCGTCGCCGGGTGCCTCGCCCAGCGGTTCCGCGAGAAGGTCGTCGCCGACGCCCCCGAGGTCGACGCCGTCATGGGGGTCTACGACCGCGAGCAGATCGCCGAGATCTGCCGCGCCGTCCTCGCCAACGGCCGCACACGGAAGCCCGCGAAGGACGCCTGCTGTCCTCCCGAAATCGGAGACTCGCTCATCCGCGTCTCCCCGCACCGCGCCCCGTGGGGGCCCGATACCTCGCGACTTCGCCTCACGCCGCGCCACTACGCCTTCGTCCGGATCAGCGAGGGGTGCTCCAACCCCTGCACCTTCTGCATCATCCCGCAGATCCGCGGGGCCTTCCGCTCGAAGCCCCCGGAGCGCCTCCTCGCCGAGGTCCGCGAGCTCGTCGCCGACGGGGCCCAGGAGCTGAACCTCATCGGCCAGGACCTGACCGACTACGGCCGCGACCTGTGGGGCGAGCGGCGCCTCGGCGGGATCCTGCGCCAGATCGCCGACGTCGAGGGGGTGCGGTGGGTGCGCCTCCTCTACGCCTACCCAGCGCACTTCGGCCGCGACGTCGAGGACGCCATCGCCGAGCACCCGCGCATCGTGAAGTACCTCGACATGCCGATCCAGCACGCGAGCGACCGCGTCCTGGCCCGGATGAAGCGCGGGCACGACCGGAAGCACATGCGCGACCTGCTCCTCAGGCTGCGCGCGCGGACGCCCGAGATCGTCCTCCGAACCACCGTGATCGTCGGCTTCCCCGGCGAGACCGAGGAGGACGTCAAGGACCTGATCGACTTCATGGAGGAGATCCGCTTCGACCGCCTCGGCGCGTTCGTCTACTCCCCCGAAAAGGGGACCCACGCGGAGAAGTACGACGGCCAGGTCCCCGACGAGGAGAAGCGCGACCGCTGGCGCCGCGTCATGGAGGCCCAGCAGAGGATCGCCTTCCGCCGCGCCGCGGGGATGGTCGGGAAGCGCCTGGAGGTCGTCGTCGAGCGCCCGGCGGGCACACGGCGGCGCGAGGCGACCGCCCCGGCGCCCGCGAGCATGGAGCAGTGGCACCACGGCGAGCATGCCGAGCCCGCGCGCTTCTCGAAGCGGACCTGGGAGGGGAGGACGTCGGGGGACGCCCCGGACATCGACTCCGTGATCTACCTGACGGGGCGGGACCTCGGCGAGGGCCAGTTCCGCACGGCCGACGTGATCGGGACGAGCGGGTACGACCTGATCGGCAAGGTGGCGGACTAGCAACATGGCGACGAAGAAGACGGGCAAGTCGGGCAACTCGATGCGCGTGAAGATCGGCGTGATGGGCTCCGCAAGCGGCCCCACGCTGGAGAACGAGCGCAGCGTGCAGCTCGCGCGCGACCTGGGGCACTGGATTGCCAAGGCGGGGTGCATCCTGGTCAACGGCGCGTGCCCGGGCCTCCCCGACCTCGCGGCCTGCTCCGCGAAGAAGGCCGGCGGGTTCGTCATGGGCGTCTCCCCCGCGTTCAGCCGCAGGGAGCACCTGGAGACGTACCGTTCGCCCATCGACTGGTACGACGTGATCCTCTACACCGGGCTCGGCCTGATGGAGCGCGACATCACGAACATCCGCTCCTCCGACGCGATCATCGTCGTCGGGGGCGGCGTCGGGACGCTGAACGAGTTCACGGTCGCGTTCGAGGAGAAGAAGGTCGTCGGCGTGCTGACGGGGAGCGGCGGGGTGTCGGACCACGTCCCGGCGATCCTCAAGATGTGCGACCGGGGCGTCGCGGAGGACCGGCTGCTCTTCGACAGCGACCCGAAGCGGCTCGT
>CAZYRM010000490.1:0-2895 GCA_964649705.1 uncultured Planctomycetia bacterium
ATCGTCGTGCGGGAGGAGGCTGGTCCGAGCGAGCCCGGCGCTCCGACGAGGGGGGGCGAACCGCAGGTGATGGCCTGCGGCCAAGCGCGGGACGTTTCGAGCGAGGACCGCCTGAGCGCCGCGGGGCAGGTGATGGGGACGCTCGCCTACATGGCCCCCGAGCAGGCGCGAGGGGACCTGGAGGGGATGGACGCGCGGACGGACGTCTACGCGCTGGGAGGCATCCTCTATGACATGGTGACAGGGATCCCGCCCCACCGCGGCCAGCACCAGGCGGCGCTCCTCGCGTGCATCCTGCGCGGGGAGATCCTTCCGCCGCGGAAGGTACGCCCCGACCTGCCGCGCGACATCGAGACGGTGTGCATGAAGGCGCTCTCGCTCGATCCCTCGCGGCGCTACGCAACGGCGGAGGCGCTCGCGGAGGACCTTGCGCGCTTTCAGCGGGGGGAACCAGTGCATGCGAGGCCGGTGGGGCGCGTCGGGCGCCTATGGCGGCGCATGCGCAGGAACCCGATGGTATCAGGACTCGTGGGGCTGCTACTTCTCGCCCTCCTGTGGCTGGGCTGGCGGTTCCTGGGGCCCTCACAGCTCCGTGTCGCAACTGTCCCACCCGGAGCCCAGGTCCAGGTCTTGGGATCGAACTTCTGGAGTGGAAAGTGGATCTGGCCGCCGGGGCAGGTCGAGGTCAGTCTGTCTTTGCCCGGCTTCGATCTCCAGCGCCTCTCGGTGTATGTCCCCGGTGGCGCGACGGTCGATCTCGGAACCATCTCCATGACGCGCAGTTTCGGGTCCGTCTATTTCCGGGGAAGTCCGGCCGGCGCCCGACTCCAACTGCGCCGTTGCTCCGCGAGTACAACGACTTCGGGAATTGACTGGGAGAAGGCCACAAGACCGGGGTCGCGGACTTGGGAATGGGGGATGACCTTGCCCGAAGTCGGGCCACTGGAGGACGGAGAGGTATTCGAGGTCTGTGCGTCTGCCAACGGGTATTTCCCCAAGAGCTTGGTGTTCACTGCGCACGAAGGCGCCTATGTCAAAATCGACCTGCGAAAGCAGCTCCTTTGGGAAGTCGAGACCGGGGGACCGATCGCCTCATCTCCCAGTCTGGCGGACCTCGATTCTGATGGGGTCCTGGATTGTGTTGTCGGGTCGGATGATGGAAGGGTCTACGCCGTCTCCGGCAGCCAGCACGCACTCCTTTGGAAGTACCAGACTGTGGAATGTGCCAACGATTTTGGGACACCTGCCGGACGAAATTAGTGAGCAGGGACGACGGTCTGCGTAGCCCCCGGGAGGACACCCTCCCGTATCCCAAGGGCCCTCACCGTCTCTTCGAGATCCTCCGACTGGCTCTTGGTCTTGGGCGCGTTGATCCAGGCCGCCTCGGGTAGGGGTGGCGGCAAGGGTGGCCGCCGTACGAAGCGCTCGGGGTGCGCCAAGTAGGCGGCCGCCAGGACCTCCCCTCGCACTTCGATTACCTCCTTGGCCCTGCCGTAGTGGACCACCTCGGGCGTCAGGAGGCCGATTCCGCTGTGCCTGTGCTGGAGGTTGTACCAGGCAAAGAAGGCGCGGCAGAACGAACGGGCGTCCTCGATCGACCCGAAGCGGTCGGGGAAGGTCGGCCGGTACTTGAGCGTCTTGAACTGGGACTCGGAGTACGGGTTGTCGGTCGAGGTGTACGGTCGGCTGTGGGTCTTCGTCACGCCGAGGTCGGCCAGGAGAAGGGCTACCGCCTTCGACTTCATCGAGGAGCCTCGGTCGGCATGGAGGGTGAGCTGTCCCGGCTCGATCTCCTGCATGCGGCACGCCTCGGCGATGAGGTGTTCGGCCAGCGCCGCCGTCTCCTCGGACGCGACCATCCACCCCACGACGTAGCGGCTGAAGATGTCCAGGATGACGTAGAGGTAGAAGTAGGTCCACTTTACGGGACCCAGGAGCTTGGTGATGTCCCACGACCAGACCTGGTTCGGACACGTGGCGAGGAGCTCCGGCTTCTTGTACTCGGGGTGACGGAGCTGGTCCCGCCGCTCGCGGACCTCCTGGTTGTCATCGAGCACGCGGTACATCGTGCGGATCGAGCAGATGTACACCCGTTCGTCGAGGAGCGTCGCGTAGACCTCTGGCGGGGCCTTGTCCGCGAAGCGCTCGGAGTGAAGGACATCCAGGGCATGGGTACGCTCCTGCGGATCAAGCGCGCGCTTCGGCGTCGGCCGCTTGGCAGCGGGCTTGGGCGCTTCGCCGTGGTCCCCCCAGCGGTAGACCGAGGATCGCGGGACCGCGAGCGCGCGACAGGCGCACGCGGTCCCGACCTGGCTGGCGAGCTGCTGAACCTCGGTCATCACGCCCTCCCGCCATTCTTGGCGCTCGGGAGGGGGACCCCCAGCAGCTCGGAGAGTTTTTTTTGGATATCGATGACGGCCTCGGCCTGTGCGAGGCTCTTCGAGAGGCGTTCGACCTCCCGCTCGAGCTCGGCGATGCGCTTGGCGGAGGGGTCGACGGGCTGCGGCTTGCGCCCCCGCTTCTTCGAGAGACTCGCGAGTTCGACGGCCTCCCGCTGCCTCCGCCAGACCGACAGGTGGGACGTATACAGGCCCTCGCGGCGCACCAGGGCCCCGATCTGGCCAGGCTCAGTGCAGGTGTCGGCCTCCCGCAAGATGCGCAGCTTGTACTGGGCCGTGTACGTCCGACGCTTCGGCTTCTCGGCGACCTCGGGGTCAGGTGTGCCGTTGCCGCCCGCGGCGGCGGCCGCCCTGCTGGGCTCAACTCCAGTCGCCCTACGGGCTCCTTCCGTTGACCCCAGCAGGGCGGGATCCCGCGGATCCTGGACGAGAGGTTCTTCCATGATGGCTCCTCATCCCACCCCCCTATAGCACAGTAATTACCGGGAGGGTAGGT
>CAZYRM010000491.1:0-2885 GCA_964649705.1 uncultured Planctomycetia bacterium
CGAGCGAGGCGCCGCCCGTCATGTCCTTCATCGCCTCCTCGAAGCTCGACATGCTCGGGGCGCGCTGGAAGGTCGAGGTGATGATTCCGACGAGCTGGCCCTTCGTGTTCGCCAGGAGCCCGCCGCTGTCGCCGGGGTTCACGGAGGCGGTCGTCTGGAGCATGTTCGTCTGGACCCCCTCGCCGATTCCGAGGTTCCGGTCCAGGCCGCTGACGATGCCGTAGCTCACGGAGCCGGCCATGCCGAAGGCGTTTCCGACCTCGATCACCCAGGAGCCGAGGCGGGCGGCCGCGGGGTCGGCGAACTCGACGGGGACGAGCCCCTCGGCGTCGATCTTCAGCACCGCGATGTTGGAGCGGTCGTCGATGCCGACGACCTCGGCGACGTAGTCGGTCTCGTCGGGGGTGGTGACGACGACGGTCTTCGCGTCGCGCGCTGCGGAGGCCACCGTCACGATGTGGCCCTGGTCGTCGATGACGACGCCCGAGAAGGAGACCTCGAAGGTCTCGGGCTCGTCCTCCTCGTCGCTTCCGGTCTTCATCTCGTATTCGGACGTGACGGAGACGACGGAGGCGCGGGCCTTTTCGACCGCACGGACGAAGGCCTCCTCGACGCGGGCGAGCCCGGCCTCCTCCTGCTGCGCGGCGAGCGGCAGCGCGAGGAGGAGGGCGGCGAAAAGCGGCATCCACCGGAACATGGGCTTGACTCCACGAGCGACACCCTTACGGGTGTCACTCCACCGCGCCCTTACGGGCGCGACTCCAACACTAATACCCGAGAGAAACCTCATCATCGCGGATGACGCGGAGCTCGTCCAACTGGTACGAGCCGGCGTTCGTGCCCGCGGGGATCACCTCGATCATGCTCCCCCGGTCCGACACCGGGGTCGCCACGGACCTGAGGTCGAACTGGCGCGGCGAGGTCGACCTCGCCGGAACGGGCAGGACGGCCGTGCGGCTCTCGCGCGGCGCCTGCGGCTTGTCGACGACGTCCCTCGGCGGCGCGTCCTGCGTGCGGAGGGCGCGCATCGCGACGATCCCCCCCCACAGCCCGACCGCAAACACCGCCGCGGCGGCCGCCCACCGGACGACCGGGGAGCCGAACAACGGCCGCTTGATCTTCCTCTCCGCCTGGAGGCCGAGCTTCACGCCGGCCCACAGCTCCTCGCAGACCCGGTCCGGCACCGCGACCTCCGCCTCGCCCTTCAGGGCCTGGAGGGAGGTACGGAACCCGGCGAGGTCCGTCGAGCAGCGCCCGCACGTCTCGAGGTGACGATCGACCTCGGCCGCCTCGTCCGGCGCCAGGTCGCCCCCCGCGTGCAGCGGGAGGAGGTCGAGAATCCTGTTACAGTCCATGGTCCACCTTGGGTCAGCGACCCGTTCCTATCCTTCGGCGTCGGCTTCCTCGACCACCTGGGTGGTCTTCCCTTCCCAGATCTCCTTGAACAACTGGCGGGCGCGGTGGAGCCTCCACCTCGCCGTCGCGCTGTTCGTCCCGATGACCTGCGCGATCTCCTCGCAGGCCATCCCCTGAAGGTCCCGCAGTGTGAGCACCGTGCGGTACTTCGCAGGCAACCGGTCGAGCACCTGCCTGACCCGCACGCGCGTCTCCCCCCGCGAGGCCAGCTCGTCCGGCTCGTCCTTGCCGTCGACCGGCTCGGGCGCGTCGTCGAGCCCCTGCGCCTTCCTCCCGCGCTCCTTGCGCAGGTGGTCGATCGAGAGGTTCATCACGATCTGGTAGATCCACGTGTAGAAGTTCTTCGTCGTGTCGAACCGGTCGATCGCCTTGAAGACCCTGAGAAAGGCCTCCTGTGCGATGTCGCGGGCCGACTCGAAGTTCCCGGACATCTGGTATCCGAGGGAAAGGACGCGCCGCTGATAGCGCTCCACCAGCAGGTGGAACGCCTCCTCGCGCCCCTTCTGGCACTCCAGGATGACCTCGAGGTCGGTCCGATCGGCCATCGGCCTCGTCTCGGCCCTCGCCTCCGTTGCGGTCCTCGCCCGCGCGGGCGCCCCGACGTCGGGGCGCCACGGCGCGCGTTCCAGGCCCGGCAGCGTGACGGCCAGGGTCGTCATATTCTAGCGATCCTCCGAACCAGAGGAAACCGTGATTCCGCGCGCCCGACGGGCGCGCCCGCGACTACTTCCCTCACTGTCCGTCTTCGCAGCCCTCGTCCTTGCTCTCGCCGCCCTTCTTGCCGCCGAGGACGCCCTGGAGCCTCTCGCGGATCTCCTTGCGCCACTGCGGAAGCTCGCGGCGGGTCTTCTGGCTCGCGGCGGTCTCCTCGCCCTTCGTCCGCTTGTCCTTGCAGCAGTCCTCGTCGCAGGTCCACTCGGTCACCGTGGTCCCCTGGACGGCCTGGGCGGCCTTCTGGGCCTCATTCGCGCCGAGCCGCGCGGCCAGGTTGAGCATCTTGTCGGGGTCCAGCTTCTGCTTCCAGAGGACCTTCCCGTCCTTGTCCGTCACGTTCCAGAACAGCTCCTTGTCCTTCGCGAAGACCTTTGCGAACTCGGCCATCTGCTTCATCCAGACGGCCGGGTCCTGGCCGTTCTCCTGGTCCTCGGCCACCCCGCGCGCCTTCTCGATCGCGCCGCGGAAGTCCTCGATGGCCTTCTTCACGTTCTCTCCGCGTCCCTCGACGCGCCGCTCGACGGCGCCGCGGAAGTTCTTCATGGCCTCCTCGACGCTCGGGTCGAGCTGCAGGGCCTGCTGGAGCTGCTCCATCGCCCGTCCGGCCGCCTGCTCCCGCGTGTTGTCCTGCGGGAGCGAGGCGCCCTTCTTGCCGAGCTCGACCGTGATCGTCTTCTTCTTCCCCTTGCGGAGGACGACCACCTCGACCTCGTCGCCCGGCTTCTTCCCGGTAAGGGCCCCGCGGACGTCCTCGA
>CAZYRM010000492.1:0-2877 GCA_964649705.1 uncultured Planctomycetia bacterium
CGGCCAGTTCGAGCTGATCGACGCCCAGGCCCGCGAGGACATCGCGGCGGAGTACGAGTACCACGGGTCGGGCTACGTCGACCCGGCCGAGGCGAAGGGCCCCGGCCACCAGACCCCGCCCGACTACATGCTTCGCGGCGAGCTGTACCAGATCACGAACGCCGCGGGGTGGTCCGAGGTGAAGTACTACAACCTCACGATGCGCCTGACGGACATCGAGAAGGGCACGATGCTCGGCCAGTGGCAGAGCGAGATCAAGAAGGTCATCAACCGCTAGGAAATCCAGGGCCCCGGGGCGCCCCCCGGGGCCCGTACTCCATCCGGAGGGGGACATGAACATGAAGAAGACCTGCCTCGTCCTCGCGCTCGCCGTCGTCGGCTGCGCGCCGTCCATGTCGCGTCTCGACCAGCGTGCGAAGGACGAATTCAAGCGCGGCAACTTCGCCGGGGCGACGATGGCCCTCGACCCGGTCGACCCCGCGATCGCGGGGAAGGACCGCCTCCTCTTCTGCATGGAGCGCGGGATCATCCACCACACCGCCGGGCAGTACCAGCAGTCGAACGGCTACCTGCTCGAGGCGAAGGAGCGGACGAAGGACCTCCAGCCGATCCGGACGGGGGAGGAGGTCGCGACGTTCCTTCTGAACGAGAACGCCGCCGAGTACAAGGGAGAGGACTACGAGCGGCTCCTCATCCTCGCCTACGTCTCGATGAACTGCGCCCTGATGGGCGACCTCGAGAACGCGCGGGCGGTCTGCGGCGAGATCGAGGTGGAGATGCAGCGGATCAACGACATCCGCCAGAAGGACTTCGCGACGGCCAAGCCGGGCAACGACCCGCAGGCGCAGCAGTGGTGCAACAAGCACGCCGAGCTGTGGCAGGCGCGCATGGTCGAGTACGCGCACCTGAACGCCTTCGCGACGTACCTCTCCGGGATCCTCTACGAGGCGATCGGCGAGGTGGGGAACGCCTACATCTTCTACAAGCGCGCCTACGCCATCGAGCCGGGCTTCCCGTACCTGACCGAGGACCTGCTTCGGACCTCGAAGATCGCCTACCCCGAGGAGTTCGAGCAGTGGAAGCGCCAGTTCGGCCGCGAGGACGCGGCCGTCGACTGGAAGCAGATGGGCGAGGTCGTGGTGATCTTCCAGACCGGGCTCGCGCCGAGGAAGATACCCGCGCGGGACTTCCCCTACGTCGCCGCGATGCAGCCGATGCCGGGCGGGACGCAGTTCGGGCAGGTCTACGTGAACGGCCAGCCGCACGACCGGACCTACCCCCTCAACAACATCGAGGCGCAGGCCGTGATCACGCTGCAGGAGCAGGACGCGGCGGTGCGTGTGAAGCGGATTGCGGCGCTCCTCGTCAAGCACGGGGTCGCCGAGGCGGTCCGCCAGGAGAACGAGGCGGCCGGCGTGCTGCTCCACATCTTCGCGGAGGTCTCCGAGCAGCCCGACCTCAGGTTCTGGGAGACGCTGCCGCGCGAGCTGCAGATCGCCCGGGTGGCGCTGCCGCCCGGGACGTACAACCTGACGATCGAGCCGGTCGGGTCGGGCGGGACGATGCGCTGCGACAACGTGATCGTGAAGCCCGGCGGACATGTCTTCGTGACGCTTAGGACGGTGTGGTAGGGCCCTCACAGACCCCTTCCCCTTCCCGTTCCCCTTCCCTTTCCCAGCGCTTGGACACGCTCGGGGAAGGGGAATGGGAAAGGGAATGGGAAGGGGAGTCGTAACTTGCACGCCCCCCGGCCCGGGGATATACTCCGATCGATGAGACAATCATCCGCCAAGCGGCAAGGGACCCTCCAACCCAACCTGCCGCCGGGATCGCAACTCCCCGCGAACCCTTCCCATCGACCCCTGTTCACCGGACACACGGGACGTGCCGGCGCGCGCGCGGGGGCGCGGCCCCGAGCCCGGGGAGGGCGTTCTCCCCGTCCTCTGGAGGGATGACGGCGTGAAGCGCACCAAGGCCACGGTGTACCGCGAGCGAGCGCTCCTCGTGGGCGTCCAGATCGGCAAGACGACCGACCCCTGGCTCGACTCGATGGAGGAGCTGGAGGCGCTCGCGCAAACGGCCGGCTCCCAGGTGATCGACCGGGTGACCCAGCGGCGCGACCGCCCCGACTCGGGGAAGTACGTCGGGAGCGGCAAGGCGAGCGAGATCGCCGAGCTGGTCAAGTCGCTCGAAATCGACGTCGTCATCTTCGACAACGACCTCTCCCCCGCGCAGCTCCGCGACCTCGAGAAGCTCGTCGGCGCGAAGGTCATCGACCGCACGGAGCTGATCCTCGACATCTTCGCCACCCACGCCCGCTCGAACCAGGCGAAGCTCCAGGTCGAGCTGGCCCAGCTCGAGTACACGCTGCCGCGCATCCACCACATGTGGAGCCACCTCGGCCAGCAGAAGGGCGGCATCGGCCAGCGCGGCCCAGGCGAGAAGCAGATCGAGAGCGACCGCCGCCTCGCCCGAAAGCGGATTGCGAAGCTGAAGGAAGAGCTGTCGCGGATCGAGGCCAGGAAGCGCCGCGAGGTCTCCGCGCGCTCCCAGAACTTCACCGCGAGCCTCGTCGGCTACACAAACGCCGGGAAGTCGACGCTCATGCGGCGCCTGACGGGCGCGGACGTCCTCGTCGAGGACCGCCTCTTCTCCACGCTCGACACGAAGACGCAGACGTGGCGCATGGCGAACGGCCACCGCGTCCTCCTGTCGGACACGGTCGGGTTCATCCGGAACCTCCCGCACCACCTCGTCGCCAGCTTCCACGCCACGCTGGAGGAGGCGATGCAGGCGGACCTCCTGCTCCACGTGGTCGACGCGAGCCACCCGGAGGCGGTGACCCAGGTGACGGCCGTCCAGTCGGTCCTCGCCGAG
>CAZYRM010000493.1:0-2861 GCA_964649705.1 uncultured Planctomycetia bacterium
CTCGCGCGGAAGGCGAGCATCCAGAAGCAGCGGGAGGAGCGGAAGGTGTTCCAGGCGGAGCCTGGGGAGGTGGCAGGGCCGGCCATCCAGATCCCGGGACAGCCGCTGGCGCCGAAGGCGGCCGCGGGACCGGCGCAGCCCGCCCAGCCGCAGGAAGATCTCTACACGGCACGTTTGCTCAAGGCGAAGAAGAAGGTCCAGGACGACCTTGGAGGGAAGAAGTAGTGCTGCGAACAATTTTCAAGACTCAATGAGCAATTTTCAACGAAGGACCAAGGGACGGAACGTCCAAGCGCCCCTTGCGCATTGGACATTCCGTTCCTTGGTCCTTCGTTGAAAATTGCTCATTGAGTCTTGAAAATTGTTCATGGCAGGCACCGTCAGAGAACCTGTCGAGGACCGACCATGGAAATCCAGCAGCACGTCGACCTGTTCCGGAAGGACTTCCAGGCCCTGCGCCAGGAGGTCCAGAAGATGATCGTGGGCCACGACCAGATCGTCGAAGGGGTCCTCGCCGCGCTCTTCGTGGGGGGCCACTGCCTCCTGGAGGGCGTCCCGGGCCTCGGGAAGACGCTCCTCGTGCGGACCCTCTCCCAGGTCCTCGACCTGAAGTTCAGCCGCATCCAGTTCACGCCCGACCTCATGCCCGCCGACATCATCGGGACGAACCTCGTCTACGAGGCCCCGAGCGGCGAGCGGCTCTTCCGCTTCCAGCCGGGGCCGATCTTCGGCCAGATCCTCCTCGCCGACGAGATCAACCGCGCGACGCCGAAGACGCAGTCCGCCCTCCTCGAGGCGATGCAGGAGCACCAGGTGACCGTCGGGAGGGAGCGCTACCCGATGGAGCAGCCCTTCCTCGTCCTCGCGACCCAGAACCCGCTGGAGATGGAGGGGACCTACCCCCTCCCCGAGGCCCAGCTCGACCGCTTCTTCTTCAAGCTCACCGTGCGGTACTCGAACCTCGCCGAGCTGCGGGAGATCCTGAACCGCACGACGGACCAGCGCGCCCCGCAGCCGCAGAAGGTGATGGACGGACCGAAGATCCAGGAGTACCGCAAGCTCGTACGCCAGGTCGTCGCCGCGCCGCACGTGAAGGACTACTGCGCGCGCCTCGTCCTCGCGACGCACCCCAAGGGGGACTACGCCGTCGACATCGCGAACAAGTACATCCGCTACGGCGCCTCCCCGCGCGGCGCGCAGTCGCTCATGCTCGGGGCCAAGGTCCGCGCGCTCCTCGACGGCCGCTACAACGTCAGCTTCGACGACGTCGGGAAGCTGGCGCACGCCTGCCTCCGTCACCGCCTGATCCTCAACTTCGAGGCGGAGGCGGAGGGGGTCGATTCGGACCGCATCGTGGACGAGGTCCTGGCGGCCGTCCCGCACGAGGGCAAGGAGGCCGCGGCCGCACCCGCGAAGAAGTAGGACGATGACAGGACCCCATACCCTCCTCGATCCCGAGTTCATGAACCGCCTCGAGCAGCTCTCGCTCGTGTCGCGGAAGGTGTTCACGGGGAAGATCAAGGGCGAGCGCAGGTCGAAGAAGAAGGGGATCTCGATCGAGTTCGCCGACTACAAGGACTACAGCCACGGGGACGACCTCCGCTTCCTCGACTGGAACATCTACGCTCGGCTCGACAAGCTGTTCGTGAAGCTCTTCATGGAGGAGGAGGACCTCCACGTCTACGTCCTCGTCGACACGAGCCGGTCGATGCTCTTCGGGGAGCCCGTCTCGAAGTTCGACTTCGCGCGCAAGGTCGCCGCGGCGATCGCCTACATCGGCCTCTGCAACCTCGACCGCGTCGCCGTGCGGGCCTTCGCGGGGACACTCGCCGAGCAGTTCCGCCCGACGCGAGGGAAGCGGCAGGTCTGGAAGCTCTTCGAGTTCCTCGACGGCGTGAAGTGCGACGGGACGACGTCGCTGCGGGACGCCTTCAAGCGGTTCGTGGTCGAGCACCGCGGGAAGGGGATCGTCGTCGTCATCAGCGACTTCCTCGACAAGGAGAGCTTCGAGGAGGGGATGAAGTTCCTCCTCTACAACCGGATGGACGTCTTCGTGATGCACGTCCTGGCGGACGAGGAGGTCAACCCGCCGTTCAACGGGGACCTCAAGCTCGTGGACGCGGAGGACGGCGACATCGCCGAGGTCTCGATGAGCGCGAGCGTGATGAAGGCGTACCAGCGGACGGTGAACTCGTTCTGCAACCATATCCGGACGTACTGCTCGAAGAACGGCTTCAACTACCTGTTCACGACCAGCGGCGTGCCGTTCGATCAACTGGTGCTCAACTACCTCAGGAAGGTCGGACTGACGAAATGAGCTTCCTCTGGTGGGCCGGGTTCGGGTTCGCGGCGTCGCTCCCGCTGCTCGTCCTGCTCTACATCCTGAAGCTGAAGAGGAAGGAGTTCCTCGTTCCCAGCACCTTCCTCTGGCACAGGTGCGTCGAGGACCTCCGCGTCAACTCGCCGTTCCAGCGCCTGCGGAAGAACCTGCTGCTGCTCCTCCAGCTCCTCGTCCTGCTCCTCCTCACGCTCGCCGTGGCGCGCCCGATCCTGAGGGTCCGCGACACTGCCGGCGGCGTGACGATCCTGCTCGTCGACTGCTCGGCCAGCATGGGGGCGACCGACGTCAAGCCGAACCGCCTCGCCGTCGCCAAGGAGGCGGCGATCGAGCTCATCGACGCCATGAAGGAGGGCGACCAGGCGATGGTCATCTCCTTCGCCGCGCGGGCGACGACCGTCTGCGGTCTCACGGTCGACAAGGGCGTCGCCAGGGACAGGGTCGAGTCGATCGAGCTCTCCGACACGAGGACGGGGCTCCGCGAGGCGCTCCTGATCGCCGCCTCCGCGGAGGCCGCCGCGCG
>CAZYRM010000494.1:0-2859 GCA_964649705.1 uncultured Planctomycetia bacterium
ATCCTGTTCGGGGCGCACGGCGCCCACAAGTTCTGATCCACGGATTTCACGGATGCACACGGATACGGGGAGAGAGAAATGAGGATGGGGTCGAAGTGCATCGGCGCGCTGCTCGTGGTCGCAATCGCGTGCGCGGCCGAGGAGAAGATCAAGGTCGTCGCGTCGCTGCCTACCCTGGGGTCGATCGCGGAAGCCGTCGGGGGCGACGCGGTCGAGGTCGCCTGCATCGCGGCGGGGAACCAGGACGAGCACTTCGTCGACCCGAAGCCGAGCTTCATGACGATGCTCCGCGACGCGCAGGTGCTGCTCGTCAACGGCCTTGAGCTGGAGATCGGCTGGATCCCTCCGCTCGTCGACGGGAGCCGGAACGCGGAGGTCCGCCCCGGGTCGGCGGGATACGTCGACTGCTCGGCGGGCATCGTGACCGTCGAGCTCCCCGGGGCGGGCGCCACGCGCGCCGATGGGGACGTCCACCCGCTCGGAAATCCGCACTACCTCCTCGATCCGCTGAACGCGAAGGTCGTGGCCAGGACCATGGCCGACGCGTTCGCGAAGATCCAGCCCGCGGGCGCGGACGGGTTCGAGGAGCGGTGCAAGGGGTTCTGCAAGCGGATCGACGCGGCGCTGTTCGGCGAGAAGCTCGTCGACGCCGTCGGCGGGTCCAAGCTCTGCCGGCTGCTGGAGTCGGGCGAGCTGTGGGACTATCTCGCGAAGGAGTCCGTCGACGGCCAGACGCTCGCCTCCCAGCTCGGCGGGTGGCTCGCGGCCGCGGGGCCGGCGCGGGGGAAGAAGATCATCACGTACCACAAGAGCCTCTCCTACCTCGTGCGGCGGTTCGGGATCGACGTCGCGGAGTACGTCGAGCCGAAGCCGGGCATCGCGCCCTCCCCGGCGCACCTCGCCGAGCTGGTCGGACTCATGCGGGACGGCGGGATCCGGGTCGTCGTGCGGTTCCCGTTCAACGAGGGGAGATCGACCGACCTCCTCGCCGAGAAGACCGGCGCCAAGGCGATCGTGGTGCCGCTCGAGGTCGGCGGCGCGGACGGCGTGGACGATTACTTCAAGCTGATCGACCGGATCCTGGGCGACATCGCCGCGGCCTCCGGGGCGTAGGACGACGACATGGACATCTCCTGGAAGTACCTGATCGAGCAGGTCCTCGACCCGCACAAGGTCGAGGTGCTCGTGCTGCCGCTCCTCGCGAGCCTGGTCGTCATCGCGATCCACGCCTACCTCGGGATCCACGTCATCGCGCGGAAGGTCATCTTCGTCGACATCGCCCTCGCGCAAATCGCCGCCGTGGGCGCCACGGTCGCCATCCTGCGGGGCTGGGAGCCCGGCTCCCCGCACACGTTCGTCTACTCGATGGGGTTCGCGACCCTGGCCGCCGCCGTCTTTGCCTTCACCCGGACGAAGGAGGAGCGCGTGCCGCAGGAGGCCGTCATCGGCCTGACATACGCCATCGCGAGCGCGGCGGCGATCCTCCTCTCCGCCCTCTCGCCGCACGGGGCCGAGCACCTGACGCAGCTCGTCGCGGGGAACGTCCTCTTCGCGAGCAGGGTCCAGGTCGGGCACGCCGCAATCGTGTACGGGGCCGTGGGTCTGTTCCACGTGGCCTTCGGCAAACGGTTCCTGCTGATCTCGGAGAGACCGGAAGAGGCCTATTCCCAGGGGATCCGGATCCGCCTGTGGGACTTCCTCTTCTACCTCTCGTTCGCGGTCGTCATCACGCTCTCAGTCCAGATCGTGGGCGTGCTGCTCGTCTTCTGCTACCTCGTGGCGCCCGCGGTCTTCGGTGCGCTCTTCGCGCGCGGTTTCTGGGCGCGACTCTGGCTCGGATGGGTCATCTCGATCATCGTGACCGCGACGGGGCTCTACGCGGGGTTCGACTACCCGTCGAGCCCCGCCGTGATGTGCGTCTTCGGCGCCGCGCTGGTCCTTGGCGGAGTCGTCCGCGCGATCGCGGGGGCGAAGGACCGGGTCGGGGCCGCGGCCCTCGCGCTCGCGATCGCGGGGGGGATCACGGGCCTGACGTGGAGCGTCTGGCGGTTCGACCGCGTCCCCGAGGACGCGCACGGACACGAAGACGACCCCGCGCACATGCATCCGCCCGGGGAGGAGCGCCGAGAGGTCGCGCACGAGCACCCGGTCGGGACGAGCCTGTCCGCCCTGCGAGCGGCCCTCCGGGACCCCGACGACGGCGTCCGCGAGCACGCGGCCGAGGAGCTCGGGAAGCTGGGCGACCCCGCCGCCGTGAAGGACCTCCTCGCCCTCCTCAAGGACCGCAAGGAGGGCGTGCGTGAGCAGGCGGCGGACGCGCTCGGCCTCCTCGGCTCTGCCCAGGCCATCCCCGCGCTCGTGGAGGCCGTCCGGGGCCAGGATGACGAGTGGGTCAGGATGCGGATGGCCCGCGCGCTCGTGAGGCTCGGCTCCAGGGACGGGATCCCCGTGCTCCTGGACCTCGCGAAGGACGGCGAGGCCCGCAAGGTCCGCGAGGAGGCCCTGCAGGCGCTCCTCCTTGCCGCGGGTCGTGACGACAAGCAGGTCCTCCGCGAGCTCTCCGACTGGTGGAAGCAGAACCAGGACGGGATGGTCTGGGACGCCGGCAAGAAGGCCTTCGTCCCGAAGAAGTAGGCCTGCCCGGCCACGCCGCGCTCCTCCGGAGGCTCAGGCCGCCGCGCGGCTCAGGCATCCAAACACCTTCGGTGTCCACCCTGCGGGACGCGGCTGCGCCGTGCCCCCCTGCACGATGCCCTGTCGCGACTCGGCTGCCCCGTTCCCGAAGGCAACCTCGCGGAGCCACATGGATCCCTATCGCTCAACAGCTGCGCGGCGCGCGCAGTTGTTTCGGCGTGGACG
>CAZYRM010000495.1:0-2858 GCA_964649705.1 uncultured Planctomycetia bacterium
GTTCATGGCGCGGACGCCGCGGTTGTAGCGGGTCTCGATCTCGGCGATCTGGGCGCGGACCTTGGCCTCGCTCGCCTTGATCTCGCGGTTGGCGCGGGCGCCCTTGTCCTCTTCGGTGTACTCGCCGGTCATCAGGCGCGCGTCCTCGAGGAGGCGCTTCGCCTCGGCGTTCGCCGGGTCGGCCGCGACGGCCTTGGCGAGGATGTCCTTGGCGCGCTCGTAGTCGTTGGCCTGGAAGGCCTCGCGCCCCGCCTCGTAGAGCTGGCCCGCGACGGCCTTCTCGTCGGCCGGGCCGGCCGCGACGGGCCCGCCTCCGGCCGCGGGCCTGCCCTGCGCGGCCGCCAGCTCGTGCTGGAGCGCGTCGAGGTCGTCGCGGAGCGCCTCGGCCTCGTCGTGCGGCGGAGCCGGCGCGTGCACGACGTGCCCGCCGCCGTGGTGCCCTCCGTGGGCGCGCGGAGGAGGCGCGGACGAGCACCCCGTTCCCAGCCACAGGAAGCTGCTCAGGCCGAGTCCCGCGACCAGCATGCTGGCCCTGCCAGAAGCCGTCACCAGCGTCCGCTTCATTCGGAGGTCCTCCGATTCCTGCCGATCCGATGCCCGGATCGGGTCTGTGCAAGGTAGGCCCGGGAGCTTCCCGGGCCATTCACCTTGTATGTATCGGAACCTGGGAGGCAGAACTTCAGCGGAGCGGGATTCCTGGAGCGGGGCGATCGGCCGCTCGGAGACGAAGGAAGGCGGCTGCGGTAGACGACGCCCGCGACGTCGATATCTGATATCTGACATCTGATATCTGATATCAGATATGGTCAGCTCTTCCATCGGAGTGCCGGACATATCTGATATCAGACCTCAGATGTCAGATATCAGATATCGGCGTCGAAGCCGTCGTTCTCCCCGGCACCGCTTCTTCGTCCCCAGGCGACCGAGGTCCGGCCCGGAGCGGCCGGCCCTACGGTCGCCCTGTCTCCTGCCACAGCTCGCGGACCTCGCCGCCGCGGTCGCGATAGGTCGCCCTCGTCAGGCGGTCAGGGACCTCGACCTCGTACTCGTACGGCATGAGGAGCTGCCGGCTGGGATTGGAGGGGTCAGGGACGAGGTGGTCCCCCTTCCGGGTCTCCTTCCGGACTCGCGTCGCCTCCTCGATCGCGATCAGGACGCACCCGGTCGACATCGGCAGGAGCGTCCCGCCGATCGGATTCCGGAGGTCCTGCCCGATCGCCTCTCCAGGCCGCACGCTGAACTTCTGCGACCTCCACTCCCCAGCCAGGAACTTCTCCACCTGGATCATCGCCAAGCCCGGCGAGCCCAGAAGGAGCCTCATCCGCGTCCCGTCCGGGGTGCGGACGGCGCGGACCGAAGACGAGCGTCCCTGCTCCTCGAATACGGCCAAGGCGTCCGGGACGGCCTCGATGCGGTACTCGTAGGGGGCGTCGGCGTCGAGCTTCTCATCGGACCAGGTCCTCGCGTCCGTCGGAAGGGAAGCCACCTCGCCCCACTCCCCGCCCGCCGCGCGGCGGAACACCAGCCAGCCTTTGAGCGGGGCCGAGGAGCCTTCTTCCGGGGCCCACTCCAGGTCCACGCGGCCGACCTCGGTGGTCGGGGGCTGGAGGACCGGCGGCTTGAGCACCAGTCCCGGCTGGACGACACCGCCGGGCACCGGGCGAGGGACGATCCTGGGCTTCAGGTACGGGATCCACCAGGAGAAGGTCGGCCCCGCGTCCTCGACGGCCCACCCGCGGGCGACCGCGGGGTCCTCGAAGCGCTCCAGGATCGGCGAGTCGTCGCACGCCAGCCTCGCCTGGGCCTTGCGCAGGTCCTCGCGCGCCGCGGCGACCGTCGGATCCTCCGAACGGAGCACCCAGCCGAAGAGGATGTAGCCGGCCAGGACGAGCACCGACGCGCCGAACAGGACCTTTTCGCCGTGCTCGAGACAGAGTGTCCTTGTGCTCATTGTGCTCACGTGATTCCTCCCTAACGAACGCCCCTGACGTGACTTACGATGTGATGCTGCGGGACTTTCCAGTTCTCAACTCGCAGTTCTCAACAGAGGCTCAATCCTCGAAGCTCCAACCGTCCCGCGCCTCCGGGTGAGGCTTGGAGGATTGGGCCTCTGTTGAGAACTGCGTATTGAGAACTGCTTATTTCCCCTCGCCTTCCTTGGGAGGCTCGGGCTTCTTGGCCGGCGGCTCTTCCCGCTCCTTCGGAGGCTCCATCCACATTTCCTTCTCGGCCGCCGCGTCGTCCTTGTACTTGATCTTCAGCGTCGTGACCGTCGTGGTCTCCTCGTATTCCTCCTGCTCCTGGATCTTCTTGCCGGGCTGGTTCGGGTCCTCCTTCCAGACGTTCCGCATCTTCTTCACCTTGGTGATCCGCGGCTCCTTCGTGATCGTGAGGAGCTCGTAGCCCGTCTCGAAGTCGAGCGTCGCCATCTTCCGGTCGATGAGCCGGCTCTCCTTCTTGCCGATCTTGGTCGCGGGGCGGACGTTGTACTTCATGACCTCCCACTTGCCGCCGATGAACTTCTGGACCTCGATCTGTGCCATCTGCTCGGTGCCGCCGACGAAGCGGATGCTCGTCGTGTCGGGCGTCGTCACGGAGACCGCCGTCGATTCGTCGCCCTTCAGGTTGTTCACCTTGGGCATGTCGTCGGGGATCGCCTTCACCTTGTACTTGTACGTCTTCTTCGGCTCGGTCTTGTCGTCCGCGTAGCTCTTCGTCTCGCCGTCGACCCTCGTCAGCTCCTCCCAGGTCCCCGCATCTCCCGCCTGGCGCAGCAGGACCCAGGTCTTCACGACGGCGTTCGTGCTCTTGTGGTTGTCCCAGGAGAGGTTCACCAGGCCGATGTTGACGCTCGGCTC
>CAZYRM010000496.1:0-2852 GCA_964649705.1 uncultured Planctomycetia bacterium
CGGAACGAGGCTGTTCTGGGTGGAGCGGCACGGGTCGCTCCTCGCCACCGGAATCGAGGGAGGCAAGTCGCCGCCGCCCTCCCTCCCGCCGCTCTCTCCGACGCCCACCGCCCTCGAACTCGCGCAGGACCTGCTCGACCTGGGCCTCGCCGACGAGGCGGTCGTCGTCCTCGATCGCCTCCTGGCCCCGCTCGAGGGGTCCTGGGACGGCCGCACGCAGTCCCGCCCGATCGCGGAGGCGTACCTCGCCCGCGCCAGGGCCTGCGCCGCCCATGGGGACCTCGATCGCGCCTTCGAGTCCCTCCAGCGGGCGGAGCGGGCCTCGTCGCTCGACCTTCCGCGGACGCTGCGACTTCGAGCCGACCTCCTCCTCGCCGCCGGGAAGCGCGACCTAGCCGCGGAGGCGCTCGCCCGGCTGCTGAACGAGGGGAACCTCTCCGAGGGGGACGCCGAGCGCGTCCAGCGCGAGCTGGACCTCGTGTCGGCATGGTCGACCGCGCGCAAGCTCGTCGACGAGGACTTCCGGAACGGCAAAGTCGCCGCGCTGGCGGGGAACTTCATCGCGAGCGATCCGCTGCGCGCGCGCCTGGAGGCGGGGGGGCTCGTGCTCCGCCTGGGGCCCTCGCGCCCGTCGTCGTACGGGGTCCCCCTCCACCTCGACGGCAACACCTTCGAGGCCTCGGCGACGCTCGTCCTTCCGCTCTCGACGGCGGCGACGAAGGTGGAGTGGGGCCTCTTCCGCGAGGGCGAGGAGGGCCCGCTTGTCGTCGGGGCGATCGCGGAGGGGCAGGGGCCCGAGTCCGTCGAGGGGTACCGATGGTCGGCGCGGGTCCCCGGGGCCCCGGCGCCCGAGGAGGCGGGGAGGTGGGCCCTGGTGGTCCCCCCTCAGGCGCGCGTCGTCCTGTCGTACGAGAGCCGCAGCCGCCGCGTCGAGCTGCGCGTCGAGACCGGGGCGGAGGGCGTGCCGGCGATCGTGTGGGCCGGGGACCTCGCGAGCGACTTCCCCGCGGGGGACTACCGGTTCGGCCTGCGCGCGTGGCCCTGCGAGGTGGGCGACGAGCGGCGCGAGGTGAAGGCGGGGGCGCTCGCCTTCCGCGCGGCGACGCTCGCCTCGTCGCTCCAGTGGCCCGGCGGGACGGAATACGAGCGGGCCTGCGGGGCCGCCTCGATGGGGGAGCTGACGAAGGCGCTGGGCGTGCTGGAGCGGATCGCCCCGGCGACGCCGGAGTCCCGCGCGGCGCGCGTGGGCCTCCTCGCGGACGACCCCGCGAGTGGCCATGACGCCGCGCAGGCCCTGGAGAAGGCGCTCGCGGAGGACGAGGCGGGGACGCTGTCCGCGCTGGGCGCGCTGCTCCCCTCACTCAGGCCGGAGGGCGCCGCCCTGGTCCTGGAGGGGCTGGCGAAGGCGTTCGCCGGCCGACCCGCCATGCAGCGCAAGTCAGCGGCGCGCGAGGCGCTCCACCGCGGAGACGCGATGGCGGCCGCCGCGTCGCTCGCCTCGCTCGCGGGCGAGGAGGGGGCGGAGGCCGAGTGCGCGGCCTGGTACGCCGAGGCGCTCTTCCGCCTGGACCAGCCGTCCCTCGCCGCGCTCCAGGCGGCGCGCGTCGTGCGCGGGATCACCGACAAGAACGACCAGCTCAGAATGGGGGCCCTCTCCCTCCTCTGGCGATGCTGGCTCGGCAGCGGAGGAGACGCGAGGCTGGTTCGCGACGTGGAGGCCGCCGGCGAGTTCCCGGTAGTGGTCGTCGTGTCGGTCGATCCCGACGGCGTCGCGGGGGCGGCCGGGTTCAGGCCGGGGGACCGGATCTACGCCGTCGGCGGCTCGCAGATCCGACTGATCCGCCAGTTCCAGCAGGAGTCCGACCACGCCCTCGCCAGCGGCCGGGGCGCCCTGGACGTGCGGGTCGTGCGGGCGCGCCAGGAGGTCAAGGTGGCCCTCCCCGTCGGCCCCATGGGGATGACGCTGCGGGAAGAGTGGGAGAGTCGATAGTGGTTCAGAGGTGGGCAACCCTCACGGCATCATCAGGGTCAGGAGCGCGTTTCGCCAACAAGTCCCAACATTCAATGACCAACTCTCACCGAAGGTCCAAGGTGAAAGGCTGAAGGACTGCCAAGTTCGTGACTTGTGACTTGCCGCTTCGTTGAGAATTGGTCATTGAGCCTTGAGCCTTCTAAAGCGAGGCGCGTCACTCGGCTCGGTCCCGTCGTGCTACCCATAGACGAGGGAAACTGAACCACGCCGTGGTCCATTCTAGGACCGGCAGGCTCTCCTGACTGGAACCAGGATTCCGACCAGTCGAGTCCCAGCCCTCCTCAGATCCGGTCCACTTCATAAGTCACTGTTCTCCAGTCGGTTGTAGACCGCCGATCGAGCCACGCGCTCCCTGATCTGGCACACCTGTTGCTGGAAACACCTCAAAAGGGCCCGGAGTCTCTCGGCGGTACCAATCCCGGTTGAGACCGGGACTCCCATCGGTTAGACTGCCGCGGCTCCGCGCCAAGGAGTTCATGATGCCGTCCGAAGCCGAAATGCTGCAGGGCCTGAGCCTCCAGGAGTACAAGTACGGGTTCGTGTCGGAAATCGACGCGGACCAGGCTCCGAAGGGGCTCTCCGAGGACGTCGTCCGCCTCATCTCTGCCAAGAAGGGCGAGCCGGACTGGCTGCTCGAATGGCGCCTCAAGGCCTACCGTCACTGGCTGACGATGAAGGAGCCGGTCTGGTCGAACGTCCACTACCCGGCGATCGACTACCAGAACATCATCTACTACTCGGCGCCGAAGCCCCGCAAGGCGGGTCCCAAGAGCCTCGACGAGGTCGACCCCGAGATCCGCAAGACGTTCGACAAGCTCGG
>CAZYRM010000497.1:0-2847 GCA_964649705.1 uncultured Planctomycetia bacterium
CCGGTCCGCTCGTCGCGCTGACGAACGAGTCGGCCGGCTCCGACGGCGACATCTTCTCGCACTGCTTCAAGCTCCTCGGTCTCGGGCCTCTGATCGGCAAGCGGACGTGGGGCGGCGTGGTCGGAATCTGGCCGAGACACTTCCTGGTCGACGGGAGCCTCACGACCCAGCCGGAGTTCTCGTTCTGGTTCCGCGACGTGGGCTTCGGCGTGGAGAACTACGGGACCGACCCCGACATCGAGGTGGACATCCTGCCGCAGGACGAGGCGAAGGGGCGAGACCCGCAGATCGAGAAGGGGATCGAGGTCGTCCTTGGCTTGCTGAAGAAGCACAGGCCGCTCGTGGTCGACCTGAAGGCCCGTCCGCGGCTCTCCGTCCCGGCCCTGCCCAAGCGCAGGTAGCCTGCGCCGCCCCGTCAAGTCGATACCCTCCCCACGCCGATAAGGGATCGGGGGGATCGTCTTGAGGGAGGGCGTTTCGGCGTGGCCGAACGGGGGCTGTACGAGGGGGCCCAGCTCGGGCCCTACGTTCTCACCCGCCTGGTGGGGCAGGGGGACCTCGGGGAGGTCTGGAAGGCGCGCCACCGCAAGTACGCCGAGAAGGCGTACGCGGTGAAGGTGGCCACCACGCCCGAGGAGGAGGCCCTCCTTCGTCGGCGCGCCCGGTTCCACGTCCCGCTCTCCCACCCCAACATCCGGGCGATCCAGTCCGTCCACCCCTGGCACGTCCCGCCGTTCGTGGCGATGGAGTGGGTGGAGGGAAGGAGCCTGCGCGAGGCCCTGGACGCCGAGGGGCGCTTCTCGCCGAGGTGCGCGGGCGCCATCGTGCGCCAGGTGCTCCTCGCCCTCGAGTTCGCGCACGACCGGGACGTGCTGCACCGCTCGCTCCGGCCGGAAAACGTCCTCCTGTCGTCCGGCGGCCGGGTCCGCGTGAGTGAGTTCGGCCTCGCGCGCGCGGCCGACGTGACGAGCGTCTTCCGGACGCCGAGGGGGAGGCTCGCGAGGGGCCCTTCCGTCGAGAAGGGGCTCTACCTCTCCCCGGAGCACCGCCGCGGGGAGCGGACCGATCGCCGGACCGACCTCTACTCGGCGGGGATGATCTTCTTCGAGATGCTGGTCGGACGGCTGCCGCTCGCGGGAGAGACCCCGCGGAAGGCGCGGCCCGAGCTGCCGGCCTGGACCGACCGCGTGTTCCTGCGGGCGACGGCGCCCGCCGCGGAGAGATTCGAGACCGCGAGGGAGTTCCTGACGGCGCTCCCCGCCGGCGAGGTGAAAGGGAACACCGCCACCGTGGCGCGGCGCGCCCTCGTCCTCGCGAACCAAGGAGGAGCCAGTCCGATGGAGAACCACCAGGTCCCCGGCTTCGAGACCCGTGCGATCTTCGGCGCGCCCTTGGCGGAGTCGCCCGCGGCGCCCGTGGACACCGAGCCCGTCGAGGTGCCGCCGCTCTCGGTGGTGACGCGGGAGCTGCCCTCCTGCCCGCCGGCCCCGGCCGCGCAGGCGGCCCCCGAGTCGCAATCCGCTCCGCCGGTCTCGCCCGTCCCGACGGGCGCCGCCCCCGCGCCGGACGGCACGGCCGAGCGCCCCTTCGTCCTTCCGAACGGGGAGGGGGCCAGGACGGGCCGTGAGCTGCTCCAGGTCTGCTTCAAGTTCCAGCAGATCGCCGAGGGGCCGCTGTACGACGGCCAGATCGAGGCCTGGCTCGCGGACCGCGGGGAGCGCGGCCTCTACGAGCGCGCCCGTCGCGTCCGCCTGTACTGCAACGACCGCCGCGCGGGCGTCCTCGAGTTCCTCCGCGGCAAGCGGCCGCTCATGCTTCCCGACGGCAGGTTCCTCTTCTCGCCCGAGGAGTTCCGCCTGTGGGCGTGGAAGAACCCGGAACCGGGCAAGGAGCTCCTCTACGGCGGGCAGGTGATCCACTGGCTGGACGCCTCCGGCCACCGCGACCTCGCGGAGCGGGCGCGGAAGGTGGTCGGCACGATGTCGCCGGGAACGCGGTCCCTCTGCGCATTCCTCTCCGAGCGGGTCTACAAGACGCTGTTCCGCGAGCCCGAGCGCCTGCACGTCTCGGCCGCGCCGCCGTGCCCCGACGGGATGGTCTTCGTCCCCGCGGGGACGTACATGATGGGCCTCTCCGACGGGCAGGTGGAGGAGCTGGCCCGCCGCTACCCCCAGTGGCGCCCGGAGTGGTTCGAGTCGGAGCGCCCGGCGCACAAGGCCGTGGTCTCGGCGTTCTTCCTGGACGTCAGTCCGGTGACGAACCGGCAGTACCTGGAGTTCGTCCGCGCGACGGGGTACCCGGCGCCCTCGCACTGGCAGCGCCGCGAGAAGACGATGGAGACGCGGGTCAAGAAGCTCCTGGGCGAGAAGACGATCACGCGGATCGTCGGCGAGGAGCTGGTGGTTCCGCGCGGCCTGGAGGGCCACCCCGTCGTCAACGTGAGCTGGCACGACGCGATGGCCTTCGCCCGCTGGGCAGGAAAGAGGCTGCCGACGGAGGCGGAGTGGGAGCGCTCCGCGCGCGGCGACGACGGGCGGTTCTGGCCGTGGGGGAACGCCTTCGACGACCAGCGCGTGAACATCTCGAGCGCCGGCCCGGGGGCGACGACGCCGGTGGGGCGCTACCGCGAGGGGATCGCGCCGTACGGCTGCCTCGACCTGGCGGGGAACGTGTGGGAGTGGTGCTCCGACTGGTTCGACCGGGCGACGTACGCGAGGTCTCCCGAGCAGGACCCGGCGGGGCCCGAGTGGGGGAGCGGCCGGGTCGTGCGGGGAGGCTGCTGGGCGAGCGGCGCGCTGACGGTCCGCACGACGCACCGCAGCTCGAACCCCGCGGCGTACTGGGACG
>CAZYRM010000498.1:0-2840 GCA_964649705.1 uncultured Planctomycetia bacterium
AGGCACTCCAGGTAGATCCGCTCGCACGTCTTCCCCGACAGCGGCTGCTTCGTCGTCCGGTCCTTCACGAGGTCCATCCCGAGGAACAAGCCCGCCCCGCGCACCTCCCCCACGATCGGAAGCCGCTCCTTCCACCCCTGCAGCCGCTCCAGCATGTACGCGCCCACCGTGCGCGAGTTCTCGATCAGCTTCTCCTCCTGGATCACCGACAGCGCCGCATCAGCCGCCGCGCACGCCAGCGGGTTCCCCCCGTAGCTCGACGACGCCGCGCTCGGCTTCGCGTACGGCTTCGCCCGCGTGTACGGCTCCTTCGCCGCCAGCGCGCTGACCGGGAAGCCGCTCGCGATCCCCTTCCCCATCGTCATGATGTCCGGCGTCGTCCCCGTGTGGTCCATCCCCCACATCTTTCCCGTCCGCCCGAACCCCGTGATCATCTCGTCCGCGATCAGGAGCGCCCCGTTCTCCTTCGCCACCTCCTTCACCGCGGGCAGGAACTCAGGCGGCGGGATCACGTTCCCCGCCGTCCCCTGCATCGGCTCCACGAGGATCGCCGCCAGCGACCCGAGCGTCGACGCCTTGATCTGCTTCCTCAGGAACTCCACGCACGCCATCCCGCAGGACGGGTACGCCTGCCCGATCGGGCACCGGTAGCAGTCCGCGTACGGCGCCAGGTGCGTCCCGACCGCCAGCGGCCCCCACCCCTGCTTGAACTCGTCCCCGATCAGCCCCAGCACCCCCGTCGTCTTCCCGTGGAAGCCTCCCCAGAACCCCAGCACCTCGAACCGCCCCGTGACCGACTTCGCCAGGCGGATCGCCGCCTCCACCGCCTCCGCGCCGCCGCTGTAGAGCTGCACGCGGTCGATCTCCTTCGGCAGCAGCGGCGCCAGGCGCTCCAGGAACCTCACGCGAGGCTCGTTCGTCCAGCTCCCCGCCGAGATCCGCGCGACCTGGTCCGAGATCGCCTTCGCGTACTTCGGATGCCCGTGCCCCAGGCTCGTCACGGCGACGCCCGCGACCAGGTCGACGAGGACGTTCCCGTCCGCGTCGGTCAGCAGCGCCCCGTGCCCCTCCTTCACGGCGATCCGCGCCACGAGGGCCATGCGCTGCAGGCCCGTCGAGATGTGCTTCTGCTCGCGCTCGAACAGCTCGAGCGACTTCGGCCCCGGGATCTGGGTCGTCACCTTCGGAAAGGGGTGCTTCATGCGGCGCTCCACCGGGCCTCCACCTGCCTCGCGATCGCCTCCGCGGCCTCGTCGCGACACCGGGAGAAGCTGGGCCAGTCGTTGACGTCGATCAAGGTCAACTCCCCGTCCCCCACCACCACGTCCCCGCCGAAGACCTCCAGGCCGAGCACGTTCGCGGCCGACGTCGCCAGCACGCGCAGCTCCCCGAGGTCCGCCCCGTCCGGAAAGGCGCGCAGGAGGCTCCCGTCGGCGGTCGCGTAGAACTTCACGACCGTCCCCTCGACCGGCTCCTGCGCCAGCACCTTTCGGATCCCCCGCGCGCGCATCGCGGCCGAGGCCGCGCGGAACTCCGCGGCGTCCTTCGCGAAGACGACGTCTCCGGCCTCCATCGCGTGGACGTCCCCGCGCTTCACCCACACCCCGTCGGAGGCGTCGATGTCGTCAGGCGGCGCCGGCAGGTCGGTCGGGATGAGCACGCTCTGGGGAAACGGCACGCCGTTCATCAGGAGCATCCGCGCCATCCGCGAGCGGTAGCAGTTGCGGATCCCCTCGGGCCGATTGACGACCCGCGCGCCCGCGAACTCCCAGTCCTCGATCCGGCGGAGCGCCTCGTCCCCCTGCGCCATCGTCAGGACGTGCGCGGGGGGCTCCCGGTCGGCCATTTCCTCCTCGTGCACGCGTTCCACCTGCCACCCCGCCGAGACGAGCCGGTCGCACACCCCGTCGAGGATCGAGGCGTCCGCCTCCACCTTCCCGGGGGAGAACACCGCCGCGCGGTAGACGGCCAGGACCGACCTAGCGCGTGACATTGGAGTTGGCCGCCTGCTTGAGCATCTCCTCCGCCCGCACGATGTCCTCCGGACGATCGACGTCGACCGTCTTCGGCACCGGCATCGCGTAGACGCGCAGGCCGTCCTCGACGAACGACTGGAGAAGCCATCGGAGGGAGGCGAGGTTCCGCGACTTCGACCTCTCGATGGAGGACTGCACGGCGGCGGAGATCCAGTAGAACCCCGCGGTGACCCAGTGGCTGTCCCGCACGGTCTGCCCGAGCGCGGTCACGCGCCCGCCGGGGGCGAAGAGGAGCCGCAGCGGCTTCTCGTCGTCGACGAAGTCGGTGATCGCGAGCACGACGTCGGCCGCGGGGACCGCCTGGGCGCGCTCCGCGAAGCGCGCGAGCGTCCGCGGCGGGTAGACCGAGTCGACGGTCGTCAGCAGGTACGGCTCTCCGCGAAGCTCGGAGGCGATCGCGTACAGGCTCTCGAGCGAGCTCGCGGTCGTCTTCATGATCCAGCGCGTCGGGGGGATGCCCTTCAGGCCCTGGACGTAGCGGATCACCTCCTCGGACTGCTCGTTGACGATGCCGACGGCCTCGGTGACGCCGGCGGCGCCCAGCTCGCCGAGGAGTCGCTCGATGAGCGGCGTTCCGCCGACGCGCAGGAGCGCCTTCGGCCCCGGGATGCCCGCGGCCTTGAGCCGCTCCCCCGTCCCCGCCGCCAGGATCCCCGCTCTCATCGCTCACCCCAGATACGAGAGGAGGTCGCCGATCCGCTGCACCTGGTGATCGGCGATGCCCATGCGCGTCGCCATCCGCCCGCGTTCCCCCATCACCCAGAAGGTCTTCATCCCGAGTTCCTTCGCCGGCAGGATGTCGCG
>CAZYRM010000499.1:0-2840 GCA_964649705.1 uncultured Planctomycetia bacterium
AGGACGCACGGGATCATCACGCAGACGATCAGGAGCAGGAGCAGCCAGCCGATCAGCATGACCCAGTTCCCCTGGCCGAACCCCGTGAAGTAGATCGCCCCCGCCATGCTCGCGACCAGGACGTGCGCGCTGTGGCTGTAGAACGTGCTCCGCGTCACGTACTTCTCCGCCAGGATCCCGCACCCCACGCCCAGGAGGACGAACGGCCAGACGAGCAGCGGGTCCTCCAGGATGCAGATGTGGAGCTCCATCGGCCGCCCCAGCCACTTCCCGCCCAAGTACGGCAGGACGATGTCGCTGAAGCTGCAGAGCGGAATCGTCGCGAAGATCACCACCGCAATCGCCTGCTTCCACCGATGGTCGTGGCGCCAGAACATCGCCGCCGTCGCCGTCGCGCTGATCAGGAGGTGGACCGGGTGCAACAGGTGGAAGACATCGTGCATCCGCTCCTGGCCCGCCCCCAGCCACGTCAGGAGCCCCGCGAACCCGATCGCCGCTACCACGCTGCCCCCCGAGAACGGGAGGTGGTGCGCCAGCTCGTCGAGGATGAACTCGCGACGGGTCATCTGAGAGGTCCCCGCGCGGCGTCGACCAGCGCCGCGAACAGGCGGCCCTGCTCGGGCGCGTCCGGCATCCGCTCGGGATGCCACTGCACCGCGAGGAAGAACGGGTGCTCCCCGTCCTCCACCGCCTCCACCACGCCGTCCCCCGACCGCGCCGCGACGCGCACGCCCTTCCCCGGGCTGTCCACCGACTGGTGGTGCCAGGAGAGCACCGGGACCCGAGCGACCCCCAGGATCCGCCCTACGCGGCTCGACGGGTCGATCTCCACGTCGTGCCTGGCCCCCTTCGCGTGGGCCACCGACGTGCCCACGGCCGTCGGGATGTCCTGCACGAGCGTCCCTCCCCGCCAGACCGAGAGGAGCTGCGCCCCGTAGCAGATCCCGAGCGCGGGCGTCCTCCGCTCGAAGAGGACGTTCATCAGCGCCAGGTCGCTCGCCTGCTTCCGCTCGGGGAGGAGGTCCACGCTCGGATGGGGCGCCTGGCCGTAGAGCGACGGCGTCAGGTCGTCCCCTCCCGAGAGCACCAGGCCGTCGACGTGCGACAGCGCCTCGCGCCACTCGTCCTCGGTCTGCAGGTGAGCCAGGAGGATGGGCAGCCCCCCCGCCGCCGCGACCGCGCGGACGTAGTCGTCGCAGAGCGTCAGCCGCATCCGCTTGCGGACCTCTTCCAGCTCGCAGTTGATGCCGATCACGGGCCTGGTCACGGGTCGAACCTCCGGAGCACGATCCGGTACTCGAGGAACTCCTTCCGGATCCAACGCCGCTTCGCCTCCGCGTCCGGGTCCTCGCCGAAGGGCCACTCGACGCTCCCCGACCCGCGACGCTTCAGGGCCTCCTGCAGCTCACGGGCACGCTCGGCGAGCCGACCGGCCTGCGGGACGTACCCCGCCGAGCGCTCGATCCACCAGACCGTCCTCCCCTTCGAGGCGGCCAGGAACTCCTCGAACGTCTCGGAGCCCGACTCGCGGTTCAGCCGTGCCTCCCCGTCCCAGTCGAGGAACCGCGGCTCCGCGAGACCCTCCAGGTAGTAGTAGAGGAGCGGCTTGGACTCGGCAGTGTACACGAGCAGATCCCCGCGCTCGAACCACTTTCGCAGGTCCTGGGCGACCTCGCGGCTCGGCTCGACCATCGCCATGTTGTGGTACTCGCGTCCCTCGAAGACGTTCCATTGCGAGAGGGCCGACGGCACGGCGACGGCCGCGAGAGCCGCGGCGCGGAGCCATGCGGGCGCGCCTCCCAGGGCCCCCGCGGCGAAGAGCGCCAGCAGGCACGGGAGCAGGAGGAACACGTAGCGAGGCCCGGCTTTCATCGTGAACGAGAGCGCGGCCACCGAGAGCGCCAGCGGGACCACGAGGAAGACGCGGAGTCCGCGTCGGTCCGCGAGGGCGCGCCACCCGAGGACGCACAGAACGGCGCTCCCGAGGGCGGCAGGGGCCGACACCGCCCAGCGCCACGGAAGCACCGTCTCGCCGAGGACGAGGACGAAGAGCGCGTAGCCCGCCTTTCCGAACGGCCCGAACGGGATGGGGACCTGCTCGGGTCCGGTGGCCGCGGAGAGCAGGTTCCCGAGGTTCTCCGCGAACACGCCCGCCCAGGGGAGCACGGTCAGGAGGACCACGCCGAGCGCCACGCCGAGGGCCCAGCGGCGCGGACGGAGCGACGGCAGCAGGTGCGCAGCGAAGAGGCCTCCGAGCAGGAGGAGCGTCGTGTACTGCGTCATCAGCGCGAGGCCGAGCGCCAGGCCCGCGGCGACCGCCCAGCGGACGCGGCCCGTCGTCCCCGCGTGCCATAAGCACGCAAGCCCTCCGCAGGCGAAGGCGAAGACGAACGGGTAGGGCCGCAGCTCGCGGCCGTACAGGAGGGCGGGCGGCGAAACGACGTACAGGAACGCCAGGACCGCCGCCCCGCGCGCGCCCATCGTCGCGGCGCCGAGCGCGACGATGGCGAAGAGCCCCAGGACCCGCCCCAACGCGGAGAGCCCCCTAAGCGAGACCTCGTCCTCCCCGAGGGCGCCTCGCCACGCCCGCACGCCGAGGTAGTAGAACGGCGAGAGGTTCTCGTCGCGCGTGCGCCAGATCTCCGCCGCCGGCATCCGCGCGAACCAGACCGTGGTGGCCTCGTCGTCCCACAGGCTCCTTCTGGAGAGGTCGTGGAACCCGACGAGGATCGTCACGACGAGCGCGGCGGGGACGGCCAGCAGGACCGCGTTGCGCGGCATGGGGGGCCTACGCTTCCCCGAGGTACTTGATCCCGAAGATGGTGATGTCGTCGCTCTGG
>CAZYRM010000500.1:0-2839 GCA_964649705.1 uncultured Planctomycetia bacterium
TCGTGTCTTCGTGTTGAAATCCACCATCGTTCCTACCCCACCCGCTGGCGTTTGTGCAGATACCTCGCGAGGTACTCGTCGAACGGCGTCGACGTCAGCGCCAACTGGTAGTCGATGAGCGACTCGTTGCACTCCTTCTTGAACCGCCCCACGAAGCCCTCCACGGCCTTGAGGTACGCCTCGCGGATCGCGAGCGGCAGCACCTGCATCTTCCGCCCCGTCTCCATGTCCTTGAAGTCCGCAAGCCCCTCGAAGGGGAACTCCACCTCCGCGGGGTCCAGCACATGAAACACGATCACCTCGTGCTTCTTATGCCTGAAGTGCTTCAGCCCCTTCAACACGGTATCCGGGTCGTCCAGCAGGTCGCTCACGAGCACGATCAACCCCCGCCGCTTCACGGACTCCGCCAGGGCATGCAGCGTCTCCCCCGTCTTGGTCTCGGCGCTGGGCGTGGCCGCCTCCAGCACTGACATCAGGTCTCGCAAATGCCGTGGACTCGCCTTGGGCGCGAGGAATCGCCCAATCTTGTCCGAGAACGTCACGAGGCCCGCGGCGTCCTGCTGCCTCGTCATGATCCTCGCGAGCGCGGCGGTCAGACACGCCGCCCACCTGAGCTTGGTCGGCCCCCCCTCCGAGGCGTACCCCATGCTCGCGCTCGTGTCGAGCAGGAGGTGGGCCTTCAGGTTCGTCTCGCTGTGGAACTTCTTGACGTAGTACCGGTCGCTCTTGCCGTAGGCGGCCCAGTCGAGGAACCTCAGGTCGTCCCCGGGCACGTACTGCCGGTACTCGGCGAACTCGACGCTGAACCCGTGGAACGGCGAGCGGTGGAGCCCCGAGATGAACCCCTCGACGACCCACCTCGACACGAGGTTGAGGTTCGCCAGGCGCCTGAGCGCCTCGGGCGTCAGCAGCCTCCTGGCAAGGCTGGCTTGCTGGTCCGCGACGGGCATCCAGGCCTCCTACTTCTTCTGTGGAGGCTCGCCCGGCTCGGGGACCTCCTTGAGGAGCCGCTTGACGATGTCCTCGGGCGTCACGCCGTCCGAGTCGGCGTTGAAGTTCGTGAAGATGCGGTGCCTGAGGACGATCTCGGCGACGGACTGGACGTCCTTGCAGGAGACGTTCACGCGCCCGTCCAGGATCGCGCGGGCCTTCGCCCCGAGAACGAGGCACTGCGCCGCGCGCGGCCCCGCGCCCCAGGCGACGTAGTCCGTGATGAACTTCGGCGCCTCCTCCGTCTTCGGCCTCGTCGACCGGACCAGCGTCGTGGCATAGGTCGTCACGTGTTCGCTCACGGGGACCTTCCGGACGAGCTTTTGCAGCTCCACGATGTTCTTCGCCGTGAGGACCGTCTTCGGCGTGACGTCGATGTCGGACGTCGTCGCGCGGACGATTTCGACCTCCTCGCTGCGCGTCGGGTAGTCGACCTTCACGTTGAACATGAAGCGGTCGAGCTGCGCCTCGGGGAGCGGATAGGTCCCCTCCTGCTCGATCGGGTTCTGCGTCGCGAGGACGAAGAACGGCTGGGCCAGGTCGTACGTGCAGCCGCTCGCCGTGACGCGGTACTCCTGCATCGCCTCGAGGAGCGCCGCCTGCGTCTTCGGGGGCGTACGGTTGATCTCGTCGGCGAGGAGCAGGTTCGTGAAGATCGGGCCTCGGACGAAGCGGTAGTTCCGTTCCTTGGTCTCCGGGTCCTCCTCGAGGACGTCCGTCCCCGTGATGTCGGAGGGCATGAGGTCCGGCGTGAACTGGATCCGCTTGAATTCGAGGTCAAGGGCGCTTGCGAGCGTACGGACCATGAGCGTCTTTGCGAGCCCCGGGACGCCGACGAGGAGGCAATGCCCGCGCGAGAAGAGGGCGATCAAGACCTGCTCGATCACGGTCCGCTGGCCGATGATGACCTTCTGCACTTCCGACACGATCCGGTCGCGCGCGTCGCGCAGCGCCTTCACGGCGTCCAGGGACTCGAAACGGACCTCGGCCTTCGTCTTCGCGTCGTCCGTCTCGTAGGTGAGAATCGCGCCGCCGATCTGGATCCGGTCGCCCGAGGAGAGCTTCTCGCGTTTCGCGATCGGCTTCCCGTTCAGGCGCGTGCCGTTCCGGCTGCCGAGGTCCTCCACGACCCAGCCGCCGTTCTCGCGGATCACCTTCGAGTGCTCGCGCGAGACGCCGCTGTCGCCGAGCGGCAGCGGGCACGTCGAGGAGCGCCCCAGGACGACCGCCTCGCCCTTCAGTGCGAGCTCCTTCCCCTTGGCCAGCCCTTCACGGACGACGAGCTTCTCCATGTTCCCTCAATGCGTGAGCGCGTAGACGACGGCGTTGATCCCGATCCGGAGGGCATCGTCGCGGCGGACGCCCGACGCCCATGGGTGGTCCTCCCCCTCCCAGCCGCAGCCGAGGTCAAAGCGGCTGTAGATCACGCGGGTCGTGCCGTCGACCTCGATCCCCTCGAGGTACGGCTCCGCGAGCCCCGGGAAGTTCGCCAGCACGCGCTCCGTGTACGCCACCTGCGGGACGGGCGTGTGGCTGGTGAAGATCGGGTGCTCCTTCGGGAGCCTCGCGAGGTCCGCCTCGGGCAGCACGAGCTTCATCGCGCCGCGGAAGGAGGCGTCGAACTCCAGGCTCCCGCAGCAGGCGTCCACGAAGAGGAACCCGCCACTCTGGAGGAACCTCCTGAGCCCCTCGACCTCCTCTCTGGTGAGGAGCATCGTGTCGTGCCCTGTTAAATAGAGGAAGGGGTAGTTCGAAATCGCGGGGTCGGCGAGCGAGACGGCCTTGCGCTCCACGTTGACGCGCGTGCTGGTCTCCTCGATGACCTCCTTGACGAGGTTCGCGAAGGCGC
>CAZYRM010000501.1:0-2836 GCA_964649705.1 uncultured Planctomycetia bacterium
GCGCGGGATGGCCCTGGGCCGGACGTGCGGCGTGGCCGGGTGCCGCTTGCGTGGGGTGGACGTGCGCGGGGCGCGGCGCGGGGTGCCCGTGGGCCGGGCGCGGCGCCTGTTGCCCGTGGGCCGGATGCGGCGCCTGCTGCCCGTGGGCCGGACGCGGCGCATGTTGTCCGTGCGGCGGGCGCGGGAAGCGACGCTCCTCCTGCGCCTGCATCGCCTCCTGGACCTGCAGGTGCAAGTCCGCGGGGACCGTCCCGCGCGTGATCGGATGCCTCGTGAGCTTCTCGATGCCGCGGAGCAGGTCGTGCTCCTCGGGAGAGACCAGGCTCGACGCGCGGCCGCTCGCCGCCATGCGCGCCGTCCGCCCCACCCGATGCACGTAGTCCTCAGGCACGAACGGGATGTCGAAGTTCACCACGTGGCCGATCGCCTCGACGTCCAGCCCTCGCGCCGCAATGTCCGTCGCAACCAGGACGCGCACCCGCCCCGCACGGAACCCCTCGAGCGCCTGGACCCGCTGCCCCTGAGAGCGGTCCGAGTGGATGCACGCCACCCTGTGCCCGGCCCGCGCCACCGTCCGCGCGACCCGATCGGCCCGTCGCCGCGTGCGCGTGAACACCAGCGTGCTCTCCTTGTCCTCCGACAGGAGGGACAGCAGCATCGGCGCCTTCTCGCTCTGCGGGACGAAGTAGGCCTTCTGCTCCGCCCGCTCCGCGACCGTCCCGCTGCGGATGATCTCGATGCGGACCGGGTTCTTCAGGCACGCCCGCGCGAACCCGGCGACCTCCCCCGCCATCGTGGCCGAGAAGAGCATCGTCTGCCGCTCGCGAGGGATCTGCGCCAGGATCCGGTCGAGCTGAGGCTTGAACCCCATGTCCAGCATCCGGTCCGCCTCGTCCAGGACCAGGATCTCGATCCCCCCAAGCCGCGCCGTCCCGCGCTCCATGTGGTCGACCAGGCGGCCCGGCGTCGCGACGATGATCTCGACGTGCGTGCGAAGGGCCCGGATCTGCGGCTCGAACCCGACGCCGCCAATGATCTCCGCCGCGCGGAGCCCGTGGGGGCTGCCAAAGAACGTGGCGTGCTCGACGATCTGCAGCGCAAGCTCGCGCGTGGGCGCAACGACGAGGGCCCGCGTGCCGTGCCGTCCCGCCAGGCGCTCTACGATGGGCAACACGAACGCGGCGGTCTTGCCGGTCCCCGTGGCGGCGCAGCCGATGACGTCGCGGCCCTGCAGGGCGGGCGGGATCGCCTGCGCCTGGACGAGCGTGGGGGCCTGGTAGTTCGCCCTCTGCAGGGCCTCCAGGCTGGTCTTGGAGAGGCCCAGAGAGGCAAACGTGGGGGGCGGGACGACGATATTCACTTCGATCTCCGATGGTGAAACGGGGAATAGTACCAGAAACCGCCCAGGTGTCGAGAGGGGATTTGTGGGGCGTGCCCCTACTCCCGCGCGCGGGCCGTGGCGAGCAGGCCACCGCACAGGGGCGTCCAGCGCGCCTCGATGCGGAGCCGCGTCTCGAAGAGGGGCCTGACGTCTACCTCGCCTGACGCTCCCGGCGCGACCGTGACCTCGTCGAAGCCCACGAACCTGCCGAGGAACGGGTCGATCGCCTTGTAGACCGCCTCCTTGATCGAGAAGCGGCGGAGCGTGTACTCCCAGCGCGTGTCCTCGGGGAGCAGCAACCAGTCCTTCCGCTCCTCCGGCGTGAGGACCTTCCGCTCGATCCGCTCCCTCGGCGGCACGAGCGGCTCGTAGTCGACGCCGATCCGCCACTCCCCCGTCAGGTCCGCCAGCGCGACCGCGAATCGATCCTTGTGGCTGACCGAGCCCGCTATCCCCGTCGTCAGCGCCGGCGCGCCGCGGGCCGTCGACAGGATCGCGCCGCACGCGATCCCGATCCTCCCAAGCGCCGCACGCAGCGCGAGCCGACCTCCTATCCAGGTGTGCCGGCGTCGGGGAGCCAGCCCCGCGGCGAACGCGCGCTCCCCCGCGTGGAGGTGCTCGAGATCCTCCGACGAGTAGCCTGCGTCGGGGCTCGGAAGCGTCAACGCCACGGCGTGACCATGCGGGAGCCGTTCGTCCAGCACGACCCTCACCCCGCCCGACCGCTCGTCCGTCCTCGCAGACACCTGAAAGCTCCCCTCGTCTCGCATCGCCCTCATCCTACTCGGTTTCTGTCAGGCGCCACAAGCCGCCTCGGAATCGCAGGATTCCGTACAGGATCCCGCGAAGAACGGACCTTGGAGGGTGGCTCGAAACCAAAGGAGAACGACATGGGTAGCATGATTCGACCTATCTGCTTGTTCCTGCTTGGCTTGCTGTTCATTCAGGCGGCTCCAGCCGACGCCAGGCTGGTCACCAGGGCGTTCGATCGCGACGAGGAGCCCGATCTGTACATCCCCGATCCAGGCAACTGCACCAGCCGCGTCTACTGCCCCCTCGACGTCACCGTGGAGAAGGCCCGCGTGCACCTCCTGATCCGACACACGTGGGTAGGCGACCTCGTCATCTCCCTCCGCTCGCCCCAGGGGACCACGGTGGTCCTGCGTTACCGGCAGGGAGGCTCCGCAAACGACATCAACACGAACTACGACCTCTACACGCCCTCGTACCAGACCATGGACGTGTTTCGCGGCCAGCGCGCCCTCGGGGAGTGGTCCCTGCGCGTCGAGGACCGGGTGTACGGGGAGTACGGCCGCCTCAAGGGGTGGCAGCTCCAGATCACCTACGACGAGGGGGCGCGTTCGGCGACGTGCCAGCCGCTGGTGGGCCTGGGCGATTCGGGCGCCGGCGCGATGGAGCTGTTCCAGAACGCCTCGGGCGACTACGCGCACGCGG
>CAZYRM010000502.1:0-2829 GCA_964649705.1 uncultured Planctomycetia bacterium
GGAGGTCCGGGTCGCGGTCCCAGCGCCCGCAGGCCTCGTCGAGTCCCGTCAGCGCCGTCGCCTCGCCCGAGAGCGCCTTCGTCCACGCGACGAGCACGTAGCACGACGGCGACTCTTCTTCGGCGCGCAGGGCCTCCGCATCCTCGCCGGCGCCCGTGAAGTCGCCCGCGGAGGCCTTCAGGTAGACGCGCGCTCTCCGGGCGGTCGGCCACCCCGGGCGGATCCGCTCGGCATCGGCGAGGTCGCGCGCGGCCGCGGCGTGGTCCCCCGCCAGGCTCCGCGCGAGCGAGGAGAGGAGCGCCAGCTCCGCCAGCGTCGGCGCCGCCTCGATCGCGGCGCCCAGGTCCGAGATCGCCGCGGCCCCCTGCCCCTCCGCGAGCGCGATGGCGCCCCGCGCCGCGCGGAGCTGCGCGTGGCGGCCGTTCCGGGCGATCCCCTCGTCGAACGCCGCGCGCGCCCGCGCGACGTCCCCCTCGATCCAGGCGAGGCACCCCTCCGCCCAGCGCGAGTGGTCTTCGCGCAGCGCCCCTCCCAGGACTGCGCGGAGCGCCGCCTGCGCCTCCAGCGACGCGTCGCCCTTGAACGCGGGCGAGGCCGCGCCCCTCAGGAACGGCGGAGGGGCGTCGACCGCCCCCCCCGCAATCGCGGCGCGCCGGCAAACCGACTCGGGCCACCCGCCGCCGAGGATGGCGCGCCACGTCGCCCCTTCCGCGCGGACGAGCAGGGCGTCCGGATGGGCCGGGTCGATCGCCAGGGCAACGCGCGCCTCCGCTTCCGCCTCGGCCCAGTCACCGACGGCGCGCTCCACCCGCGCCAGGAGCGCGTGCGCGTCCGCGCTGGGCCCCTCGGCCGCCGCGCGGTCGATCGCCGGCCGCGCCGCGTTCGCCTGCGCGCGCGCCGACTCGGGCGACGAGGCCGCCTCCGCCATGCCGCCGAGCGCCTCGGCCTGGCGGAGGAGAGGCGCCAGGCGCGCGCGCCGGTCGAGCTCCCCCTTCGCCGCGGCGAGTTGGGAGAGGATCGACCCGAGGAACAGGCCGCACGCCACCGTCGCCACGACGACCGCGAGCATCGTCCATGGGCGCGTCAGGGCACGGAAGACCCTTGCCGCCGTGGACGGCTCCAGGGCCAGCCGCTCGTGGTGGAGGAATCGGTCGAGGTGCGTGGCGAGCTCGCGGACAGACTGGAAGCGGCGCCGACGGTCGCGATCGAGCGCCTTCATGCAGATGGCATCGAGGTCCTGGTGGACGGCGACCTTCCGCGCGCTCGGCGGCGGGGGGCCGCCCTTGCGGGCGCGGCGGTACAGCTCCTTCGGGTCCGGGTCCTCGAACGGATGGCGCTCGGTCACCAGCGTATAGAGGATCGCCCCGAGCGAGTAGACGTCGCGGCTCGGGGCGGTCTCCACGTGCCAGCGCCTGAGCACCTCGGGGGCGTGGAACGAGACGCCGCCGAGGAGGGCGTTCGAGGCGGTCGCGAGGTCGGTCGGGAGGTCCGGGGGGAGCGCGAAGTCGGTCAGGTGCGGACGCCCGTCGGAGTCTACGAGGACGTTCTCGGGGCGGAGGTTTCCGTGGACGAGCCCCTGCTGGTGCGCCGCCTCGACGGCCCGGCAGACGTGGTACAGCGTCGTCAGGGAGTCGGGAAGGCTGGGAGGGGGGCCGAACGCGGGGCCGATGCCGCTCGGGCGGCTGGTCCCCTTTCCCGCGGGGGTCGTGAACGCGGGGTTGTAGACCGCGCCGCGGGACCAGCGGTCGATCGGGACGCCTCGAACGAATCCGCGTGCGATGAAGGGGCTGCCGCCCTCCGTGCCGACCTCGTGCGTGGGGACGACGGACGGGTGCTTGATGGCCGCGGCCAGCCGCGCGCCATCCAGGAGCGTCTCGATGCGCGCCTTCTCGGCGGCGGCGACCTCGGGAGGCGCGTCGGCGGGGACGACCTCGGGCGTGAAGACCTTGAGGGCGACCTCGGCGCCCGAGCGCGTGTCGATGGCACGGTAGATCGTCGCGCGCGGGCCCGCGCCGACGGACTCCATGAGCTGGAAGGGGCCGACGGTGCGATGTGTGGTGACCGGGGACGGGACTGGGGCTTCCATCCGCGTCATCTTACACGCCGGAACGCGCATTTCTCAACTCGCAACCGCGCAACAGAGTCCCAATCCCCCAAGCTGCAGGACTTGGGACTCTGTTGCGCGGTTGCGGTCGAGAAATGAGGATTCAGTTTCTCACCTGTGTGACCGAAGACCGGAGTAGAGACTCGCAGAGAGGCGAGAGGGAAGCCCTGAGCTTCTTTCGGGAGGTCGAACATGAGCCGCGCCGACTTCGACACCCAGGCCCTCGGTGAGGTGGAGCAGCTCCGCCTGCACTTCCTGTCGCAGGCCCGGTCGCTCCTCTTCAGCAACCCGACCCTCGCGGCGGAGTGCCGCGAGAGGGCGATGATGCTCACGCGGCTCGCCCAGCAGGCGACCCGCCGGACCGGTCGGTAGCCAGAGCCGTCTGAACGAGGTTTCAACGTCCATGCGGATTGGCTAGAATGCCCTCCGCATGGCCTCGTTCCAGCTCCAGAGCAGATTCAAGCCGCAGGGCGACCAGCCCAGGGCGATCGACGCCCTGACGCAGGGGCTCGCCGACGGCAAGCGCTTCCAGACCCTCCTCGGCGTCACGGGGAGCGGCAAGACGTTCACCGTCGCGAACGTCCTCGCCCGGCACAACCGCCCCGTCCTCCTCATCTCCCACAACAAGACGCTCGCGGCCCAGCTCTACAGCGAGCTCAAGGAGTTCTTCCCGAAGAACGCCGTCCACTACTTCGTCAGCTACTACGACTACTACCAGCCCGAGG
>CAZYRM010000503.1:0-2828 GCA_964649705.1 uncultured Planctomycetia bacterium
GAACGAGCACGAGAACGATTTCGAGCCCGATGACGAGCACGCCACCGCCACCGATATCCGTGCGGGGCGCTCTATCGTCGTACGCACGTCAGTGCCGCGCAGAGGAAGGAGTAGCGACCCTGCCCCAGGTCGTCGAACGTGCACAGGCCGGACTCGCGGCGCGACAGCCAGTACGCGAGGAGGTGTGGAAACTCGTCCGCGTAGAAGATCCGTGAGCGGGTCCTCACCCGCAAGATCTCGAACGAGCCGAGGAGGAGCTCGAGGATCGGGGGATCGCACGTGAGCGAGTGGTGGAAGCAGTAGAGTCTGCCACCGGGCGCGATCCGGCGGCTCGCCTGCTCCAGGAACGGGACGATCAGCCGGGTGCCGTCGGGTCCGCCGTCGTTCGCGACGGCGATACTCATGCCGGGGGGGACGGGCTTCTGCGGCAGGTTCGCCACGACCACGTCGGGACGGATGGCCCATTCCGCTTCCATCAGGCTCGCCTTTGCCACCTTCACGGACACGCCGTTCAGGCGCGCCGTCTCGGCGGCGAGCGAGAGGGCCTCCTCGTCGACGTCCGTCGCCCACACCTCTCTCGCGCCGAGCTTCGCGCACAGCGCGGCGAGCACCCCCGAACCGCAGCCGACCTCCCAGACGACCTTGCCGGCGATGTCAGTCCGATCGCGCGCGATCACCTCCCCGAGCAGCCAGCCCGCGTGGTCTGCGCCGACGCGGGGGCTGCGCGCCTCCAGGATCTTCCCGGCACCTTCGAAGGAGGGGGCCTCCGCTGGCGGATCGTGCGGGTCGTGTGCCGGGGCCTCGGCCGTGCGCATGGTCAGGGCGGGGTGGCGCTCCAGTTCCGTTCGCAGATCCTGGTCCAGCTCTCCCCTGGTGAGCTGTAGGAACTTCATGACCTGCAACAGTCGCTGTTGAGGCACGCCCTCGGACTCGGGGACGAAGGGTGGTCCGCCTCGAACCAGGGATGTCTGGCCCCTCGCGTCGCCCGGATTGCCGAGCACTTTCGACATGGCCCAGGCCTCAGACACGCACGAGTAGCGGGTCAGCGCCCGTCGGCGACCCGCCTCGCCGAGCTCTTCGCAACGCCAGGGAGAGGATGCGAGCAGCATCGCCTTCTTCACAAAGTCCGCCTCGTCGACGTAGAGGAACCCGGTCGAACCATGCTCGATCACCTGCCGGTTCCCCTCGATGTCCGCGGCAAGCACCGCCCGTCCGCACGCCATCGCCTCGATCACGGCGTTCGCCAGCCCCTCCGAGAGCGATGTATTCAGCACGACCGCCGCCTGCGCGTACACCGACGCCATCGCGTCGTGCGGGATGCCCTCGATGTGCCCGGCCCAGGCGCGCGTCGCGAGGTCCTGCCGAAGCGCCGCCCCGTACTCGCTGTCGATGATCGGCCCCGCGAGGAGCAGCCTCACGCGCGGGTCGGCCGCGTGGACTTCATCCAGGGCACGCACGGCGAACCGGTTGTTTTTCTCAGGGCGGACGCCCGCGGGCAGGAAAAAGAGCACGACGTCGCCCCTCGCCCACGTGGGAAGCTCGAACGACGCCGACCCGAGCTCCACCCCCTTCGGGATCGTGTGGACGCGTTGGGCGAGGTCGGGGAGGAGGGTCACGACGTGGTCGCGGAGCGCCGCGCTGTAGGTCACGATCGCCTCCGCCTCGCGCAGGGCAGCGAGGACCGCCTCGCGATGGGAGGCGTCCTCCGCCTCGCGGTTGATGTCCGTCCCCGTGAGCGTGATCACGGACGGCAGCGGCCGTTCCAGCCTCACCCGCGGCAGCCACCTCCCCGTCTTCCAGGCGTTGTACCACTGGAGGACGTCGGGCCTCTCGCGGTCGATCGCGGCGATCACCTCCTCGAGACGCGAGTCGGCGGGGAGGTGCTGGAGGACCACCTCGATGCCGAGCGGGGCGAGGTTCTTCCGGATCCGCCTCGCGGTCACGGCGTTGCCGGTCGGAGAGTCCGGGGCGAACGGCAGGAAGAGAAGGACTTTCACGCCACCTGCCCCCGTCGCACCAGCTCGACGCCGCCCTCGGCGAGCGCTCCGCGGAATTCAGGCGAAAGGAGCGCCGAAAGCTCCGCCTCCCGGTCGGCGCCGTCGAACGCCGCGCCCTCGCAACACCGCCCCGGGTGGACCATGAGCTCCGTCACGCCCTCGGGCAGCGTCCGCACGAGCGCGGCGAGGCCCTCCGGCGTCATCCGCCCCGAGAGCGCCAGCCCGCGGAAGTGGTCCGCGATGCGCAGCCCCGCGGCGACGAGGCCCGCGCGCGCCCCTTCCGAATGGCGGCGATAGTCGTCGATCTGCGCGCGCCGCTCGGGAGGCAGTCCGCTGGATAGCTCCTCCGGCTCCGAGGGGACCCGCGTCCAGCGCACGCCAAGCCTCCTCGCCGCGCGCGCGACGGCCTCCGCGACGGGGCCGAAGGCGTGCACGTGCTGGTGCCCGTCCACGTGCGTCGGCGCCACGCCGGCCGCGCGGAGCCGTGCTACTTGCGCGGAGACCTCCTCCTCGACTTCGGTCGCCGCGAGGAGTCCCTCCGCGGCGCGACGGCGCGCCTCCAGCTTGCCGAGGAACAGCCCGTCCTCGCCCACGAGCGTCACGCAGGCGGTCCCCAGCGGCCGCCCCTCGCTCAGGTTGAGGTGGAGTCCCACGTCGACCGGCGGCAGCGTTGCGAGCAGCGCGACGGCGTCGTCGAATCCCTCGAGGTTCGCGATCATGCTGACCGAAGTGACCACGCCGGCCCGCACCGCCTCGGCGACTCCTCGGTTTCGGGCGGGGTGGATCCCGAAGTCGTCCGCGTTGACGATCAGCCGACGCACGCTAGAAGTG
>CAZYRM010000504.1:0-2826 GCA_964649705.1 uncultured Planctomycetia bacterium
GACCTCTTCCCCGAGCGGATCGAGTCGTGCCTCGCCTACCTGCGCGACCCGAAGACCCAGCTCGCGGGGGTGAAGGTCGACGCGGGGCGCTGCTTCACGGGGTTCGACGGATTCGAGAAGCTCCTCGCGCTCGAGGAGGTCGACCTCGTCCTGCTCGCCACTCCCCCCGGGTTCCGTCCCGGCCACTTCGAGGCGGCCATCGCGGCCGGCAAGCACGTCTTCCTCGAGAAACCGGTCGCCGTCGACCCCGTCGGAGTCCGCCGGGTGATTGCGGCGGGCGAAAAGGCCGCCGAGAAGGGCCTCCGCGTCGTCGCCGGGACGCAGCGGAGGCATCAGGACAACTACATCGAGGCCATCTCCCGCATTCACGACGGCGCGGTAGGCGAGATCGTCGCCGGCCGCTGCTCGTGGAACACCGGAGGCCTCTGGAGCTACGACCGCAAGGAAGGCCAGAGCGACGTCGAGTGGCAGGTCCGCAACTGGCTCTACTTCGACTGGCTCTCGGGAGACCACATCGTCGAGCAGCACGTCCACAACCTCGACGTGATGAATTGGGTCCTGCGCGCCCACCCGCTCCGCGCGACGGCCGTCGGGGGAAGGACGCAGCGGGTCGCGGCGAAGTACGGGAACATCTACGACCACTTCGCGGTGGACTACGAGTACCCGGGCGGAATTCGCGTGGTCAGCATGTGCCGCCAGATCACAGGGTGCGCGGACGCCGTGGGCGAGTCGGTGGTCGGAACGCTCGGGCGCGCGAATCCGGCGGGCGCGATCGAGGGGCTCTCGACGTGGCGCTTCCACGGGAACGCGCCGAATCCCTACGTGCAGGAGCACAGGGACCTGCTGGCCGCCATCCGCGACGGACGACCTCTCAACGAGGCGCGCACGGTCGCGGAGGCGACGCTGACGGCGATCCTGGGCCGCGAGGCGGCGTATACGGGGTCCACGATCGCGTGGGAGGAGATCCTCGCCTCGAAGCTGGACCTTTCCCCGCGCGTGCGGGAGTTCGGGACGCTGGCCGTTCGCGCGATTCCGGTCCCGGGGAGGGAGCGATGAAGAAGATCCTCAACGCGGGGCTGATCGGCTGCGGGGGGCGCGGGACCGGCGCCGCGGAGAACTGGCTCCACGCGGCGAAGGACGTCCGGATCGTCGCGCTCGCCGACGTTTTCGCCGACCGCCTCGCTGGGTCGCGCGCCTACTTGGAGGGGATGAAGCACGACGGCGTGCGGCTTGCCGACGATCGGTGCTTCGTCGGCTTCGAGGCGTACCAGCGGCTCCTCGCCCTCGAGGAGGTCGACGTCGTTCTGCTGGCCACGCCGCCCGGCTTCCGCCCGCTCCACTTCGAGGCGGCCGTCGCTGCGGGGAAGCACTGCTTCGTGGAGAAGCCGATCGCGGTCGATCCCGTCGGCGTCCGGCGCTTCCTCGCGGCGGGGCGGCAGGCGGCGGAGAAGGGGTACGCGGTCGTCGCGGGGACTCAGTACCGCCACCAGGAGGGGTTCCAGGAGGCCGTGCGGCGCGTCCGCGAGGGGTGGATTGGCGAGATCCGCGAGGCACACGTCTACTACAACGGCGGACCGGTGCCCCACCATGCCCGACAAGAGGGCTGGACGGACATGGAGGACCAGATCCGGAACTGGTGGTACTACGACTGGCTCTCCGGCGACTGCATCGTCGAGCAGCACATCCACACGATTGACGTCGCGAACTGGCTTCTCGGCGCGCACCCGCTCCGAGCGACCGGCTCGGGTGGAAGGGTCCAGCGCGTCGGCGAGGGCTTCGGCAACATCTACGACCACTTCGCGATCGACTTCGAGTACCCGGGCGGGATCCACTGCTTCAGCATGAACCGCCAGTGGTCAGGCTCGGACGGCCGCGTGGGGGCCTGGGTCCGCGGGACCGAAGGCGTGGCGAGGCCGTACGAGGGTGTGATCGAGGGCGCGCGGTCCTGGAGGTACGAGGGGGCCTCGACGCTCTCGACGGCCTACGTGCAGGAACACGCGGACCTGATCGCGTCGGTCCGCGAACAGAGGCCGTTGAACGAATCGGCGCAGGTCGCGGAGAGCACGCTCACCGCCATCATGGGCCGCCAGGCGGCGTACACGGGGAGGACGATGACGTGGCAGGAGATGACGGAGTCGGACCTGGACCACTCCCTCGCGAAGCACGCATTCGGCCCGCTCGACGTGCGGCGCGTGCCTGTGCCTGGATCGGAGTAGCGATTTTCGGGTCGACGCTCCTCGCCGAGGAGGGGAACTACGCCGAGACGATCCCGGACTCCAAGGTCGCCTTCGACATGGTCTGGGTCCCCGAGGGCAGGTTCTGGATCGGGAAGACCGAGGTGACCTGGGCGGAGTTCTTGATCTGGTACGAGAAGAAGGACCTCCCCGAGGGGACCGACGCGGGGATGCGCCCCTCGCCGCACTACGAAATGGTCGACCACGGCTGGGGAAAGGGCCAGCGGCCCGCCGTCGGGATGAGCCGCCGGTCCGCGGAGCTGTATTGCGAGTGGCTCACGGAGCGGACGGGGAAGAAGTACCGCCTGCCCACGGAGAAGGAGTGGGAGCTCGCCTGCGGTCCCCTGCCCGACCCCGTGGAAGACTACGCGTGGTTCTCCTCGACGGCGCCCTCGGAGAAGACGCAGAGGGTGGCCACGAGGAAGCCGAACGCGCGCGGGATCCACGATATGCTCGGAAACGCCTGGGAGTGGATCTCGGACCCGTGGTCGGCGGAGGACCCGACGGGGGTGCTCAAGGGAGGCGCCTACGATAGCGAGGAGGTCTCGCCGGAGGCGCGGCAGAAGTACCTGGACGCCTGGGACGAGCGCGA
>CAZYRM010000505.1:0-2794 GCA_964649705.1 uncultured Planctomycetia bacterium
CATGTGGAAGGACAAGCGGGTCTCGGTCGTCCTGCCCACCTACAACGAGAAGGACTCCATCCGCCGCGTCGTCTGCGAGTTCCTCGAGTCGGGCGTCGTCGACGAGGTCATCGTCGTCAACAACAACGCCGCCCAGGGGACCGACGACGAGGTCCGCCAGACTGCCGCCCGATTGGTCCACGAGCCCAAGCAGGGATACGGGCACGCGATCCAGCGGGGGCTCGCCGAGGCGGCCGGCGACATCCTCGTGATCTCCGAGCCGGACGGGACGTTCTTCGGGAGGGACGTGCACAAGCTGTTGGCCTACGCCGACGACTTCGAGGTCGTCTTCGGCACCCGGACGACCCGGGAGCTGATCTGGGACGGCGCCAACATGGAGTGGCTCATCCGGACCGGGAACTATCTCGTCGCGAAGTTCATGGAGTGGCTGTTCAACACGGGATTCCTGAGCGACGTCGGCTGCACGATGAGGCTCCTCCGTCGCGACGCGTACGAGCGGATCCGCGACGGATTCACCATCGGAGGGTCCCACTTCGGCCCCGAGCTGATGATGCTCGTGATCCTCCGAGGCGTGCGGTTCATCGAGATCCCCGTGAACTACGGCAAGCGTGTGGGCGAGTCCTCGGTCACCGGCGACAAGTGGAGGGCCTTCAAGCTCGGCATCCGCATGACGCTCCTCATCCTCGAGTACAGGTGGAACTCCTGGCGCGGCCGGATCCCCACGTCCGCGCGTCCTCCGCTTGCGAGGAGGTGAGCCGTGCAGCCCGGAACCGCAGCGGAGCGAAGGATCGCGGCCGCCCTCGTCGCGCTGGGGCTCGCCGCTTACGTCGGATTCGCGCTCGCATCGCTCGGCGAACCGCCGATGGGGGACTCCGTCGACTTCCTGGTCGCGGCGGATCAAGAGGCGGGCCTCGACTACAGTCCCGCCCATCGCGCGGGCGTATCCCCCGAGGCGTCCTGGCACCCCAGGGCCTACATGGAGCTCCTGGTCGCGAGCGGGAGGATCTTCGGGAGGAGCTGGGTCGCGCGCCGGGCGATGGGGATTCCGATCTTTCTGCTCACCCTCTGGCTCACCTGGCGGATCGCGTCCGCGGTGCGTCGAGAGCGGGGAGCGGGCCCCCTGGCGCCGGCGCTCGCCGTCTTCCTGCTCTGCACGTCCCCTTTCGCGATCAAGGGCAGCGTGCACCTCGATATCGACAACACCGTACTGGCCGCCGGCTGCGTGGCGCTGACGTGGGCCTGCATCGCCGGCGAGAGCTGGACGATGCCGAAACGCGCCGCCCTGGCAGGCGTCGTGTTCGGCGCCGTCTTGTGGGCCAAGCTGACGACTCCGCTCGCCGTGCTGGGAGGGGTCTTCGTCTACGAGGTTGCGCTGCGCAGGCCCAGGCGCGCGGCTGCGTTCGTCCTCTCGGTCGGCGCCATCGGCGCCGCGCTATTCCTGTGCACCTGGTGGCTGTACTGCAGCGCCAAGGGAATCGACTGGCGCGTCCCCTTCCGGTACACCTTCGGCGCACTCATGGCCCAGTCGTCCCGCGCGGGCGCGGGCGCGGGGCTGATGGGACACCTCCGCGTGGTCGCCCGCGCCCTGCTCTGGTTCTCCCCCTTCCTCGCCCCGATCGCGCTCGCCGGCGCGGCGGCCGCCGTCTGGCGGCTTGTCGTGCGTCCCGCCAGCAGCGCTCGGGGCTTGATCGCGTTCGTCTCCCTCGCGATCTTCTGCGGCTACCTGATCGTCGGCCGCGTCGTGTACGGCCTCCCGAAATACCAGTTCCCCGCCCTCCCGTTGTTCTGCGTGCTCGCCGCGGACCTGTCGGTCGACTGGCTCGCGCGCGGCACGGGAAGGGCAAGGGGCGCCCTCGCAATCCTGGGCGCCATCGCGCTCGCCTTCGCGCTCCACGTGTCGTGGGTCGGCGACCTTCTGTACCGGACGGACTATCGACTCAAGGACGCTCGCGCGACCTCCGAGGAGGAGTTCCGCCAGGAGGCCGCCGGCGCGGGGATCGCGTCGGCGGGGCTGGGCGCCGCATTCCTGGTCGTCGTTCTCGCCGCATGGTGCATCGGTCGCGACTTGCGACGCTCGCTGGCCCTCGGCGCGCTCTCCTTCGCGGTCGGAGGTCAGCTGGCCGTGAACACGCTCCAGTGCCGCGCCGATTACACGACGATTTACGACTACGGCGTGTCGGGAGTCGAGGAGACCGCCTCCTACCTCGATTCGCGGGTCCCACCCGAAAGCAGGATCCTCGCGACCCGCGAGATCCTCTACCTCAGCCGGAATCGCGTCTCCCCCTCGCCCCTCGACGCCCTGTGGTCGTCTTCGGAGCAGGTGGCGGCGGTCCTGGCGGACCCCGGCACCGGGGCGCTCGTCCTTTCCATCGGCGGCCATACACGCGCGCAGCGAGACGCCATCCTGGGGAGTCCCGCCTGCCGAACCCCGCTGGAGCGGGACTTCGAGTTCCGCCGCATCGGCTCGTACCTGATCTGGACGAGGAAGAGGTAGCCACCGACATGGACTGGGAGTACTTCCGGACCCGCTTCGTCCCGACGACCGAGCGGTCCCGGATCTGGGCGGTGCTCGCGGGGGCGTTCCAGCGCTGGCTGGAGCCGAACGACTCCGTGATTGACCTGGGGGCGGGGTACTGCGACCTGATCAACAACCTGCTCGTCCGCGACCGGCACGCGATCGACGTCTGGCCCGGCTTCGGCCAGCACGCGGCCCCGGGGGTGACGACGCATGTCGGGTCCGTGACCGACATGAAGGACCTGGCCAGCGCCAGCTTCGACGCGGCCGTTTCCTCCA
>CAZYRM010000506.1:0-2791 GCA_964649705.1 uncultured Planctomycetia bacterium
GCGATGCAGTAGAGCCGCCCCAGGATGTAGTGGGCGTTCGGGTCGTCGGGGTGCTTCACGAGGTAGGCCCGGACGTTCTCCTCGAGGCGGGCGAGGGGGACGTCTTCGGGGCTGGTGGCGAACATGCCGGACGCCAGGCCGCCGAGCAGGGCCACGAAGAGGGCGGTCGTTCGCATCAAGAGGCCTCCCAGCTACCTGGAAGTCTCCCACCCCCGGTCCTGGCGGTCAAGCGGGCTCGGCCCCGGGAAACGGCTTGACACCGGGTCACCGGCGTGCAAGATGAGGGGCGAACGCGACATACCGTGCAACCTCCGTCGGAGTGCTCGCCCATGCTTGGGAAGGGGAAGCCTGCCGAGCCCAAGGAAATCGTCGACAAGAACCGGTTCAAGCTGGTCCGCAAACTCGCCGAAGGCGGGATGGGATCGGTCTGGGAGGGCCTCCAGTTCGGGGCCGAAGGATTCCAGAAGGTCGTCGCCATCAAGATGATCCAGGAGTCCCTCTCCCGCGACGCCGAGTTCGTCGAGATGTTCATCGGCGAGGCGAAGCTCGTCGCCGACCTCGTGCACCAGAACATCGTTCAGATGTACCAGCTCGGCAAGATCGGGAACCTCTATTACATCGCCATGGAGTTCATCGAGGGGGTGAACCTCCAGGAGTTCATGAACCGGCACTTCGAGCTGAACCTCAAGGTGCCGGTCGACATCGCGGCGTTCATCATCAGCCGCGTCTGCCGCGCGCTGGAGTACGCGCACCGGAAGGCCGACAAGAGCGGGAACCTGCTCAACGTCGTCCACCGCGACGTCTCGCCCAAGAACATCATGATCTCCACCGAGGGGGTCGTGAAGCTGACCGACTTCGGGATCGCGAAGGCCGCGAACCTGATGCGGAACCAGGAGGGCGACGTGCTCATGGGGAAGGCCCAGTACATGTCCCCGGAGCAGGCCCAGTACATGCAGACCGACAAGCGGTCGGACATCTTCTCGCTCGGGATCGTCTCCTTCGAGCTCCTGACGGGCCAGAGCCTGTTCGGCAGCGACAAGACGGCCGTGATCCTCGAGAACGTCGTCTACAAGGACTTCACCAAGCCGCGCACGGTGAACCCGGACATCCCCGAGGAGGTGGAGCGGATCCTCCTCAAGGCCCTGGAGCGCGACGTCAACAAGCGGCACCAGGACGCGGGGCGGATGGGGTACGAGTTGGAATACTACATGTACCACAACCGCTTCGGCCCGACGAACGTGACGCTCGAGAAGTACATGAACCGGCTCTTCCCCGAGCTCTTCAAGAACGTCGCCCCGAGGTCCGAGGAGGACTACGAGGGATTCGACAGCGAAGGGTCGACGATGGTGATGGGGAAGTAGGAGGCCTCCGTGGCCGAGCCGAAGACCCGCCAGGACTCCACCGGACGCGTGAGCGCCGCGAAGAAGCTGCGCGACCTCACGGCGATCCTGGAGGTCTCGCGGGCGATGATGGCCGAGCCGGAGCTCGACAACCTGCTCGACCTCATCATCCGCCGCGCGACCACCGTCATGGAGGCGGAGCGGACGAGCCTCTTCCTCGTCGACGAGGACACGAACGAGCTCTTCAGCCGGATCGCGCAGGACTCGGAGATCCGCGAGATCCGCTTCCCGGTGGGGAAGGGGATCGCGGGCCACGTCGCCCGGAGCGGCGAGATCGTCAACATCCAGGACGCCTACCAGGACGACCGCTTCAACCCGGAGTTCGACAAGAAGACGGGGTACCGCACGCGGACGATCCTCTGCGTGCCGCTCGTGGCGACCGGGGAGCACGTGATCGGCGTGCTCCAGGTCCTGAACAAGCGCGACGGGGTCTTCACGCCCTACGACGAGGAGCTGATCAGCGCCTTCGCGGCGCAGGCGGCGGTCTGCATCGAGCGCACGCGCCTCCTCGCGGAGCGCGAGCTGACGTTCAAGAGCGTCCTGAAGGTCCTCGGCGCCGCGATTGACGCGCGCGACCCGGTCACGGCGGGGCACTCGGAGCGGGTGGCGCGGTACGCGATCAACCTCGCGCGCGCCCTGGGCTGGGCCGAGAAGGACGTCCGCGTGCTCGACTACGCCGCGGCCCTCCACGACATCGGGAAGATCGGCGTGCGCGACGACGTGCTCCTCAAGCCCGGCAAGCTCTCGCCGGAAGAGTTCGACAAGATGAAGCGCCACGCCCTCTTCACGAAGGAGATCCTCGACCAGGTCCACTTCGGGCGCGAGTACAAGGACATCCCGCAGATCGCGGGCAGCCACCACGAGCGGCTCGACGGGAAGGGGTACCCGAAGGGCATCGGGGGCGACCAGCTCATCGTCGCGGCGCGGATCTTGTGCATCTCGGACGTGTTCGACGCCTGCACGGCGTACGACCGCCCGTACAAGCGCGCGATGACCGTCGACGAGTCGCTCGCGATCCTCGATCAGGGGAAGGGGACCGCGTTCGACCCCGCGCTCGTGGACCTCTTCCGCGAGAAGAAGCTCTGGCACATCGACCGGCGCGAGTTCCAGCGGATCGACCAGGACTTCGCGCTCGAGTACTCGGTGATCACCCAGGACGAGATGGTGGGGAAGAGCGGCTTCGACACCAAGGTCCTGAACATGAGCGCTGGGGGGCTACTGTTCAGCGCGAAGCGGACCCTGCCGATCGGGTCGTTCCTCGACGTGACGGTCCACCTGCCCGACAGCCAGTTCCACGTCGTCGGGAGGGTCGTCCGCGCGGAGAAGGACACGAAGACCGAGCGGTACATGATCGGCGTCCGGTTCGTGAACCTCCCCCAGAAGGTGCAGGA
>CAZYRM010000507.1:0-2787 GCA_964649705.1 uncultured Planctomycetia bacterium
CCGACCCGGGCGCGTTCTTCAACTGGACCTACTACATGCAGCTCGTGGGCGGGAGCAACCCGTCGCCGAGCCCGACGCCCACGCCCACGCCGACCCCCTCACTGACGGCGCAGCAGGTGAACGCCTCCTCCCTGAGCGTCCGGAGCGGGGCGGGAACGGGCTTCTCGATCATCGGCACGGTCCGGAGCGGCCAGATCTACGTGTCGAACACGCTATCGAACGGCTGGCACCGGATCTACTACGACAACCGCCAGGGCTGGTGCAGCGCGCAGTTCCTGACCCGCCGCACGGGAGGCATCGGACGCCGGGTCACGGCGAGCAGCCTGAACGTGAGGAGCGGACCGAGCACGAGCAACTCGATCGTCGGGTCGTGCTGGAGCGGAGAGGTGTTCGTCGCCGACACGACCCAGAGCGGCTGGCTGCGGATCTGGTACCGCGGCGCCCAGTACTGGATCAGCGCGCAGTACACGACGACGGTCCAGTTCTAGAAGTCTTTTCCTCTACCCCAGAAGACCCGGCGCGCGGACGACGAGGTGTCGTCCGCGTGTCCGTTTCCGGGGTTGGCCGTCAGGGACCCGATCGCGTAGAATCCTCGGCATGAGCAAGTTCATTGCGCAGGTGCTGGTGGCCGCCGTGTGCGTCGTCTTCGGCTTCGCGCTCGGACGGATGTACCCGCCCGACAAGGGGCCCTCGCCCCGGCCGACGGGGTCCGGATCGGCGAACACGACCGGGACGCCGACGACCCGCCCCGGCGCCCTCCCGCAGCCGAAGGGGTCGGGGCCTTCGACGGGCCCGGTGGCGGTCTCGCCCACGACGGGGCCCCTGCCGCCCGACCACGAGCACGAGAAGGGCTGAAACCACGACATGCCGCCGCCCGAGATCGGGCCGCTTCCGGACGACGTTCAGGGAACCCTCCGCGACCTCCTCACCTCCCTCCACGACGCGGTCAAGAACTGCGACCCCGAGGCGCAGACCGAGGCCCAGCGAAAGATCTGCGAGTGGGTCGGCGAGGACGCCCAGCGCGCCATCGAGCTCATCGACTGGTTCAAGCGGGAGGAGGACCCCTCGTCGCTCAACATCCTGATGGCCTCCCTCACGATGGACCCGAGGATCGGGAACGAGTCCCGGGTGGTCTCCGCCTTCCTCGACATCGCCCGACGCGACGCCTCGCTCTCCCGCCGCATGGAGGCCCTCGCGTTCCTGGGACAAGGCGCGAAGCGGTCTCCGGAGATCGAGAGGGACCTGCTCGCCATGGCCCGAGGGGACGCCGACCCGTCGATCCGCGTGGCGGCCGTCGTGGCCCTCCGCCAGCAGATCGACATCGACCCGTCGGCGGCGGAGCGGTACAACCCGGAGTTCCTCCTCGTCGCCGCCCAGTCGACCGACCCCGCCGTCAGGCAGCAGGCGCTGCAGGCGGTCCGGATGAGGCGGGCGGCGGACGACCAGCTCCGGAGCGTCGCGGCATTCCTCCGGCAGGACGATGACGTGTCGGTCAGGGTCACCGCCGCCGAGCAGCTCGGGGAGGCCCGCGCGCAGTACCGCTCCACGGCGATGGCGGCCCTCGCGGAGGGGTTCAAGACCGACGCCACGGAGGACGTCCGACGCGCCTGCGTGCTGGCCCTGGTCCGGGCGGGACGGGGCGAGGCGATCGCGACGCTCCGGGGTCTCCGAGACGTCGATCCGAGGATGACTCAGGACATCGACGACTACATCCAGATCCTCGATCGAGGCGAGGTGGACCTCGACTGGATCTTCGACGAGAAGGGCCGCCTGGAGCGGGACCGCATGCCCGAGAACTCGTTCGACCCGCCGACCGACCACTAGGCGCGCCTTACGCCCGCGCGTGCTACGTCTCGTAACGTCACTCCTCCGGACACGCGCGCACATGTGAATTCCTCACACGAATGCGTGCGACGCAAGCCATGATTCACACGTCGCTTGCGTCCCATGAGTCCGGGCACTCAACGGCGTGCGCCCGGACCGTGAGTTGCACCTCACAGGCGTGCACGAGGTGTGCGTCGGAGGAATGACGATGGTGACGAGCGTGGTGCGGCGGGTGGCGGGATTCGCGGCGGCCTTCTTCATGGCCGCGACGGCCCTGGCGACGGGCGAGTTCGTGTACCCGCAGTCGGGTCCGTTGACGAGCACGTACTACAGCTCCCGAAGCTACGGGATCCACGGCGCGCTCGACATCGCGGGACCGAACGTGACGCCGATCACGGCGGCGCGCGCGGGTCGGGTGTCGTTCACGGGGTGGAACGGCGGGTACGGGAACCTCGTCATCGTGAACCACGAGAGCGGCTACCAGACGTACTACGCGCACATGTCCCGCATCACGATTTCGAACGGGGCGAGCGTGGGACGCGGCCAGCAGCTCGGCCTGGAGGGGAGCACGGGGAACTCGACAGGTCCGCACGTCCACTTCGAGATCCGGAGGAACGGGGCGAAGCAGTACATCCCGGGGTCGGGCGGGCAGTACGTGGTCCGCGGGAACGCGATCCAGCAGACCTACTCGGGCCTCTCCAACTCCGGGCCGAGCCCCAGCCCGACGCCCTCGCTGACGGCGCAGCAGGTGAACACGGACACGCTGAACGTGCGGACGGGCCCTGGGACGGGGTTCTCGGTGATGGGGAGCGTGCGGAACGGCCAGATCTACGCCTCGAACGCGGTGCAGGGCGGCTGGCGCAGGATCTACTACGACAACCGCACGGGCTGGTGCAGCGAGTCGTACCTCACGCGCCGGACGAGCGGGATCGGCAGGAGGATCACGGCGAGCGTCCTGAACGT
>CAZYRM010000508.1:0-2782 GCA_964649705.1 uncultured Planctomycetia bacterium
GGAAGTTCACGCTCTTCCGCGACGCGGTGAACCGCGGGTTCACGGGGCTCGCGCTGATTGGCGTGCTCGGGACGCTCCTCTCGCTGTACTACTACCTCAAGGTCATCATGACCATGTACATGAAGGAGCCCGCCGAGGAGTTCCAGCGCACGGGCCCGCAATGGGGCCTGCACCTCGCCGTCGGCGCGACCGCGATCGGGACGCTCGCGCTCGGAATCCTGCCCGCCTTCCCGCTCCGGCTTGCGATCAAGAGCGTCCAGGGCCTATTCTGATAGGCCATGCAGTACAAGGACTACTACAAGACGCTCGGGGTCGCCAAGGAGGCCACTCAGGACGAGATCAAGAGGGCCTTCCGCAAGCTCGCGAAGAAGCACCACCCCGACTACAACCCCGGCAACAAGGCGGCCGAGGCGAAGTTCAAGGAGATCAACGAGGCGTACGAGGTCCTCTCCGACCCCAAGAAGCGCCAGCGTTACGACCAACTCGGTCCTGACTGGGAGCGCTACGCGGGCGGAGGCGCGCCCTGGGGCGGGCCGGGCGGGTCGAGCGTGCGCTGGGAGGACCTGGGCGACGCCGGCGGCTTCAGCGACTTCTTCAAGACGATGTTCGGCGACTTCTTCGCCGGCGCGCCGAGCGGCCGCCGCGGCCGCGCGCAGTCGCCGTTCGGCGGGTTCCCCTTCCCGGGGATGGAGCAGCCCCAGGGCCAGGACGTCGAGCACCCGATCGAGCTGACGCTCCAGGAGGCCTTCCACGGGACGGGTCGGAGCCTCCAGATCTCCGATGGGCGCGGGCGCGCGAGGACGATCGAGGTGAAGATCCCCGCCGGCGTGCGGGAGGGCTCGAAGGTCCGCGTTGCGGGCGCCGCGGGGGGGGGCGCGGACCTCTACCTCGTCGTGAAGGTCCTCCCCGACGATCGTTTCGAGCTGAAGGGCTCGGACCTCCACTGCGAGGTCCCGGTGACGCTCCTGGAGGCGGTCCTCGGAGCGAGCATCGAGGTCCCGACGCCCGACGGCAAGGCGACCATGAAGATCCCGCCCGAGACGCAGAACGGGCAGACGTTCCGCCTGGGGGGCCAGGGGATGCCCTCGGCGCGCGGGGGCGGGCGCGGGGACCTGTACGTTCGGGTGAGGTCGGTCCTGCCGAAGAGGCTGACGGCGCGGCAGAAGAAGCTCGTCGAGGAGCTTTGCGCGGAGCAGGAAAATCCCCGCCGCGCGCAGGGTCTCTCGTAGGGAGGCGTCCATGTGGCGTGCGATCGCGTTGGCCTGTCTGTTGGCGCTGCCGCTCGCGGGCGAGGACGTCGCGGGGCGGGTGAAGGCGCTGGTCGCGGAGCTGTCGAGCGACGACGCCGACGTGAGGGACCGGGCGACGGCCGATCTCACGGCGATCGGGCCGTCGGCGGAGGCGCACCTTGTGGCGGCGCTCTCGACGGGCGACCCGGAGGTCCGCGCGCGGGTCCAGCAGGCGCTCGACGCGATCCGTCTGGAGCAGCGGATCGGGGCCTCGGCGTGGGTGACTCTCCCCGCGAAGGAGACCCCGCTCGCGGAGGCGTTCCAGGAGCTGGCTCGGCAGACGGGACGGAAGTTCGACTCCACGGCGGTCGACCTCACGGGTCGCATGCTCCCCGCGGGCGGCGGGCGCCTGCCGATCTGGGAGGCGCTCGATCGGCTCGTCCGCGCGGGGGGGTGCTCGTACGCGCTTCCGTTCCGGGAGGCGATCACGCTTCAGCCCGAGCCGCTCTCCGATGCGCCCGTGTGTCACGACGGGCCGTTCCGCGTCGTGCTGGACGAGGTGACGGTGACGCGCACCAAGGAGTACGACGGCGGGACTGTGGACTCCTCGACGGACGTGCAGATGACGCTCGAGTGGGAGGGGCACATCCGTCCGCTTGCGGTCGGGACGACGGCGCGCGTCAAGGTGGCGACGGACGACAAGGGGGGCTCGATGCTGCTCCCGTCCGACGAGGACGGCTTCCACGACCACTCGAGGCCCGACGACGACGAGGACCCGTCGCAGCCGTGCTGGACGTCGCTCGGCTCCCCCGCGGCGGGCGCGACGCGGATTGAGAAGCTGGAGGGGGAGATCGAGGTCCTGTTCCTGATGGTGCGGGAGGAGGCGGTCTTCGACGCGGAGGCGCGCCGCTCTCGGGCGACGCTGGCGGCGGGACCGGTCCAGGTGCAGGTGACCTCCTGGGCGCCGGGCGGGGAGGGCGCGGTCGCTGGCGTCACGGTCCTGGGCCTGGGCGCGGCGTCAGGGGCGCCGGACCAGGACATCCTGGACTCCTTCGGGAGCCTGGCGGAGATGATCCGCTTCTCGCTCACGGGAGCGGACGGGAAGACGGTGGTCTCGGGGGACCTCTCGGGCACGACGACCTACGGCGGCCAGGACCGCGCCGACTTCCAGGTCGGCTTCGACTCGCTGCCCCCAGGCGACTTCAAGCTCTCCGTCGCGGTCGTCACGAAGACGCTCTCGCGCCCCGTGAAGTTCACGTTCACCGGCGTCTCGCTGCCGTAGAGGCCATTCGCGTGATTCCGCACGAGGTGCGTGCGGAATCGGCGGAGACAACCCCAGCCGCACATGAGTCACGCAGTGCGTGACCTGTTCATGGAGGGAGCGACTCCCTACCGGCGATGCGGGTCGCTGAGGACCTCGCGCGCCCAGGCGAGGTCTTCGGCGCGAAGCGGTGGAACCGGGTCCTTGCGGTAGTCGACCCGCCGCTCATAGCCCGCCCGGTCGTACATGTCGTGCAGCACCTTTCCCAGGTCGAGCTCGGGCTCGACGTCGC
>CAZYRM010000509.1:0-2775 GCA_964649705.1 uncultured Planctomycetia bacterium
ATCGAGTGGCAGTCTCCGCAGAACTCCGACCGGTCCGTCCACACCGCGGTCCCCGTCCCGGCCAGGACGAGCGCCGCCACGCCGATGCCCCACGTCCAGCGTCTCATTCGGATGGGTCCACCATCGCCATCGTCGCGCCGACGAGGACGACAAGCAGGACGAGACAGGCGAACGTCGTTCCCCTCGGCTCGTTCGACTCGACCTGGAGGACGACTCGAGCCGCGCCTTCGATCCGAGGCCCCCTGGCGGACCACAAGGCCTCCTCGACGGCCCGACACAGCGCCGCCGTTGACGTCCTGGCGCCGGGCGCCTGAGTCACCCTCGGGGAGTTCGCCTCGACGATCCGCTTCCGAGTCTCCTCGATCGCCTCCCCCGCGAGCGACGGCGAGTCCGCGCACGCCAGGACGGCCACGTCTCGAATCCGCCCGCCCTGCACAGCCACGCGGACGCGGATCGGCCCTCGGAGTCCCTCGGCGGAGCCCTCGTGCGTCCCGTCGACAAGCGGAGGGGGCGCCTTCCGGGCATCACGGAACTCTCGCAGCGCGGACGCCGCATGCCAGGCCGCTCCCCCCGCGCCGAGGATCATGATCAGTGCGCCGACGGCTGGCAAGCGATTCCCGCGCCGCCACGCGCGGACCGCGGCGAACCCCAGCAGGACCATCGCGGCCAGCAGCGCGAAGAGCCGCCCCGGGGCGTACAGCGCCCCCACGAGCAGCAGGACCCCGACGGCTGCGTTCATCGCTCCCCCAGCCCCGCCAGGGCGTCCTCGATGAACTCGCCTCCCACGCGCCCTTCCCTCAGGGCTGCGCGCACGGTCTCCGCCGGCACATCGCCCTTCGCCAGCTCGCCTCGCACCTGCTCGTGCATCCGCGCGAAGATGCGCGCGAGGTCGAGACCCACCGGGCAGAGGCTCGAGCAGATCCCGCAGCGGGTGCAGAGGAGGCCCGCGCGGTCCACGAAGGCGCGGGCGTCTCCCGCGCGCGCGGCGGCGACGAGGCCCGCCTCGTCCTCGATGGCGCCGGGGCAGGCGTCTCCCACGGCATTGCAGGCCCCGCAGTCGATGCAGCGGATGGCCTCGTCTCGTCCGTTCATCGAGGGCCACGCAGCGGCCAGGACAAGCCCAGCGCCGGCCACGGCCGCGGCGGTCAGGTTGATCGGCACGGCCAGAGCGGAGTCCTCTCGGCGGACCGGCAGGAAGTCGTTCGGTTCCATGCTCAATGCACCCACAACGTGGCCCCCGCGAGGGCCCCTCCCGCAAGGCCGCCCACGGCACCTTGGAGGCGGGCCTTGCCGCCCGCGAAGCCGACGAGGCCCGCGAGGAGGGTGCCGGCGACCGCGCCGGCGACGCCGAGGACCCAGACCCACCGGGTCGTCGTCATCATCGTCGGGATGGCCGCAAGGACGGCGCAGGGGACGGCGACGATCAGGCTCCCGGCCAGCGACCGCAGGAGCCGCGATCCGCCCGCGCGACGCGCGACGACCATCCCTCCGCCGCAGAACGGGGAGTGAGCGCACGAAGTCGACAACGTCGTCGCGAGCACGGCCATTCCGACGATCAGCTCGTTCCACTCGAACGGCCCGCCCTTCGCGGGGCCGAGGCCATAGAGGATGGGCGCAAGGAGGAACCCGAGGATCCGCCCGCATGGGAGCGGGAGGATGGACGGTGCGAGGACGATCGCCGCCAGGGCCGTCCAGCGCCCGGCCGCCGTCGTCCCCCGGAGCCACCGCCCGACCTCGTCGAGGCCGCCGGCCGAGGCGACGCAGCCGACGGCGAGGAATGCGAGGACGACTCCTGTCAGCGGAGAGAAGTCGATCCGCGTGGACCGCGCGGTGAAGACAGGCGCGCCCTGCGACGCGAGAGGCCACAGCAGCAGCGCCGCGACGGCCAGGGGGACGGCGGCCTCGAGAGGCCCGAATGGCCTGAGGAGCGCCACGAGGATGGCCGTGAAGAAGAGGACGAGCGCGAGGGCGCCCCTGGCCGTCGCGACAGGAGCCGCCCAGGGGGCCGCGTGGGCCTCGGCTCCCGCGCGGCGGGCCATCCATGCGGCCGCGGGGATGGCGAACACGAGGGCCGCGATTTGCGGAGCCCTGAGGACCCCGTCGGAGAACGCCGGCCAGCCCTGAGCGAGCCATCCTTCGCAGATCGTCCCGATCCCGCCTGCGGGCGCGGGTCCGCACGCCCCGTACGCCGTGCGCGCGAATGCCGCTGCGAGGACACCTCCTGAGGCGGCGCGCCCCTCCTCGGGGCACAGGTGCGGAAGGACGGGGGCGAGCGCCGCGGCGATCAGGTGGCCGCAGGGGAGGCAAAGGACGAGCGGGAGGAAGACGAGGAGCGAGAGGGCGCCCGCTGAGCCGAGCGGGCTGCGGCCCAGTGATCGTACGCACGCGGCCAGCGTCGCGAGGCCGCCCGACTTGTCTAGGAGGCGCCCGAGGAGGAGCCCGAGCGTGAGGGCGAGGATGGGATGCAGCCGGAACGTGTCCAGGACGCGCGCCAGATCGCCGTGGGTCGCCGCGGCGAGGACGAGGTTTCCTACGCCAAGCGCAAGCAACACTCCGACGGGCGAGACCCCACGTCGCTTCCACGCCGTCAGGACGAGGGCGAGGATCAGGCTGAGCGCGCTTGCGACCCCGACCACCGGGTTCCTCCTCGCCAGAAGGGACTACGCCATGCCGCTCTTCAGCGAGATCGGTGGCGGTGGCGTGCTCGCAATCGGGCTCGCAATCGTTCTCGTGCTCGTTCTCGGTCTCGTTCTCGGCTTGAGCGCGCACGAGCCG
>CAZYRM010000510.1:0-2770 GCA_964649705.1 uncultured Planctomycetia bacterium
GGGTCCAGGAGGAGTTCGACTGGCTCTCCGACCCGCACCGGTACGAGCCGCACGCGCCGGAGGAGGCGTTCCGCAAGGTGCGCGGGCGAAACGTGCTCGATCGGCGGGGGCTGGCGGTGCTCCGGGAGCTGGCGGGCTGGAGGGAGCAGGAGGCGCGGGACCGCGACTGGCACCGCGGGATGATCGTCCGCGACGAGGTGCTCGTGGAGCTGGCGCGCGCCCTGCCGCGGACCGGCGAGGACCTGCGCAACACGCGGGGGCTCCATCCGAGGGAGGGGGCGCGCGCGGCGCAGGCGCTCCTCGGGTGCATCCAGCGCGGCCTGGCGATCCCCGACCGCGACCTGCCGCGGTTCACGGAGGCGAAGCGCGGCGACGGCCGAACGCCGATGATCGCGGACCTGGTGATGACCTATCTCAAGATCCGCGCGGCCGACCTCAAGCTCGCGCCGGGCTTCCTCGCGAGCCGGGCGGACATCGAGGCCCTCCTCGAGGAGGGGCCCACCTCGCCCCAGCCTGACCACCCGCTCCTGCAAGGATGGCGCAAGACGCTCGTCGGAGAGGGGCTCCTCGCGCTGCTCGACGGGCGCGCCTTCCTCGGCATCGACCCGGAGACGGGGCGCGTCAAGCTCTACCGCATCCGCAAGTGGCGCCCGCCGAAGCCGCGTCCGCGCTAACGGCTGCAGACGGCGAGGATCTGGTCGAGGTCGGTGTACCCCTTCAGCACCTTCTCGAGGCCGTCCTGCTTCAGGGTGTGCATTCCGTCGTTGAGGGCGATCTGCCAGAGCTGGTCGACCGTCAGCTTCTTCTGGATCGCCGTGCGGACCTCGTTGGTGTTGACCATCAACTCGTGGACCGCGATGCGCCCCTTGTACCCCTGCTGTCGGCAGGCGTCGCACCCCTTCCCCTTGCGGTAGAGCATCTGGTCCTTCGTCGGCTTCGGCTCGATCCGGTCCCAGTACTCGCGACCGTAGTGGTCCATCAGGGCCTGCATCTCCGCCTCGCCCGGCTTGTAGGCCTCCTTGCACTTCCCGCAGAGCGACCGCGTGAGGCGCTGCGCGAGCACGCCGAGGAGCGAGTCTGAGAACGTGAACGGGTCGAGGCCCATGTCGAGCAGGCGCGTGACGGTCTCGGGGGCGTTGTTCGTGTGGAGCGTGGACAGGACGAGGTGCCCCGTGAGCGACGCCTCGATCCCGGTGGCGGCCGTCTCCTCGTCGCGCATCTCGCCGACCATGATGACGTCGGGGTCGGCGCGCAGGAAGGCCCGCATCGCCGCCGCGAACGTCAGCCCGATCTTCGCCTGCACCTGGACCTGGCGCAGCCCCACCTGCGTGATCTCGACCGGGTCCTCCGCGGTCCAGATCTTGCGGTCCGGGGTGTTGATGTACCCGAGCATCGAGTGGAGCGTCGTCGTCTTCCCCGAGCCTGTCGGCCCGACCACCAGGATCAGGCCGTACGGCTTCGTGGCCAGCTCCTTCAGCCCGGCGAGGCTCCGGTCGGAGATCTTCATCTGGTCGAGCGGGATCGGCTCGCTCGCCGCGAGGATGCGCATCACGACGTCCTCGTTCCCGCCCTGGGTCGGCAGCGTCGCGACGCGCAGCTCGATGTCGCGGTCGCTCGCGATCTTGAAGCGGATCTTCCCGTCCTGCGGCTTGCGGTGCTCGGCGATGTCGAGCCCCGCCATGATCTTGATGCGGGAGGCGACCGCGCGGCGGAAGTTGCCGGGGATCGTCGACTTCTGCTCGCAGTCGCCGTCGATGCGGTAACGCACCATGACGGGCTTGTTGGTGTAGGGCTCGATGTGGATGTCGCTCGCGCCCATCGCGTTCGCATCGATGATGATCTTATTCACGAGCTTGACGATCGCGCTGTCGTTCTCGTCGGGCTCCTTCTCCTCCTCCTTCTTCTTCTCGCCCTCCTGCTCCTCCTCCAGCTCGGTGAGGATGGAGTCCATGGAGAACTGCTCGACCTGGTGGCTCTTGAAGAAGAGGTCGACGACCTTCGCGATGTCCTCTCGGAGGGCGACCTGGAAGATGAACTTCTCCCCCTGCAGGCGGCTCTTGATGTCGTCGAGCTTCTGCAAATGCCTCGGATCGTCCATGGCGACGACGAGCGCCTCGCCCCGCCGTGTGATCGGGCACCAACCCTGCTCTTTCAGGTAGTCGGGCTCCAGCTTCTCGAGGAGGTCGCTCGGGATCGGGAGGCTCGGGTCGAACTGGAAGAAGTCGCACCGGTAGAACCCCGAGAGCGACAGGCCCAGATCCTGCTTCTTCACCTTGAGGTGCGTCATCAGGATCTGCTCGACCGGCGCGCCGGCGTTGCGCGCCATCTTCGTCGCCTCCTCGAGCTGGGTCTCGGTGAGGACCCCGTTCTGGAGGAGGCCGTCGAACTTGGAGGCCCTCCGGCGCACGCCAGCGGCGCTCGACATCTTCCGCTGGTTCGCGAAGGCCACGCCGAGCGACTTCCCGATCTCCCGCGCGGCGTTCTGGTCCTCCAGCGAGAAGTCGCCGGTCTTCTTGTTGATGAGCTGGACGGCCCCGAGGACGTTGTCGCCGTTCTTGACCGGCGCGACGAGGACCTGCCTCGTGCGGAACTTCGTCTTCTGATCGAACGAGCGGTTGAACTTCAGGCAGGGGTCGATCGAGGCGAGCTCCGCGGCCTCATAGGCATCGCGGATGACGAGCATGTCCTTTCGTTTCACCGCCCAGCCGACGAGGCTCTCCTCGCTGATCGGGACGCGGATCTCCTCGATCTCGTCCCCGTGCTTGACCTT
>CAZYRM010000511.1:0-2767 GCA_964649705.1 uncultured Planctomycetia bacterium
CGCTGCCCTTCGGGCAGCGCCTTCTCCTCGGGCGACGCGGCCGCTTCCTGGTCACGCCGTCGGGAGCCTTGACCACACCTCGGTGCGTCCTCAGTGCCTCAGTGCCTCCGTGGTGAAAACTCGGCCCGGACATCGTTCGCCTTTGGCGATGCGGACAACGCCCGCGCTGGGATCTGGGACTTTGGATTCGGTTTGACAACGCCATGCGCCCGGGTATACTTGCACAGCAACGCAAATGAGCAAGAACGACCGACTGCGACCGGGCTGGGACGTGTGCGGGAAGGGGCTCGCAAGGCAAGTCCCGATCCGCTTCTTCCGCGCCCTGTGCGACCCGAACCGCATCGCGCTCCTCGGGAGGCTGGGGGACTGCGGACGACCCTGCACCGTCACCGAGATCGCCGCCTGCTGCCCCGTCGACCTGTCCGTGGTCTCCCGACACCTCGCGAAGCTCCGCGAGGCCGGCCTCGTTGCCGCCGATCGGCGGGGCAAGGAGGTCCACTACCGGCTCCTCGCGGAGCCCCTCGCCGCGGCCCTGCGCGAGCTCCTGGCCGCGCTCGATCACGCGACGCGCCGACGCCCCCCCCGCCGCAGGAGGAAGCGACATGGATAGCCACGAGGAGCTCCGCAAGCTCGTCTCCGAGCACTACGCCCGCCTCGCATCGAGCGGCGAGTCGTACTGCTCCGTGGCGCCCTCGAACTGCGCCTCGCGCGCGGGCTACGACCCCGCCGAGCTCGCGGCGATCCCCCGCGAGGCGATCGCCTGCTCCCACGGGTGCGGAAATCCCGTCGCGGCGAGCGGGGCGACGCCGGGCGAGACCGTGCTCGACCTGGGGTGCGGCGCCGGGATCGACCTCGTCCTTGCCGCTCGGCGCGTCGGGGGAGCGGGGCGCGTGATCGGCGTCGACATGACCGCGGCCATGGTCGAGGCCGCCCGCGCGAACGTCAGGCGCTCCGGGCTCCCGAACATCGAGGTGCTCCAGGGCATCCTCGAGCAGCTCCCGGTCGAGGGGGACTCCGTCGACCTCGTGATCTCCAATTGCGTGATCAACCTGTCCCCCGATCGCCGCCGCGTCTTCGCGGAGATCGCCCGGGTCCTCCGGCCCGGCGGGCGGATGGTCGTCTCCGACCTGGTCACCTCCGGACTCCCCGCGTGGATCCGCAACGACCCGACCCTCCACGCAAGCTGCGTCGCCGGGGCCGCGACGGAGGAGGAGTTCGTCTCCGGGCTGACGGCCGCGGGCCTGTCCGGGGCGGCCGTCGAGGAGCGCGTCTACTACGACGCCGCGGAGATCGAGGCGCGCATCGCCGAGTCCCTGCCCGGGCGCGCGATGCAGGCGGCGGAGCTCGCGCGCGTCCTTCGCGACGCGCTGTGGCGGGCCCGGATCGTGGCCCATAAGCCGAAGCACTGACGGGGAGTCGGTTTTCCCTGGAACGCCGGACAGAAACGGTTAGGCTCTCGGCGCTTCTTTTTTGGAGAACCGCCATGAAGTGCCTGACCGCCACGGTCCTGTTGTCCCTCCTGATCGCGCCCGCGTTCGCGGGCGACATCGTCGTCACAGCGCCGGCCGACGCGAAGTGGGCCGACCTCCCCAGCATGCCCAAGGGCGTGCAGGGCTGCCTCCTGCACGGCGACCCGAAGACCGGCCCGACGGTCTCGCTCGTGAAGATCCCCGCGGGGACCCTCATCGCCGCCCACACGCACCCGGGCGACGAGTGCGGCACGCTGACCTCGGGGAAGGCCTGGCTGGGCCAGGGCGAGAAGTACGACGAGGCGGCCGGGAAGGCCGTCGAGGTGGGCGGCTACTTCACCATTCCCGCCGGCACCCCGCACTGGTTCAAGGCCGAGACCGACTGCATCCTCGTCCGGTACTCGAACGGCCCGGCGGAGCAGACCTACTGCGACCCGGCCGAAGACCCGCGCAACGCCAAGTAGCGCCTGCCCTTCGAAGAGCGACCCCGCCGGCCTCCAGGAACGGGCGCCGGCGGGCTACTTCGCGCGCGTCGCGGGCTCGGGCTCGTGGAGGGCCGCGAGGACCTTCTTCAGGCGGATGACCGGCGTGTGGCCGTTCGTGGCGCCATTCGTCTCCTTCGCGACCTCCCCGATCGCCAGGAGCTGGCCGCCCGGTCCCATCACGCGGACCCAGCCGCTCGTCGCAAGCGTCTCGCGGCTCTCCAGGTCCGCCGCCAGGATCGGCGCGCCCGTGAAGACCCGTCCGACCGACCGCGCGCGCACGAGCGCGACGGGGAAGTTCGACAGTCCCGCGTCCATCGGCCTGAGGAGCGACGCCACCCGGTCCAGCGTGACGTGGTCGATGGGAGTGGCGTCCTCCACGCGGAAGGGACCTACCTGGAGGCGGCGGAGCGCGTCGAGCGCCCCTCCGCAGCCGAGGAGGTCCCCGATGTCCGCGCACAGGGCGCGGATGTAGGTCCCCTTCGAGCAGCGGATCCGCATCCTGATCCGCGGCATCGTGACGCCGATCACCTCGAGCGAGTGGATCGTCACCTTGCGCGGGGCCCGGTCCACCGTCCTCCCCTCGCGCGCAATCTCGTACAGGCGCTTCCCGCCCACCTTCACCGCGGAGTACATCGGAGGCGTCTGCTCGATCTCGCCGGTGAACCGGCGGCGGATCTCATCGAGCTGGGCCCCCGTCGGCGCGACCGGCGGCGCCTCCTTGAGGACCTTCCCCGTCGTGTCCTGCGTGTCGGTGACCAAGCCCAGGCGGACGACGGCCTCGTATTCCTTCTCGAAGTGGCCCATGAACTCGAC
>CAZYRM010000512.1:0-2766 GCA_964649705.1 uncultured Planctomycetia bacterium
CGTCGACGCGCATGTGCGCGAGTGCGCGGACTGTCGGAAGGAACTGGAGGTCTTCGGACGGAACGAGGCCCTGCTCGGCAAGGCCTTCTCCGAGGAGGTCGCCGGCGAGGCGTTCATCGCCGACGTCCTCGCGAAGGCCGGCCTCGTGCCATCCCGCCCCGGGCCGATTCGCCAGCGCCTGAACCGCGTCGCGGGGACGATCGCGGCGTTCCTCTCCGTGCCCGCGCGCGCCGTGGCCACCGTCCTCGTCGGCCTCTCCGGCCTCCTCGCGTGGAACTCCTACACCGTCCACCAGCAGAACAAGGGCCTCATCGACGACATCAACATCGCCCTCCGCCAGATGCAGGAGAGCAACGTCGAGAAGCGCGAGCTGGTCGATCTCATCGACAAGATGAAGTCCGCCATCGTCCGCGCCATGGCGCAGCCCGAGGCCACGCCGCCGAAGCAGGTGGTCGTCGAGGGCCCGAGCGACCCCGACCACGCGCTCTCGGAGGCCCCCGTCGAGCCCGCGCTGCCGCCCGAGCCCGAGAAGTTCGTGCCGGGCCTGCCGAACGACTTCTTCCACTTCGTCTCGGCCGTCTCCTGGGAGGAGGGGGTCTACCTATCGTGGGAGACCCGGCCGCCCGAGGACAAGGTGAAGTTCAACGTCCGACGGAAGGAGGGCGCCGCCGCCGAGTTCGCCGGCGCGATCAACGGCAGCCCCGTCCTCACGCTCTGCTACCTCGACACGACGGCCACCCCCGTCTCCTCCTACACCTACGAGGTCGTCGCGGTGCACGAGAACGGCCGCGAGGAGCACAGCCGCGCCATCGAGGTCCGCACGCTCGGAGACATCGTCATCCAGAACAACGGCGTGATGAGCTTCGACAACGAGACCACCGTCCGCTCGATCATCGAGGTCCGCCGCTACGTCGACGGCCGATGGGTGAGCGCCACTTTCCCCGTCGGTCAGGGTCAGGCGATCGGCGGGCGACGGTACTGCAAGGAGACTCAGGGCGAGGTCGACTTCACCACGGGGTGCACCCTGCAGCGCATCGAGGAGGAGGAGCGCGAGGTCCGTCGCCCCCGACGGGAGCTGCAGCTCGACGGGGAAGGGAAGCCCGTCCGCGACCCGCGCACGAAGTCCCTCTTCTATCTATGGCGTGAAATCACCGAGAAGGTGACCACGAACCGAATCGGGGTGGGCGACAAGGGAGGCAAGGAGTATAAGCTGTGGAAGGGGGAGGGTCGCCGGGGGACGCTCGGCTCCCTGGAATAGGATTCCCGAAGGACTCGACCGGGATCGTCCGTCTATCCCGGTGGATTCCCATTCCACTTCTCAGAGGACGACGAGGATGACCATGAACAGGGTCTTCGTGACGGCGCTTGCCCTCCTTGCCCTCGTGCTCGACGCCGGGGCCGACGTCCGCCAGCGGTGGACGCTCGACTTCGACAACCAGAAGCCCGACACCTTCACCTACCGCTACCGGAGCGGCAAGGCGACGAACGTCTGGTTCGTCGTCTACACCGTGAAGAACGCGGGCGAGGTCGAGGCTCCCCTCGTCTTCGACCACTCCCTGCGCACCGACCGAGGGAAGATCGTCCACCAGGGCTGGTACCCGCACATCGTCGCGCAGATCATCCGGAAGCTCGAAGGGCTCGGCCCGATGGACTCCGCGGAGCTCGACGCCACGGTCGAGAAGCTCCAGGGCGAGGGGAAGTACCTCGACGCCAGCAAGATCCGCCAGAAGGGCGTCCTCGCCCCCGGCCAGGAGTTCACCGGCATCGCGACCTTCGAGGGCGTGCCGTGGGGGTTCAAGACGCTCGAGCTGCTCACGAGGGGCCTCTCCGACCCGGTCCGCCTGAAGGAGCACAAGCTCGGCGAGTCCCCGGAAGAGGCCGCGATCAAGTACGAGTTCGAGACCCGCGTCCTCCGCGCCCTGTACACGCACGAGGGCGACGAGTTCTACGCGCAGTTCGACATGATCGAGTTCCTGAAGCGCGACTGGATCAACATCTCCCTCGGCGCGGTCGGGGACCGCAGGACGCTCGAGCTTCTCGTCGAGGCCCTCTCGCTCGAGGACGAGGTGGCGCGCAGGAGCGCGGGCGAGCTGCTCGGGAAGCTGACGGGCGCCGGCACGGAGGGCGGCCCGCCGGACTACGGCTACGACGGATCGAAGTCGGTCGCGGACAACGCGGACGCCATCCGCAACTGGCGCTCCTGGGTCAACCAGCACAAGTTCAACCTGACGTGGGACGAGTCGAACATGAGGTTCGTCCCGAAGAAGTAGTCGCGAGCGAAGCACACACAGGGGCGGGCCGCCGGCCCGCCCCTACGTCATTCCGGGCCAGGCGTGCCTCGTGAGGATCGCCCTCCGCACCGCGTCCCTCGTGCCGCGGATGGGCATCCGCGAGCGGCGACGATCCACGAATGCACACGAATGGGCACGAATCGGGGACTGATCCGATGCGTTCGAGGAAACGCGCCCGAGGAGAGGGGGCGCGCCGCGCCGCGGCGCGGCGCGCCGAGCGGCGGGGCCGAGGCATGGGGGACAGAGGGTGACGTTGAAGGAGGCCATGGAAGGCAGAGAAGGCAGGCAGCTTGATCCGCCACTCCTGGTCAACCACGCCCTCTGTCCCCATGCCTCGCCCCGCCGCTCCGCCGCCCTTCGGGCGGCGCCCTCTCCTCGGGCTTCCGTCCCACCCCGTCCAATCGCATCACGATTCGTGTGGATTCGTGATGTCATGTGGGGTGCAGCGTTCGAGCCAGGAGCTTGCGATCTGGGT
>CAZYRM010000513.1:0-2758 GCA_964649705.1 uncultured Planctomycetia bacterium
CGGCCGCGGACGAGGTCCTCGCCGACCCGGGCCGCGCGCTCGCCAGCGCCGCCCTCGTCGACGCAAACCGCGGGCACAAGGTCGTGGCCCTCCTCGCCCTCGGCTCGCCCTCCCTCCCCTGGGGGATCGAGCTGCTGGCCCGCTTCATCGAGGCCGCGGGGACGAGCGAGGAGACCGAGCTCCTGCTCCTCGCCGTGCGGAGCGCCTCCCAGGCGGGCGGGGGAGAATCGACGCGCCTGCTGGTCTCGCTCCTCACGAAGCCCCTCCCGCCCGACGTGAAGGACGAGGTCGCCTCGATGCTGGCCGACAACCCCTCCGCGGGGCTCGCCGGCGAGCTGGAGCGGATGCTCGCCTCGGCACAGACCATCGAGGACAAGGTCCTGCTCGCGGCGATCCTGACGCGAGTCGCGATGAAGGAGGGCGCCACGGTCCGCCTGACCGAGAAGATGAAGGAGGAGCTCCGGCCCGTCCTCGCCGCCACGCTGACGGCGCCGAATTCGGGGGACGCGCTCAAGGCCCAGGCGCTCCACGCCCTCGGCGGGCTCGACGACGAGGCGTCGCTGACGGCGATCGTGGAGGCCTTGAAGTCGCTCGTGACTCCCGACCTCGTGCAGATCGCCGGGGAGGAGCTGGGGAGGCACGGCGAGCGCGCCCACGGCTACATGCTCGTGGAGGGGTTTGCGGGCGAGCGGTACAACGTGAACGAGATCCACCGCCTGGGGGCGGCGATGGAGATCGCGGAACGCACCCGGGCGAACGACCTCCGCGTGAAGACGATCGAGGTCGGTCTGCCGTATCTCACGCGCCTGCTGGAGTCGCCGCACGGGTCGCTCAAGCTGCAGGCGCTCCGCGTCCTGGTCCACATGGGCTCGCAGACGGCGAACCCGATCCTCTGGGACGTCGCAGCGAGCGGCGACCAGCAGCCGGAGGTCAGGCTCAGGGCCCTCGGCCACCTCCAGGAGATGGGCGGACCGCCCGAGGCCCACGCCCTCGAGCAGCTCGAGGGGCGGGAGCAGGACCAACGGATCAAGGACCGGATCCACAAGACCCGCGAGGCCATCCTGAGCCGCGGGAAGTAGCGCGCCCCCCGCGCGCCGAGGTGGGGCGCCTCATGAAGCGCACGCCCGCGAGGCGCGCCGGACTCCGCTGCCGCGCCCGGGCATCCGACGGACCGGAATCGGGGTCGCACACACCAACGGTTTCGTGACATTTCGGCGGGGACGCATAGAATCTCCCCTTCGATCCGGGGATTCTAGGAGGGTGTCCATGCGCCGATTCCACGTCCTCGTCCTGGCCGCTGCGCTGTCCGTCGCGGGCGTCTCGCTCGCATCGGGCTTCAAGGTCAACGAGCAGGGCGCCAAGGGGGGCGCGATGGGCCTCGCGTTCGTCGGCCAGGCCGACAACGCCACGACCGTCGCCCTCAATCTCGCCGGCATCCACCAGCTCACAGGGACGAACGTCGCCTTCACGTGGGCCGACATCTACGTGCCGGGGCGGGAGTTCGAATCGAACGTACCGACGGCTGTGATCGACGGCCAGGAGGCCGACAGCCAGCTCTTCACGGTGCCTTCGACGTACATCACGTCGGACCTGGGGACGACGCGGTGGCACGTCGGGCTGGCCATCTACAACATGTTCGGCCTGACGCAGGACTGGAACGACACGGGCGTGACCTTCGGCGGGGCCGCCCCGCCCGCGGGGGGGTTCTCGAGGAGCGCGGACCGCGTCTCGCTCAAGACCACGTTCATCAACCCCGTCGTGGCGTACGAGGTCATCGAGGACAAGCTGTCCTTCGCCGCGGGCTTCATCGCGGGGTACGGGGACCTGAAGGCCGACGCGACGCCGGTCGTGAACCTCATCCCGTTCACTCTCGGCGTCCGCGAGCTCGCGCAGATCGAGCAGGACGTCGACGGCTGGGGATTCAGCTTCAACGTCGGGGTCCACGCTAAGCTCTCGGACACGGTGCGCGCGGGGGCCTACTACCGCCACTCGCTCGCGCTGGACATGGACGGGGAGTTCGACGCGGAGAGGCTGAACACGGTCGTCTTCGGCGCCGCGGGCTCGTTCGAGACGGACGAGGACCTCGAACTCACCCTCCCCGGCACGGTCGGGTTCGGCGTCGCGTGGCAGGCGACACCGGAGTTCCTCGTGGAGGTCGACGGCGAGTACAACACGTGGGAGGTGTTCGACACGGTGGACGTCGACCTGGAGAACTCGCTCAACAGCGGCGCGGGCGCGCCGGTGATCACGAGCGCCACGCTGACGCAGCACCCGGAGTGGGAAAGCTCGTGGGCGGCGCGCGTCGGCGGCCAGTACAGCGTGTCGAAGTGCGTCGACCTGCGGCTGGGGTACTTCTTCGACGAGACGCCGGTCCCGGACGACACGTTGGAGGCGACGATCCCCGATGCGGACCGCCACGGGATCACCACGGGGGCGGGGTTCCGCTGCGGCTCGTGGATCTTCGACTTCGCCTACATGGCGGTCTTCACGGGCGACCGCGACGTAAACAACACGTACTCCGGGCCCCAGAACCCGGTGGTCGACGGCGAGTTCAGCTCCGACCCCGTCCACGTGTTCATGCTCACGGTCGGCACGGGGTTCTAGAGGACCCGGTCGGCCCGAGAGTCGGTCTTTCGACAGAACAGCCCAGGCTCCGACGGCCTGGGCTGTTTCCGTTGGGACTCCCCGCTGAGCGCGCGCCCGCGGCCTAGCACTACAACGTAGCTTCTTCCAACCGCCCCGAAGGGGCAGCATGGAA
>CAZYRM010000514.1:0-2755 GCA_964649705.1 uncultured Planctomycetia bacterium
GCGGCTATCCCCACCCCGCGGCGTTGGTGGGGGCCCTCCGGGGCGTCGGAAGGGGTGTAGCGGCGGCTGTGCGCGTCCCACGGCCGTATCCAACGTCCTATTGCTTTGCTTGAAGAAGCGCGGGATCAAAGTGTCGCGTGTCGTGCGGTAGCGTCTGGGTGTCCGAAGGGAGAAGCGTTCGCCCATGGGAGACCTGTACGTTCAGTGTGCCTGCGGCGCCGAGATCCGCGTCGGAGGCGACGGACGCTGCCCGGTCTGCGGTCTGGTCTCCGCGGTGGCCAGGGCTGGCCCCCCGCCTCGGTCCGAGCCCCTTCCTCCCGCGACTCCGTCGGCGGTACTGCTCGAGGATGCCGTCGACGCCTGGGCCCAACGTGCCGTGGGGCGCCTTCGCGTCGTGGAGGTCCTGCTCGGCATCCTCCTCGGGATGGTCGGTCTTGTCATGATCCCATCCGCGCCGCCCATGCACGTCGCGATGGGGGTCGTCCTGGCGCTCTCGGGCGTGGCGAACCTCATCCTCGCCTGGCGCCTGGTGCCGGGAAACCCGGGCATCGTCCCCGTCCACGGCGTGTTGTCGCTGCTGGGCCTCCTGGCGGGTGCGGGCGCGGTGATCACTGTCGTCGTCGAGCTGGCGATGAACTACGACGTCGATCGCTTCTTCTTCGATCAGCGGTTCGGGGCGCATCACCCCGTCCCCCCCCTCGCCGGCTGGTTCCTCCTGCCGATCCTCGTCGTTCCGTTGTACGCATGGAGGACGCTCATGTCCCCCGCGGTCCAGCGCCTTCTCGGCGTTCCGCCGAGGGAGGGCGTGGCGCCGGAGATGGACCCCGTCGGCGCGACGGAGGATCGAATCTTCCGTCGGGGCTGGAAGGTGCTGATGGGGGTGTTTGCCGGAGGGCTCTTCTGGACCCTCGTCCTCGCGGTCGTGGGGCTGATCGGGGCGACCGTGGACAAGGCGGTCCACGAGATCCAGTGCATCGACATCCCGCTCCCCGTCGGCTGAGGCGGGAAGTAGCCCCGCGGCGCGGGGCGATGCGCCCACCTTCACGATTCGGTTCTTTCTCGCCGGCGGCGAGGGTGACCTTCGCGGAGCCGGGCGCGGAGGACTCGACGGACAGCACGGCGTTCCACAGCTCGCCGACCGAGGCGTCGCCTGGCACCTGGAGATCGACGACGCGGACGTCGCGGGGGGCCTCGGCGCCGAGCGGGCAGAGGGCGAAGGAGCGGGCGCCCGAGGCGGCGCGCGGGGCGCCCGCTTGCGGGCCGGCGGCGGACGAGATGGGCTCCTCGAGGCGTCCGTCGGTCCAGACGAGCACGCGGCGCCTGGCAAAGCCAGCTTGCTGGTCGGAGACTCCTGGGAAGAGGCTGGCGGCGAGCGTGAGGGCGGGGGCGATGCGGGAGTGGAGCGGATCGAGGGGCATGACGGCGTCGAGGTCGAAGAGGGCCTTCTCGACGTCGTCGTTCCACGGGAAGACGCCGCCGCGGCTCTGGGCGACGAGGGAGGCATCGCCGGCGAAGGCGATGAGCGCCGTGGAGGTCTTGCCGCCGTACCTGAGGAGGTCCTCGTCGAGGCCGTGCGGCCTGTCGCCTCCGCCGAGGAGGCGCTCGATGGCGGGCCGAGGGGGCTCGGGGGCCGGCGGGGCGTGTCTCAGCGCATCGAGGACCTCTCGGGCCTCGGAGACGGCGCGCTCCCGCTCGGCGCGAGGCAGGCTCTCGGAGACGTCGATCAGGAGGATGAGGGCCTTCTCCTCCTGGAGGTCTCGTCGGACCTCGGGGAGGGCGAGCGCGAGGAGGCAGAGCAGGAGCACGGCCGATCGCAGGACACACGAGACGGCGCGGCGTCCCCACGAGGGGAGCGCTCGGCTCCAGGCGGCGGCGAGCACGAGGAGGGCGAGGAGCGGGAGGGCGTAGACCTTGAGATCGGGCCGTGCGAAGTCAAACACGCGGGCATTCTACGCGCTCCCCGGCCCGCGAGCCAAGTCGAAGTGAGTGCGCGTCACCGTCGGTGGGGGTCGTGCAGTCGCCGGACTCGCATCGATGGACTCGCCGAGGTTACCGTCCCGCCCACTCCAGGAACTCGCTGGCGAGGCGCCCTTCGAGTCGGCCGATCTTCCTGTCCAGCGCTGACTCGGGGCCGTCGACGGGCTAGTTGGCGACGATGAAGCTGACTTTCCTCAGGCATGTCGCCGGGAAGTCGGGGTTACTCGGGTCGAGTCCAAAGTGGAGCGCAGGGTCGACCAGGTCCACGGCTGCGGAAGCGGGAAGCAAGCGCCAGCGATCCGGGGCGACCTGTTCGACCACGATCCATGGGCGTCGATCTCGGGAATGGCCCAGCGGGAAGGAGGCTGCGACGATCTCGAAGAGCCGCGGGGTAAATCGCGCTTCCTCGGCTCCGTGCCGGGTGTACTCGTGATCTCATCGACCCAGCCGGATTCGCCTGGGAACACCCAACCGGCGGACCTCAACTCCTACGGGCTCATGTGCGCCAGCGCCTCGGCGTCACGATGCTGCCGCCGGGGATCGGTGTGGTGCGCGAGGGGAACGCGGACAGGTGTCGCCGCGCGAGGCCTCCTGGGGGAACTCAGCGGCGTCTTCTCGGAGTCACCTTGTGGCCGTGACAACACGCTCGGCCCGGCCTTCCCCGGCCGTGGAGCCGACGCAGTCACGTACTCCCTCGACCTTGTCGCGGACGCGTGGACGAATGCCCACGTGCGCGCCACCTCGCACTTGACGCCGCGCGGGGTACCCGTGACCATAC
>CAZYRM010000515.1:0-2752 GCA_964649705.1 uncultured Planctomycetia bacterium
GGACCTCGGCCACTGGCAGTTCTGCGTCGACAAGCTGGCGGAGTTCGAGGCGCACAAGGAGCCCCTCAGGCCGAAGCCGCTCCTCACGGGCCACGACCTGATCGCGGAGGGGTACCCGCCGGGCCCGCGGTTCGGGGAGATCCTGACAGCGATCGAGGACGCGCAGCTCGAGGGGACGCTGACCACGCGCGAGGAGGCCCTCGCATTCGTGCGGGGGCGCTACCCGCAGGAGGGGCGCGCGTGATCGTCGCCACGGATCTCCGCAAGCGCTTCAAGAAGGTCCAGGCCGTCGACGGGGTCTCGTTCGACGCGAAGGCGGGCGAGATCTTCGGCCTGCTCGGCCCGAACGGGGCGGGGAAGACCACGACGCTCCGCATGATCGCCTCCTCGCTCACGCCCGACACCGGCACGGCCGTCGTCGCGGGGCACGACGTGTCGAAGGCCCCCGACGAGGTACGCCGGCGGATCGGCGTCCTGACGGCAAGCATCGGCGTCTACGGCCGCCTGACGGCCCGCGAGAACCTCCGCTATTTCGCGCAGCTCTACGGCCTCTCGGGGGAGGACATCGAGCGGAGGATCACGGAGCTGATCGACTACTTCGAGATGAAGGAGTTCGCCGATCGGCGCGCGGAGCCGTTCTCGACGGGGATGAAGCAGAAGCTCGCCATCGCTCGGGCCATCGTCCACGACCCGCCGGTGATCATCTTCGACGAGCCGACGAGCGGCCTCGACGTCCTCGCCAGCCGCATCGTGGTGGAATTCATGCGGCGGGCGAAGGCCGAGGGGAAGTGCGTCATCCTGTCCACGCACCACCTCTGGGAGGCGGAGAAGCTCTGCGACCGCGCGGCGATCATCCACGAGGGGCGCGTGAAGGCCCTCGCGACGGTCCAGGAGATCAAGGAGGGGACGAAGTGCCCCGACCTCGAGGAGGCCTTCCTCAAGCTCGTCAACGTGAACGGCTCCCCCGCGGACAAGAAGTGGCCGACGACGATCCGGAGGAAGGAATGAACTGGGGACCGATCAGGTCGGTCTGGGGGAAGGAGCTTCGCGATACGGTGCGCGACAGGCGCACGCTCCTCGTCATGATCATCATGCCCGTCGTCCTCACGCCGCTCCTCATCGTCGGGGCTGGCGGCCTCATGAAGTCGCAGATCGAGGCCGCGAAGAGGGCGCAGAAGAAGTGCCTCCTGGTCGGGACCGACAAGACGCCGGAGCTCGACGCCTCCCTCCAGAAGGTCGAGAAGATGGAGTTCCAGCGGGGATTCGATGCCAGGAAGGCCGAGGCGCAGGTCCGAGACGGGGAGGCGCACGTCGCCGTCGTCGTCGGGGAGGGCGCAGCGGAGAAGCTCAAGCGCGGAGAGCAGGCCTCCGTGACGATCGTCTTCAAGGGGACGCTCATGTCCTCGCAGTCGGCGTACCGGGACCTGGAGTCGCGGGTCGAGGAATACGCGAAAGAGGTCGTCAAGAGGCGCCTCAAGGACAAGGGGGTCCGCGAGGAGGAGATCGACCCGATCCCGGTGACGGCGCAGAACGTCGCGACGCCTCAGGAGATGGGCAGCTACCTCCTCGGGTTCATCGTCCCGATGCTCGTCCTGACCTGGTCGATCGTCGGCGGGATGTACACCGCGATGGATGTCTCCGCCGGGGAGAAGGAGCGGAACACGCTCGAGGCGCTGCTGCTGACCCCCGCGTCGCGGCTCGAGGTCACGCTCGGGAAGCTGATGGCCGTCAGCACGGTCGGCTTCTTCACGATGGTCGCGGCCCTGGGGAGCATGTACATCGCGTTCCTGAAGTTCCCGCTTCCGGTCGTCGGCCAGGGAGGGGGCGGGGCCCCGACGAAGGGGCTCGTCGCGCTGCAGCTCACCCCGCTGGCGACGCTTCTCATGCTCGCCTTGTCCATGCTCCTCGTGATCAGCTTCAGCTCGCTCATGGTCGGCCTCGGGATCTTCGCGCGGAGCGTGAAGGAGGCCCAGAACCTGATCATGCCGGTCTACCTCGGTGTGCTGATCCCCATCATGATCGCGAGCCTGGTGGAGAGCGACAATCCGTCGATCACGCTGTTCATGGTCCCCGCCGTGAACGCGGTGCTCCTGTTCAAGGAGCTCCTGAAGAACCAGTTCGTCTGGCTGCACGTCATCGTCACCGCGCTCACCTTGCTCGCCTGCGTCGCGGGCTCGATCGCGTTCACGCTGTTCAACTTCCGCCGCGAGACGGTCCTCTTCAAGAGCTGATCCCCGATGCGCCGCGCGCTCCTCGCCCTCCTCCTGCTCGCCGCGGCGATCGGCTGCCGCTCCGGCCTCTCGGTCGTCGGGCCGGACGGCGTGCACGTCCAGAGCGAGCACTTCGACTTCTACACCGACGCGGGCGCCGAGGCGGCGAACGACACGGCGCGCTTCGCCGAGCAGGTCTACCCCGAGTACGTGCGCCTCTTCGGCCGGGCCCCCTCCAAGCGGACAAACGTCTACCTCTTCGACTCGACGGAGCTGTTCACGGACTACTCCAACCAGGAGGAGGTCTGGGCCCGCGGCTACTACCGCCACGCGCGCAACGAGATCATCCTGACCCGCCGCACGGTGGGGCAGGAGATGCTCGAGGACGCGGTCCGGGCGAAGCTAGCGGGCCTGACGCCTGAGCCCGTGGACCTCGACCCGAACCCCGAGGACCTCGACGTCAAGGAGACGCTCCTCCACGAACTGACGCACCACTTCATGGACCTCCACGAGAAGGAGCTGCCCCCGTGGGCGAACGAGGG
>CAZYRM010000516.1:0-2744 GCA_964649705.1 uncultured Planctomycetia bacterium
CCATCACCATCGCGCCGGGGACGCCCTTCCCCGACACGTCCGCGATGATCGCCGCCCGCGTCCGCTCGGAGAGCGGCACGAAGTCGAGGTAGTCCCCCCCGATCTCCTTCGCCGGCAACCACTTCATCGCCATCTCGTACCCAGTCATCGGAGGCAGGCTGGACGGGATCAGCTTCTCCTGCACCTCCTTGGCGATCTTGATGTCGTACGCGGAGAGGTCCCCGCGCGCCAGCTCCCTCGCCCCCCCGCCCGTCGCGAACCTCGAGTGGAGGTTCGAGAGGTCCGTCAGGACGTCGTCCGGCGTCTGGTACCGCTCCGCCGGGTCCTTGCGCATCAGCTTCTCGATGAGCTGGCAGAGCTCGTCCGGCACGTCGGGGTTCACCTCCTTCGGCGACAGGAGGGCCTCGATCGAGATCATCTCGATGAACTCGCGCGGGGAGTTCGCGCGGTACGGAGGCTCGCCCGTGAGGAGGAAGTAGAGCGTCGCGCCGAGGGAGTAGAGGTCCGCGCGGTGGTCCACGTCCTTCTGGCGGAAGATCAGCTCCGGCGCCGCGTAGTTCGGCATCACCACGCCGGAGCCCGTCGTCGAGAGCCCCTGGAAGTCCTCCCGATCGAGCGACTTCGCCATCCCGAGGTCGATCACCTTCGCGATCCCGTCGGACGAGAGGAGGACGTTGCCCGGCCTGAGGTCGCGGTGGACGATCTTCTTCGAGTAGGCGAACTGGAGCGCCTTGCAGATCTGGATCGCGACGTCGAGGACGCGCTGCACCGAGAGCGGCCCCTCCTCGCGGACGATGTCGTCGATGGAGCGCCCCGCGACCAGCTCCATGACGATGTAGTAGATGCCGTGGTCCTCCCCGGCGTCGTAGATCTGCACCAGGTTCGGGTGGTTGAGCACGGCCCCCGCGCGCGCCTCGCGCAGGAAGCGCTCGACGGAGAGCTTGTTCTGCGTGAGCTGCTCGAAGAGGATCTTCATCGCCGCGACGCGTTTGACGGTGACGTGCTCCGCTCGGAAGACCACGCCGACGGTCCCCTCCCCCAGCTTCTCGAGGATCTTGTACTGCCCGATGACGCGACCGATGTACTCGCTGTCGCATCGCGTGCAGTAGAACTTCCCCGACTGCTCGCGGACCTTCCCCTCCGCGATCTCCTTGCGGGGGATCACGCGGCCGCACTTCTCGCAGAACTTGTGGGAGATGAGGAAGCTCTCGGCCTCGGGCTCCTTCGCGGGGCGCGCGGGCGACGTCGGCGTGTAGCCGATCGCCTGGTACTCGCTCGTGCGGACGGCGTACTCCTGCTTCGGGAACTTCGTGACGGGCTTCGGGTTCTCCCCCGGAAGCGTCGCGGCGGGGTTCGGGGCGCTCGGGGCGGGCGCGCCCTTGGGCGGCGGCGACATCGCCTCGGTCGGCCGCGCCAGCTCGGAGATCATGAGCGTGTCGCCGACACGGAGCTCGTCGCCGGGGTTCAGCTCGGCGACGTCGATCCGCATGGAGTTGACGTACGTGCCGTTCATCGAGTGCAGGTCATAGACCCGCATCGATTTGCCGTCGTTCTCCAGCCGGCAGTGCGCCCTGGAGACTCTCCCGTCCCCGAGCACCAGGTCACACGTCTCCACGCGCCCGATCGTGATGCTACGACCTTCGGGCACATAGACGACGGATCCGACCTGCCACCCGTTGCGGATGACAAGCTTGAAGCGCATTCAGTGTGAAACCGCGGAGCCTGCTGTTCGCAACCCGAATTCTAGGCGGGCCCCTGGGGAGTGTCAAGCCTGCCGGCCCGCCGAGGAGAGGGATCGGGCCAGGAGGCGGAATTCGGGGGGAGAAAGACGTTCCGGCCGGGCGTCCGTCGGCAGTCCAAGGGCCTGCAAAGCGGCCCGGGCGGTCTCGGGGCTGGTGCCGGACTCTTTTAAAGTGTGCACCAGCGTCTTGCGCCGGTGCTGGAACACGGCGCTCGACAATGATTTCAGCCTCTCGTATTCGTCGCGATCCGGCCGATCGGCGCGACGCGAGAGCCTCAGCACGGCGGACTCGACTTTGGGCGCGGGCCAGAACACCTTCGGGGGAACCCTGCGCGTGATCCGCCCCTCAGCGAGCGATTGCACGAGGACGGAGAGGTGGCCGTACGGCTCCGTGGAGGGCTCCGCGACGAGCCGCTGGGCGACCTCGAGCTGGATCAGCGTCGTAGAGGTCGCGATCGGGAGGTCCGCCTCGAGGAGCAGGACGATCAAGGTCGACGCGATGTTGTACGGGAGGTTCGCGACGACGTGGACCTCGCGCTCCCGCGAGAGGGCCTCGATCACGCGGGGCGAGAGGGCGCGTCGGCCATCGAGGACGTCCCCCTCGACGAGCGCGAAGCGGTCGACGGCGCCGAAGCGCTCCCGGCAGATGGCGGCGAGGCCCCGGTCGATCTCCACGGCGACGACGCGGTGGCCGGCGTCAAGGAGGTGCTCGGTGAGGAGCCCGGGTCCCGGCCCGACCTCGAGGACGGTGGCGCGCGCGGGGAGGGCGGCGTCACGCACGATGGCGCGGTGCGCGTTGGGGTCGATCAGGAAGTGCTGCCCGGCGCGTTTGCGGGGGGCAAGGCCGCGGGCCGCGAGGAGCGAGGACAGCTCTGATCTCGTCATCGGCACGCGGGAGGGGGATGTCGCGGAACGGCCGTACGTTCACCACGGAGGCACGGAGACACGGAGGACGCACGGAGGTGCCTTCGGACAAGCCACCGGGGCTTGTACAACATGGCGG
>CAZYRM010000517.1:0-2734 GCA_964649705.1 uncultured Planctomycetia bacterium
GGTACGAGGCGACCGACGCGGCGATGAAGGAGGCCCCGATCGAGGTCCTCCTCTCGCGCCCGGTGAGCCCCGGCAAGCACCTCCTGCTCGTCACGGGCGAGGTCGACGAGGTCAAGAGCGCCCTGGCGAAGGCCCGCTCGGGGCGGCTGGACGCCCTCCTCGACGAGCTGGTCCTCCCGAACGCGCACCCGGACCTGGCGACCGCCCTGGCGGGGCCCCGCCCAGCCCGCGACGTGGAGGCGGTCGGCCTCGTGGAGACGCTGACCGTGGCGACGGCGATCGTCGGCGCGGACATCGCGGTGAAGCGTGCCTCCGTCCACCTCCTGTGCCTCGTCCTGGCGAACGTGATCGGCGGAAAGGCCTACTTCGCCGTGGCGGGAGAGACCTCGAACGTGGAGTCGGCCGTCGCCTCGGCCGCGGAGTTTGCGCGCGAGCGGGCCGTCCTGGCCCGCACGATGGTCCTGCCCTCGCCCGACCCCCGTCTACTCGAATACCTGGTCGCCTATCCAGATCCGGCCCCTCGATTCCCGATGTAGACGGTAGGGGATGTGCTGCCCCGTTCCCCTTCCCGTTCCCGTTCCCATTGCCTTTCCCAGCGCGTAGAGCACGCTGGGAGAGGGAATGGGAAGGGGAAGGGGAACGGGAACAACGGACGACGCCGTTGACTTCCAGCCGGAGGGCTGCTAGCCTCCCCCGATTCCACCCATCGGTTCGAGGGGAAGCATGGCCGAACACGCGGGCACGGATCGAGGCAGGCACGTCCTGACGACGCTGCTCGTCGTGGTCGTGATCGGCCTCGCCGCGGTCCTCGCCGGCCTGAAGTACGGTCGTGGCAAGGGGAAAGGCCTCGAGCCCGCTCCGCCGGCGAAGAACGGCGGAGACGCCCAGGCCCCGGCCGCCCAGCCAAAGGAGGATGCGCGCGTCCTCCGGGAGCGCATCCGGAGGCACTGCCAGGACGCCCGGGCGGCCATGCAGGACGGCGACACCTCCGCCGCGTACGAGTGCTGGCGGGAGGCGCACGAGCTGGCGCCGGACGACTCGGACATCGCCACGGAGTTCGAGAGGGCGCGCGCCGAGCGCGACTTCGACATCCTCTTCGACCAAGGAGAGGCGGCCTACCTCATGGACGACCTCGGGCAGGCGCTCGTCTACTACGAGAAGGCCCAGCAGCTCAAACCCAGGGTGGAGAAGGTCGACGAGAAGGTCCGCTTCTGCCGGTACGCGATCCCGCTCCGTGAGGCCCAGGAGGCCGAGAAGAAGGCGGACTGGAAGACCGCCGAGGAGAAGTTCACGGAGGCGCTCAAGCACAACCCGGAGAGCAGCGTCGCGAAGACCGGCCTGGCGAACGCGAAGCAGCAGATCGCCGGCCTGCCCGTCCCGCCCGATCAAACGCAGAATCCGCTCCCCGGGGCGGAGGTGCAGGCGAGGCTGCGCTCGTTGCAGGACCGGATCAACGCCCTCCAGAAAGAGAACATGATCGAGTCCTTCCAGGAGGCGACGAAGCTCTGCGACGAGCTGGAGAAGCTCGTCGCGGCCTCCCCCGATGTTGTGACGGCGGTTCGCAACCAGAAGAAGCTGATCGCCGAGAAGCAGTCGGGGTACGAGAAGCTGTACGCCACGAAACTTGCGCTGGCGCAGGCTGCGCTCGCGGGGGACCCGGCGACCCAGCGGCCGAGCGAACCGGGGATGGCCATCAAGATGGCCGAGGACCTGCGCGCCATGAAGTACCGGAAGGACACGACGGAGGTGGACGCCCTCATCATGGAGTGCCGCCGCCGCTCGGTGATGTCCGACATGGTCCTCGTGACGGAGGGGATGTACGAGGTCGGCGCCGACGACGGGCCGAGCCCGCGACGGCAGGTCATCGTCGGCAACTTCTTCCTCGACCGTCGCGAGGTGACGAACCAGCAGTACAAGGCCTACGTCGACGCGGCGGGCTCCCGGTGGCCGAAGAACTGGACGGACGGTAGGTTCCCGCCGGGGCTGGAGCACTACCCCGTCATGGGCGTCTCCTACGCGGAGGCGGAGAGCTTCTGCAAGTGGGCGGGGAAGCGCCTCCCGACCGAGGAAGAGTGGGAGGTCGCCGCCTCGGGCGGGCAGCCCCAGCGGTATCCGTGGGGGGAGGAGTTCATCGAGGGGTACGCCGTAACCAAGGAGAAGGGGGTCACGGGGCCGACGATGGTCGGCGCCCACCCCGACGGGAAGAGCGCGTACGGCGTCCTCGACATGATTGGCAACGTCGCGGAGTGGACCTCCAGCACGACGCCGGACACGCAGGACCCCGAGCGGACGGTGCACATCGCGAAGGGGGGGTGCTTCTTCCACGGCGTGGCAAGCTGCGCCATCGCGAGCCGGTTCACGGACGTGACGGGGACGCTGCAGCTCGTCGGGTACGGGTTCCGCTGCGTCATCGACGCCTCGCCCGAGGCGATCGAGCGCTACAACAAGGAACACTCCGCGGCCGGGACCGACGAGACCTCCAGCAAGTAGCGCGGCAACGCGACTCACGGTGGACCCCCGCCTGCCGTATGTTAGAATAAGCCACCGATGTCCAGCACCGCGCACGTTCGACCGCCCACGCCCCAGGCCGCAGCCGGCCCCTCCGACGTCGATCTCGTCCGTCGGGTCAAGCAGCGCGACTCCCTCGCCTTCGACGAGCTCGTCCGGCGGCACCAGGATCGCATCATGAACGCCTGCGTCCGCATGGTCGGCGACTACGAGGACGCCCGCGACC
>CAZYRM010000518.1:0-2717 GCA_964649705.1 uncultured Planctomycetia bacterium
CCCCAGTGGTGGCTGGAGGAGGGGAGCTTCCCGATCCAGGTCGTGGACGCCGGGAAGGTGCAGGTGCTGATCGACTCCTCGGAGATGAAGAAGCGCTACGGCGAGGGGGCCGTCGCCGTGGCGTTCGATTACGGCCAGGGGAAGGTGCTGCACGTCTGCAGTCACTTCTACCAGGTCTCCACGGACGTGAAGACGCACTACTCGATGACGCAGCTCATCGTGAACTTCCTCCTCGAGGCCCGGAAGGCGCAGGAGGGGCGCTAGTGTCGCGTCCGGCGCTATTCCGTGGGTTGGATGGGTGCCCGCGTTCGAGATCCAGATCCCAAATCCCAGATCCCAACGAGATCCCAAATCCCAACACGATGCCCACCCACTTGTTAGGATCTTGGATCTCGTTGGGATCTCGGATTTGGGATCTGGATCTCGAACGCGGGCACCCAGCCAACCCGCAGAATTGCGTTTGACGCGACGCTAGGCCCGATCCTCGGGCTGGTGGTCCGTGCACAGGATCACCAGGCGGGAGAGGAGGTCGATCGCCGGCAGGGCCATCCTGCGGGGCACGCCCGACCGCTGGAGCGTCCGGCACATCCTGAGCGCCAGGTCGTGCCAGTCGTCGGAGCCGCCGTCGTCCAGCACCTCGAGGTACTCCCCGAGCGGCACGCGAAGCTCCCGCGCGATCCGCACCGCGAGGCAGACGGGGAGGTCCTTCTCCCCCCGCTCAATCTTGGCCAGGTACGACCTGGAAATCCCGATGCGCCGCGCCAGCTCCTCCTGCGAGACGATTGGTCGTGCGGCGCGCCGGAGCTCGGCGGTGCGCTTGCCGAGGAGCCTCCGGATCGCCGCCGTGTCTACCGCTGGGTCCTGGTCGCCCACGAGCGTTCTCCCTCCCTTAAGCCGCGATAAGGAAACTCTCCGGCGGGGATCCGCGCAACCTCCGAGTGGTACCGATTCACGGATTATTGATCACCACGGACGGATTACATTCCGCCGGGGAGTGCGCACTGAGCGGAATTCTGCTCGCCCGCCCCTATCCTTGCGGAGGGGCCCTGGCTATGATACAAGCCTCCGTCCTTTGAACCGGACCAGCAGCCATGAGCCTCCTCGTCGTCGGGTCCTGCGCGATTGACACCGTCGAGACCCCTCACGGCCTCGCGAAGGACATCCAGGGCGGGTCCGCGACGTACTGCAGCTACGCCGCGACCCTCTTCTCCCCCGTCCGGCTCGTCGGCGTGGTCGGGACCGACTTCCCCGAGTCCTTCATGCAGACCTACCGCGCGCGGCCGATCGACCTCGCGGGGCTGGTGCGCGCGGACGGAAAGACCTTCCGCTGGCACGGGCGGTACGAGGGCGACATGGGCTCCGCGACGACGGTCTCCGTCGAGCTGAACCTCCTCGCCGAGCACAAGCCGCGGGTCCCGGACGCCTTCCGCACCTCGCGCTACCTGTTCCTCGCGAACGCGGGCCCGGAGGTCCAGGGCGGCGTGCTCGACCAGGTCGAGAAGCCGCGGTTTGTCCTCTGCGACACGATGAACCTGTGGATCGAGACGGAGCGCCGCGCGCTGCTGGACCTCGTGCGACGCGTCGACGGACTGATCCTGAACGACCGCGAGCTCTACCTCCTCACGGGCGTCCACAACCGCATCCGCGCGGCGCAGCAGGCGCTGGAGCTCGGGCCGAAGCTGCTCGTCGTGAAGAAGGGGGAGCACGGCGCGATGCTCTTCACGCGCGACGAGTTCTTCGCGGTCCCCGCGTATCCGGTGCCGGACGTCGTCGACCCGACCGGGGCCGGCGACACGTTCGCGGGCGGGTTCATGGGGTACATCGCGGAGGCCGACCGGATCGACTTCTCCGCCATGAAACGAGCCCTCCTCTACGGAAACACGATGGCGTCGTTCGTCGTGGAGGGGTTCGGCATCGAGGGGATTCGCCGCGTGACGCGCGACGAGGTCGACCGCCGGTACGAGGCCTTCCTGCGGATGATCACGGTGTAGCATGCCGAGGGAACGGAGCCAGGCGCGGGGCGGGCCCGCGAAGGACTACTGGGGCAGGTTCGAGGAGACCTGCCGCCGCGTCGGGTGGACCTTCACCCGCGACGAGTCGATGGAGTCCCTCGAGATGGCCGGCTGGCTCCAGGACTCCTTCGGAAACGAGATCCACGTGATCAAGCGGAAGGACGTCCCCGACATCCGCCTGATCGTCTACCTCTTCTTCAAGCAGGAGTTCGACCGCGAGCTGCTCGCGCGCATCGCGGACATCTGCTGGCTCGACGGCGTCACCTGGCGCCTCGACCCGGACCTGCAGCAGGGGCAGTCGGCCCTCCTCCTGGGGCACCTCCTGCAGAAGAACGACACGCCCTCGGGGCGGAGGGACCTCGAGAAGTCGCTCTGGTACGCGAGCAACGTCCTCGTCTTCTGCGAGTACGCCGTCCGGAAGCTGATGCCGCTCCGGGAGCCCGAGGACCTCGTCGCGATGATCGGGAGGCTCTCGAGCCACCGTCCGGGCGTCGGCGCCGCGATGGCGCCCCCGCCGAAGGGGGAGGTCGCGCCCGGCCAGGTGGAGCGCCTCGCGGAGAGCGACCGCTTCTCCATCTACTCGCTCGTCGACTACGAGGGGGAGGACTGCCTCGCGATCTGCAGCCGCCTCTCGGAGCACCGCGAGTTCACGTGGCTCGTCCCCGCGCGGACCGAGGTGTACTCGCACTTCCAGGACTTCGCCGG
>CAZYRM010000519.1:0-2709 GCA_964649705.1 uncultured Planctomycetia bacterium
CTCCCCTCCCCCACGCCCACCGCCACACGGCGTTCTTCGCGGGGATCCTCCACGGCGCCGCGGGCACGGCGCACCTCGTCGGCGTTCTCGCGGCCGCCGCGTTCGCGACCGTGGTCGAGTCGGGCGTCTACCTGGGCGGATTCGCCCTGGGGACGATCCTCGCGATGGGCGCCTTCGCCGCGGCCGTCGGGATCACGACGTCGCGCGCGAGCGAGCGGGCCCCGCGGCTCCTCCCCTGGTTCACCGGGGCCGCCTCGGTCCTCTGCCTGCTCGTCGGCGTGGTCTGGATCGCCTGGTCCCTCGTCACGCCCGCGGCGTAGGTCCCTGCCTGCTCGTGCCGTGCCTGGGGGTCGAAGTCGAGCCAGACGAGGTCCCCTCGCTCTGGAGGAATGGCGGCACGCACTACCACACCTCCCCGCCGCGCGGTTTGCCCCAGGGGACCTCGCCGTGGCGGGTGCCCGGACGGATGCCAGCCACGAGGTCCTCCAGGGTGTACCGCCGTCGTGTCGCGGGGGAGATGACCAGGCGGCCGTCCTTGATCGTCATCTCGACCTTGGAACCGGGACGCAGTCGCAGCTCCTTGGCGATCGACTTGAGGATCCGGAGGCCCAGGCTGTTCCCCCACCGTTGAATCATCGCCGTCATGCTTGATCTCCCGTGCCACCCCTCTCGGGCGTATATACGACGAGCATACACACGGACGACGGGGGTCGAGACTGCTCTTCGTGAGACGTGAGGCTCCCTCGGGCTGTCCCCGCCGGCCCACCCTCCCCGCGCAGGTGCGTCCCGTCACGGTCTGAGTTCGCGGCCTTCGCGGAGACATCCTTCTCCTCCTGCGAGGAGTCCGCGGCGCCGAGGGCCACCACGGTTCTCTGGACGAGATTGACTCCGTAGTCGAGGAGTGCGCACTTTCCTGGAGACTGGACAGACGGTAGGAGCTCTATCGCGGTTTCGTCTCCGGAGCGTCGAGGTGCTTGATGATGCTCCGCATCTGCTCCACCACGGGCCTGAAATCCGTGACGATCATGCTGTTCGACACGGGATCGTATTCAAGGCTCCCGATAGGAGGCGCATGGCGAGATCCTCCTGGTGGACGAGTGAGCATGTTCCGAAGGGTCTCGAGAAGCGTGAAGCCCTTGATTGCCTCCGTTGCGGACGATACGCCGACGCCGATGCCAGTCTGCACGCTGGCCTTGTAGTACTCGTCGGGTCGGATGTGCTCGAAGCGTAGGATGTGGGTCTCCATGTCCTGCCGATGGGTCGAGGGATTCACGACACGGAGCGTGCGACCGCCGTTCTCCTCCACGAGGCCGTACCCCAACGTGTTTACCACGGCTTTCAAGCCACGAGACCAGGGAACGTCGCTGAGGCGCATGGTCACTTCGCCCTTGACGTCTGGGTCGATGTCGACGCGCGCACCCGCCTGTTTGGCCAGGAGCTCGATCACCTCGCGCAGGTCGGCCCGCTTGAACTCCATGTTCACGCGGGGCGGCTTCTCCACGATGATCCGGTCCCCATCCTGGCGCATCACGCACCGGGCTCGGTCCGCGACCTCCTCGATCGCCTCCAGGTAGTGCAGATTCCTGAAGTCCACGGAGACCCTGTCCTCGATCCCCGTGTCGACCACGATCGTCTGCTCCACGTGCTCGGCGATCCAGGCACATACCTCGCGGATCGGCGTCTCCTCGAAATCGATCGTGATCCTCTCCCTGTCGTCGATCCGCCCCCGGGGGGCGCTCCCGGACGGCGGGTCCGTCCTGGGGCGACTCTTCCCGGCCACCCCGGTCTCATGTTGCGGGGCAGGTGCCTGAGCCGCCTGCGGGGAAGCGGTCGTGCGGGCACGGTGCGTACAGCACCCCGCGGGGAGCAGCAGGACGACGAGGCAGGCGAGGGAGACCCGGCGCACTTCGGTTGCCTCTTCAGGAGTCCTTGGACCCTTTCCGCCACCCGATCGAGCGTCTCGGACTGGCCGAGCGGGCGGACGGCGCGACCCCGGTCAGTCCACTTCGATGACGTCGGGGTCGTCGATGTCGCGGCCGACCGTCACGCGGGTCCGACCGCCGTTGTTGTGGATGCTGATGTCCCACTTCTGCATCGTCCCAGCGCCCACGATCATCTCCTGGCTCAGGTCCGGGGAGACGAGCACCTCGTCCCTCACGCGCTTTCCGCCGACCTGGACGATCAAGACCGTCGCACCCAGGATCTTCAGCTTGCCTCCCACAGCGGCTGCCTTGAGCGTCTCCGCCTTGGGGTACTTCAGGACCGACGTCTTGGGCGGCAGGCTCGCCTCGCGGACGATCGAATAGTGCGATCCCGTGTCGAAGACCGCACGCACCTTCGATTCGCTCCTGCCCATCGACCGAAGCACCACGTCCAGGATCGGTTTCGTCATCGCGTCGACTCCTCTCTCCCTGATCGCACTCTACTCCGCCCACGGATCCCATACAAGGGACTCGGCACGCGTTTTCCTTGCGGGGGGACCTCGCGCCGTCTACGATTCCGCGCCCTTCAAGGCAGAGTTTCTTACGAGGAGGTTGTCATGGCCGTCGCACGGGTGACCGAGCTGATTTCGTCGTCGCCGAAGAGCGTCGAGGACGCCATCAACGAGGGGATCAAGCGGGCCGCGAAGACGATCCGCGGGATCCAGGGCTGGGAAGTGGTCAAGATCAACGGGAAGATCGAGGGGAACAAGGTCAGCGAGTACCGCGT